>JAUYSD010000341.1 GCA_030696505.1 Sulfuritalea sp. | reverse complement strand
GGTGGCATCGTCACCACGACGCGCAAGACGCGTGGTGACGACATTGATGCAGCTTGCGGGCAACTCGCCGGCAAGGTGCAGGACAAGTCGCGACGTGTACTGCGTGCCGCGGCCTCCGATACCCGCACCACTGCCGGAGTCGAACTGCACCCATGAACAAGACCCTAGTCGCGATTTGGACGGCACTGCTGCTGGCCGGCTGCACGGCAACCGGGGGCGGCTCCGGCCAGGGTGCGCAACAGGCGGTTTCCGCTCAGCCGGCGGAAAACGAGCAACAGCAACGCGCCAAGGTGCATACCGAACTCGGGTCCTTGTACATGCTCGATGGGCGTTCCGCGATTGCACTCGAGGAAGCGCGGATTGCGCTGTCGGCTGATCCCAATTACGCACCGGCATACAATCTGCTGGGCCTCACGCACATGGTGCTCAACGAAACCCGGCTGGCTGAGGAAAACTTTCAGAAGGCCCTGCGCCTGGCGCCAGGTGATCCGGAAATCAGCAACAACTATGGCTGGTTCCTCTGCCAGAGCGGCCGCGAGCAACTTTCAATAAGCCATTTCATGGCAGCAGCGCAGAATCCGCTGTACACGACACCGACCAAGCCCTATACCAATGCCGGCATATGCTCGCTGCGCCTGAAGCAAGACAAGGCGGCGGAAGACTATCTGCTGACCGCGTTACGCCTGTCGCCGACCAATACCCAGGCGTTGTTCTGGCTGGCCGATATCGCCTATCGCACCGGGCGCCATTCCGAGGCACGGCAGTGGACCACGGATATCGAGAAAATGATGGAACCCACTGCCGAGGTGATCTGGCTCGCTTTGCGTATCGAGCGGAAACTGGGCAATCGCGAGGCCGAGGCGCGCTATGCAACGCAATTGCGGCGTCGCTTCCTCGGTTCGCCGGAACAGCGTTTGTTGGCGCAGGGGCAATATGACTGAAGCGCGGGCGCTTGAGGGCCTGGACACCGAACCGGCCGCGTTGGACGAGGTGAAGCTTGCCGAGTCGCTGGAGTCGAACACGCCGGGGTCCGTGCTGCGCCGGGCGCGTGAGTCGCGTGGCCAGTCGGTTGCCGATGTCGTGCAAGTGATACGCTTCAGCGCGCGGCAGATCGAGGCACTCGAGCGGGATGATTACGCCAGCCTGCCGGGCTCGACTGCGGTGCGTGGTCTGGTGCGCAACTATGCCAAGTTTCTCAAGCTCGATGCAGCGCCCTTGCTCGCCCAGCTTGATCCGGCCGTGCCGGTGCCCGAGGCCGACGTGCGCCCGCCTACCAACATGGGCGAAGCCGAGCATGCGAATTTCGTCGAGCAGATTCCCCCCAAACTCATTGCTGTCGGCGTCCTTCTCGTCGTACTGGTGCTGGCCACCTACTGGTATTTGACCTTTGCGGGCAACGAGGGCTTGACGCTGCGCCTGCTCGGCACGGATGGCGCTGTTGCCGTTGCCCCGCCCAGTCCGCTTGCTGCCCCAACTCCGGCACCGGTCGCCGAGCCGGTCGCCGCGCCGGCATCCGCGCCCGAGAAACAGTCCGAAAGCTCCGGCGTCGTGTCGGGTGCGCCGTCGTCCGGCGGCCTGCGGGTTGAATTCGACGATCGGTCCTGGATAGAGATTCGCGACGCGACACAGAAGATCGTGTATGTCGGCGAGTACCCGGCGGGTACGCGGCAGAACGTCGAAGGCAAGGCACCGTTCCAGGTCTGGATCGGCAAGGCCTCCGGCGTTCGCCTGTACATGGGCGAACGCAGCATCGATCTCAAACCGCACACCCGCGAAGAAGTCGCCCGGTTCAGCCTGGAATGAGCATGCCGTCAAGAGAGTCGACAGCGCGGCGCGCGAGCCGTCTCGCCATGGTGGGAACAGTTGGCGTTGGCGGCACGGCGCCGATCGTGATCCAGTCGATGACCAATACCGATACCGAGGACGTATTCGCCACTTCGATGCAGGTGGCGCAGCTGGCGCGCGCCGGTTCGGAACTGGTGCGCATCACGGTCAATACGCGCGAAGCCGCCGCTGCGGTGCCGAAGATCCGCGAGCGCCTGGCGCAGATGAATGTCGACGTGCCGCTGATCGGCGATTTTCATTTCAATGGCCACAAGCTGCTGACCGAGCACCCGGCCTGTGCCGAAGCCCTGGCCAAGCTGCGCATCAATCCCGGCAACGTCGGCAAGGGCGCCCGGCGTGACGAGCAGTTTGCCCAGTTGATCGAAATCGCCTGCAAGTTCGACAAGCCGATTCGCATCGGCGTGAATTGGGGCAGCCTCGATCAGATACTGCTGGCCCGCATCATGGACGAGAACGCCAGGCGCACCGAGCCGAAGGATGCCACCGAGATCATGCGCGAGGCGATGGTTACCTCCGCCCTGGAGTCGGCGGCGCAGGCCGAGCAAGTCGGTCTGGCCGGCGATCGCATCGTGCTTTCGTGCAAGGTCTCAGGCGTGCAGGACCTGATCGCGATTTACCGCGAACTGGCAGCGCGCTGCGACTACCCGCTGCATCTGGGACTGACCGAAGCCGGCATGGGCAGCAAGGGCATCGTCGCCTCGACGGCCGCGCTCAGCGTGCTGTTGCAGGAAGGCATCGGCGATACGATACGCGTATCGCTGACGCCGGAACCGAACGGCGATCGCACGCGCGAAGTCATCGTCGCCCAGGAAATCCTGCAGACCATGGGCCTGCGCGCCTTCACGCCGCTCGTCGCGGCGTGCCCCGGTTGCGGCCGCACTACCAGCACGGTGTTTCAGGAATTGGCGCAGGACATCCAGAGCTATGTGCGCGAGCGCATGCCGGAATGGCGTCTGGCGCGCGTCGGCGTCGAGAACATGACGCTGGCCGTGATGGGCTGCGTGGTCAATGGCCCCGGCGAAAGCAAGCATGCCAGCATCGGCATCTCGCTGCCCGGCACCGGCGAGGCGCCGGTGGCGCCGGTATATGTCGACGGCGAACGCGTCATCACGCTGCGCGGCGACAACATCGCCGCCGAGTTCCGCC
>JAUYSD010000147.1 GCA_030696505.1 Sulfuritalea sp. | reverse complement strand
TTCCGTTGATTCTAGTGGGTAGCGCGGCAGGCGGGAAGACCGTCGGGACCGCGCCCACCTTCTACGGCGGGGCGGAGGCGAAAGTCGAAACCTCGATCGCGCGGCAAGGACCGAAAGGAACCGCTGCGGTGTTCAGCACTCCGTCGGGCGGGTGAGGCTAACTGACAGAACCCCAAAGACGCTTGAAAAAGACATTACTCCAAACGGTTAGATCTATCCCCAATCTCGAAAGTGCCTGGCGCACTATTAGCGAGAATGGCAGGTCATCGACATCACCGGATACAAAAGCGGAGATTGCCGCTTTCAGCGAAGACTCGTCATCGAAGCTCCGGTCTCTGCACCACAGACTCTCACGCGGCAGGTTCGAGTTCCCTCCGGCAAGAGGCGTGCCGGTTCCAAAATTCGATTCAAAAGGGAAGAAAACCGGAAAGGTGCGCCCGCTTGTCCTTGCTCCAGTTGAAAGCCGTATTGTTCAGCGCGCCATTTTGAATGTTCTTGTAGAAATCCCCGGAGTCAAACCATTCGTGAAGACACCATATAGCTTTGGTGGAATTCGCTCAGATAAGGCAAAGCACCTCCCGGATGGAGGTAAGATTCCGCGCGCCGAACGCGCATCAGCCGTTCCCGCCGCGATCAAAGCAGTCTTAGATTCGATCGGCGAAGGAGCTCGGTTCGTAGCTTGCGCCGACATAGAAGCGTTCTTTACGAGAATCCCAAAATCAAAAGTGACCGCGATCGTACAACATGCGACTGGGGATTCTGCATTCACGTCCTTCTTCGAGGATGCGATCGCGGTCGAATTAGAAAACATTGATAATATTAGAAGATCGGGTGGCGATTGGCCGATTGAAGATATCGGCGTTGCTCAAGGGAATTCTCTATCCCCTCTTCTCGGAAATATGATTCTCGCCGCGTTCGACAAGGAAATGAATAAGGGTGATTGTCGATGCATTCGTTATATCGACGATTTTATTATTCTTGCCCCTACTTTGAAAGCAGCGACGGCAAGACTACGGCGCGCTGAAGGTTTGTTGAAGGATCTTGGAATGAAGATGTCGCCCGAGAAGAGTTCCAAAGCCGGCTGTTCGATCAATGACGGCTTCGATTTCCTCGGAATCAACTTCTGTCCCGGTGCGATCCGACCAGGGCAAAAGGCGCAGGCGAAATTTCTGACTTCAGTTGAAACGCTTTTCGACAACGGCCGGAGATCATTGATAGCCGTGCAAGAGGGCAAATTTTCGGAACGGACTCACACTCTCCTCGGCACCCTTCGCCGACTTGACGGGATGATCGATGGTTGGGGAAAGCATTACTGGTTTTGCAACGACGAGCAAATCTGGCGAAACATCGATGCCAAAGTAAGTGAGAGTATTGGACGTTTCATTGGGCTATATGCAGATGTCCGAGACAACTCTGTCAAAGATCGAAGGCAAGGCCTGCTAGGGGTAGCAGAACTGGTTAGGTTAGAGAGAGAGCCGTTCGCCTACCCTAGTGTGTAATCACTTTACATCACTCACAGCTAGCCGACGCTGCTAGCGAACTTTCCGAAGGTCTCCCCAGAGCCCGACTCGGACAGGGCTCGGCCGCAGCCCGCATTCAGCCGAACAGCGGACCTTCCGAACTTCGGCTAGGAGCCCTTAGCTGACCTGACGATCCGTTTCGGGTTGGCCATCTATCGACTGACCCTGGGCGGAACTACTCGACGATCGGTTGTTCGTAGAACTCATCGTCAAACTCATTCGGCACATGGGCGTTATGGCTCATTTTGAAATTTCGGGAGTATCCGCCGAATTTTGCGTGCCCCCACTCGTCTCGCTTCATCGCGAACCTCCAGCCATCCTGCCAGATCACGACGTCCCCGACTTGGAGGCGGACGAGCATTGACGCCGCTTCTTCGGGCGCCATGGCCCGTGCCAAAAGAGCTTGCACCATGGCGTAGAAGCGCGCGTCAGATGCGGCGGCCGTGCCGTTTCGGTTGTCGGCGTGTAAGGCAAGGACCAGGCGTGTGGTCGCGAGCTCAGTGCCTGAGAGATAGAAGGACACATTGTCCGGCAGGCTTCCGTCGTCCAGTTTGACCACGGACGCTTCGGCCCGCCACTCGCCAAAACTTGAGTGCCAGTCACCCGCGAGTACACCCTCCGCCTCCAGAAAA
This sequence comes from Sulfuritalea sp., assembly GCA_030696505.1. Taxonomy (GTDB): domain Bacteria; phylum Pseudomonadota; class Gammaproteobacteria; order Burkholderiales; family Rhodocyclaceae; genus Sulfuritalea. The sequence goes on along the minus strand of JAUYSD010000147.1, from coordinate 5,059 downwards.
CGGATCGCTTCATACGGCGACCAGCCTTGGTCAGGCGGCACGGTCGGGGGGCTCCTTTCCCGTCGCTTGAGGCGCTTGATCTGACGGATGGCGTCGTCAACACCTTTGCGATCCTTGATGTCGTTGATCTTCAGATCACGGGCGAGCCGCTTCATACCCGTGAGATCGGCGCCAAAGGACCACAGCGCCCGCCGCTTCGCGTAGGCGGCAAGCTTTGGCTTGTCCCAAATGATGTGGAGCGTTGTGAAGGTGGTCTCGTGGATCGTGTAGACGGCAAGACAATACAGGAAGGGAATGAAGGCCACTGAGAGAAGGATCGGATCACCAAATTCCCGCAACGTGTTCCAGTTCAGGAACGCGGATGGGGCTTTCATGATCTCGTGCACACCCCAGACGACATATCCGAGCCCGGCCATTGTTGTGATCCAGGTCAGCGGTTTAACGAGAACCCCGGCACCCGGCTGATAAGGGGCTGCTGCAAGCATCAGCGCGATAAAGGTGAGCGGCACCGGAACCAGGAGTTCGAGAAGTAGCGGGAAGCTACCGAACTCGGCGATGAACGTGATCGCGGCGGTCAGATTGACCGCGTCCATGAGCAACCTTCGAAAGGCGCCGCGTTCCTCAACGACGCGCAGCGATTGCCAGATCGACGCGAAGCCGACTATGAGCCACCACATGACAGTCGTCTTGAGGTTGGTCCATTCCCAGAGGTTCAGCTTCGATAGGGTGACAACGGCACCGAGGGTGTAAGCCGTCATCGCTAGAAACACCCGCTGCAGCGGCCACACGAAGAAGCCGCGAACCAGGATGAGCGCGCTCGGCCGCGTTTGCTTCAGCGACAAAATCCAAAGCGCGATCACGGCCAACCAAATGAGGGCTGCAATCTCCCTGTTGTTCAGGTCGAAGCCGTAGTTGATAGGATCGAGTGTGCTCAAATGCATCGAGTTGAGCGTAGCGTGGCTGTTGGCGCTCTGGGAAGACAGCGCACCCTGAGCGTCCTTGCTGATATCCGAACTGCGGCACCTATTAGATCGCACGTCTAGAGAAGGTATAGCTGCGTACTAGCTTGGGCCCGAGAGACCTTCCGCCAGCAGCACCCCTGCCCCCCCTAGATTTCCGATAACCTTAGATAGCGGAGGAGCGTACACCGGGCCTGGGGAGCATCGCTAACGTCGATGTTGTAGCCAGAACGGGTACTGCTGGCGGGGTGCGGAAGAGTAGCTGTCGTGGGTCTTGCGCGACGACTCTGGGCTGCCTCCAAGGCGCGCCCCGTCGAACTGCTGATTGTGGCGGCGTCGTTCATCAGGTTCAGACGCTCGAATTTGTCTCGAAGGGCCGCAGGCGCTATATCGGTGCGTAGGTCTGCGGCATAGTCCTTGGACCACGCGAGGAAGTCGGCGACCACGCCCTCGGTTATCGCCTGCGGCCTCAGCATCAGCGATTCGTGCGACGCACGGGGGAATGAAGTTCAAGCGCGAGTCGGCCGACCGGGTAGGCACGAGCGGCTTGTCGGTGGGCGCGGTGGCGCGGGAGCTGGGTCTGCACGAGACGGTGCTTCTGCGATGGATGACGCAGTTCGGGGCGCAGGCGACCGGGCGGCGTGGCCCTCCGCGCAGGCGAAGCGCCGTCGCCGTCTGATCTGGCCGCGGAGGTCGCGCGATTGCGGCGCGAGAACGAGCGGGCGCGGATCCCAAAAAAACGCGCTGATCTTCGGAGAGGCCCCCCGATGAAGTCCGGGTTCGTCGATGAGCATCGCAGCGTCTGGCCGGTTCGGTGATGTGCGGGGTCCTGGGTCTGCGGACAAGCGGCTACTAAGCCTGGCGCTCGTGTCTGGAGCCGGCGCGCGGCCGGCAACCGCGCCCTGAAAGACGACATGCGCCGGGATCCACGCCGACAGCAGGGGGACTACGGCTCGCCCAGGGGGCGCGCGGTGCTACGCGGCCACGGCCGCCGCATCGGGCGCTTCAGGATCGAGCGGCTGATGCGCCGGGCCGGCTCCGCAGTCTGGACGCCTGGCCCCGGCGCACCGGCACGACCGACATCCGCCACGCCAATCGAGCCCACCCAGCTGGAACGCAACTTCACCACCCAGGCTCCGAACCAGGTCTGGCTCGCCCAACTCACCCACATCCCCACCGGCTAGGATCGCTGTACCTCGCCACCCTGCTCGACCTCTTCACTTGCAAGACTGTCGGCTGGTGCGTGCGCCCGACGCTGCGCGTCGAGATCGCCCTCGACACTCTGCATATGGCCATCGAGCGCTAGCGGCCGGCCCCCAGCCCTGATCCACCACTCCAACCGCGGCATACAGTACCCGGCCAAGGCCTGCCGATCAGCCTTGGCCCGATCCAGCGTCACCCCCTCGATGAGCCGCAACGGCGACTGCTGGGACAACGACCCGATGGAGAGCTTTTTCCACACCCTGCAGACGGGGCGCGTCCTCACCGGCTCTACTCCACCCGCCGACCAGGCCCGCACGGACCGCTACAGTACACCCAGCGCTCTACATTCACCGCCGCCTGCACTCTCCCCCGGACTACAACAGCCCTGCCGACGCTGAGCGCAGAGCGCGCCTATCCCCGTCCACTTTTCGGGAGAAGATCATTCCACCATTCCGCGCGTTCGCATTTGAACGACTTAAGGCAGAAAACCCCTAGACAGTCTCACAGCGATATGATGCTCTACCCTAAATAGAACTCCGGGCGCCGCGTATAAGTATTCGCGGCAACTCGTAGCATTCATTTCGTTTGGAGAGGAAGCGAATGGTTCCCGATTTTGGCGAAGTCGTCCAATGGACAGGCCCCCATCGAGCGAATTCAAACGCCATCAGGCAACGCGTAGAAACGCTAATTTCGATCTTCCATGCCATCGATGCTGGCGAATTACTCGCCGCCCTGCCGGAGTGCGAAATCTCCCGCGGGCAGCACCGCGCCGCACTCAATCTTATTGCGCTGGCCGAACGCGAGCTTGTAACCTTGAAAAGTGAAGTCGGCCCGCCCGAAACTTAGCGTGCCAACGGATCCTTGCCAGCTTCCTTCTGACGTTTGCCGGCTTCCTTCTTTCGCGAATACCCTAACCCGCTCCTCTTAGCGACTTCCGAGCGTTGCATGGCGTAGCTTGGCGCGACCATAGGATAGCTGCTCGGCAACCCCCATTTCTCGCGATACGCCTCGGGGGTCATTCCGTACTTCGCCATCAAATGACGACGAAGAGATCTATAGTGCTTGCCGTCTTCAAGGCTGATCAAATATTCCATGTGGACGGACTCATTGACCGGAACAGCAGGGATCGGATCACTAGCTTGAGGTTGCTGGCCATTATCTACAAGTCGTAACGTGTTAATCGGCGCAGATAGCAGCTCTTCACTTGCCGAGCCGTCAGCCACTAGAACATTCTCGCGCTCGAAGTTCATGCTGGGCGGAGTTGGCGTGAAACTATCAATTGGCTTCGAATCTGAAGCGATATGCTGCTCGATCGAAAGATCGCGTTCCAATGCGTTGCGCACCTGGGCGACAAGCCGCGGCAACTCGCTTGCACCGATAGAACCGTTCGTGAGGAACGCCACGACGATATCGCTCGCTAGCTTTAGCTTTAGATCGGGGTCAACGTCTCTCGTCATTCTCGTTCCGTGATGTCTAGCGGACTAACCTGACCAGCCAAACGCCATATGCGATATATTTTAGCCCGCATATGTCGATATTGGTTGCTCTAGCGACTGTCCATGCATTTAGCAACCTTTGCTATGGCCGAAGGAGGCGCCTATGACCCGCGTGTCGCTCGCTTCCGGCCCCTCAACGCAACGGCCTAGGTCGATCTTCCGTTACTTGTGCAGGGCCGTTTTCGCCCAAATTGGGACGCAAATTGCCAACCAGGGCGCAGCCAGTTCACTCGGCGCTAGTCTCAGCGCGAGTGGTAGCCGCCGGGTGGTAATCGCCGTGGCTCACCCCACCAGAGCTGACGACGGAGCGGCCTGATGCAGGAATCGCGCCACGTTTGGCAGGCAATCGCCGCCTCTCTTCCGGAGGGCGCTCGATTTGCAGGAGGGCCGCTGGAGCCCCTGGCAGGGGAGATTTATCCGTCCGAATGGCACTTAGTAGAGCGCAACGCGCCGGAGCGCATCCGAGACTTCCGCGCGGGCCGAATCTATGCCCGATCTGCCCTTGGGGAACTGTCGGTTCCACCGCTACCGATTCACGCCCACGCTAGCCGTGCACCCGTGTGGCCCCGCGGGGTCGTCGGAAGCATCTCGCACTGCGCCCACTTCTGCGGTGCAGTCGTTGCCTTCGAGAGGGACATTCAGGCTATTGGTTTCGACGTGGAGGACGCCTCAAGCCTTAAGGAAGAGCTTGAGACGATAATCACAACAGACTCTGAAATCATGAGAGCATCGCTCCGGGCCCCCTACAACCGGGGCGAAACCGCTAAAGTCCTGTTCTCAATAAAAGAAAGCGTCTACAAGGCATACGCGCCGTCTACGGGATCCTATTTGGACTTTCTGGACATAACACTGGAGCTAGATTGGGCAGCCAGTTGTTTTCAAGCGCGCATTATCAATCGCGCTCGCCCGTCGTTGCTAGGCTCTCGTATTATCAATGGAGTATTTGGGCGAACGGCTCTCACCGTGTTTGCGCTCGCCTACCGTCCAGCCGAATAGCGCGTACCCACGACGCGGCGCATCGCAACATCTGCCTAAAGCGTCGGGTGTCGCATGGATTGGCCTAGATGATATGAAAGAGGCTGGGAGCCTCACCTTTGCCAAAACTGAGGGGCCAGGTGAACACACTTGCGCCTTTACTGAGGTTTCCCGGAATACGGATCACCGAATTGGTCCAGCAGGCGTTCGCGCATGCGGCCAACATGCGGCCAACGTGTGCCAACGCACTCTTTCCCGTTAATCATTGCCTCGACGTTCTAAGTTGTAAGCGCGGCTTTGACCCCACCTTCCCAGGGCTGATCTGATCGCGGAGTCTCCCGGCCGACGTGTCGAGGTGGCTTGGTGTGCTGATGATGCCTGGTGATGATGTGCTGATGATGCCTGCGGCGCGTCGGATCGAGGTGT
>JAUYSD010000047.1 GCA_030696505.1 Sulfuritalea sp. | reverse complement strand
GACTTTCTTGTCGGCAATACCCGCCAGGTTCTGCAGCACGGTTTTGCGCAGCGCCGTCGCGAACGAGGCCTGGTAATACAGGGCCAGACCTGCCAGCGGCAGAACCGCCACCAGCAGGTAGCTGATCGACAGCCGGGCGATAATCATCAGCGGCGGCAGTTTTTTCATGGCGGCAATTGCGCCTGCTGCCAGGCGGCGCGCGAACGATAGTCGGGGAAAGGCATCGGCCGCAGTGCGACGCCCGAATCCCACACCAGATCAAAGCCATTGTCGGCGCGTTCCTTGCCGATGCGCACCGGTCGCCACATGTGGCGCGTCGAGCGATCGACGGCGAACAGTCCGGACGGCGCCGCGATGCTCTGCTCCGCCATCAGGAGGTTGACCAGGCCGGGCTGCGCGCTGCCGGCGTCGCGCACCGCCTGCGCCCAGAGCTTGATATTGACATAGGCCGCCTCGATCGGACCGCTGGTCGCTCGGTCCTTGCCGTAGCGCGCCTGGAAGGCGGCGACAAACCGACGGTTCGCCTCCCCCGGCAGGCTGCCGAAGTAGCTCCATACGGCATAGTGATTGGGATGTGCTTTGGCCAGGCCCATCGCCCGCAACTCGCCCTCCGCGATGCTGAAGGACATCACCGGCAAGGCATCCAGTCCGGCGGCATGCAGGGCGCGGAAGAAATGCAGATTGCTGTCGCCGTTCAGGGTATTGAGCACCACGTCCGGTTTCATGTCCTGCAGTTCGGCGACTATCGCGTCGAAGCCGGTGTCGCCCAGCGGCCGGTAGCGCTCGGCCAACAGCTCGCCGCCGCCGGCTCGCGCCAGGTCGCGGATGATGCGGTTCGCGGTGCGCGGGAAAATGTAGTCGGAACCCAGCAGGTAGAATTTCTTGCCGAGATGGTCCAGGGCCCAGCGCGTCCCGGGCAGGATCTGCTGATTGGGCGCGAGGCCGGTATAGAAAATATTCGGCGACTGTTCCAGGCCTTCGTACTGGAGGGGATAGAACATCAAATGGCGCTGCTGCTCCACCACCGGCAGCAGCGCCTTGCGACAGGCCGAGGTCCAGCAGGCAAACAGTGCGCTGATGCCATCCGCAACGATCAGCCGTTCGGCTTCGGCTGCTGCCGCCGCCGGATCAGAACGGCTGTCGGCAAGCACGATTTCGATCGGCCGCCCGAGCAAACCGCCGGCGGCATTGATTTCCTCCACCGCCAGTCGTGCCGCATCCACCAGCGGCCGTTCGCTGGCCGCCATGGTGCCGGTCAGGGAATGCAGCAGGCCGATGCGCAGCGGCGGCGGCGATGCGGACTGCTGGGTGGTCAGCACACCCGCCAAGGCAATCAATGCAATGACGATGGCAACGCCAAAAAGGCGGGTAGTGTCCATGCCCGGATTCTACCTGCAGCGAATTTCAAAAGTCGAACGGCATCGCCGCGGCAATGCCCGCGGCATTCGCCATAGATGCGGGTTGGGCATCAGGCCGCCGGCACCTGATTCAGCCGTTGCCCTGCTTCGAGTTGCTCGACATGCATTGCGCAATTGCGTCCGGCCGCCTTTGCCGCATACAGCGCGCGGTCGGCGGCCGCAATCAGCTCGTTCGCTTGGTGTGTGCGATCGGGCACCACGGTGGCCGCGCCGAGGCTGACCGAGACATGGCCGACGCCATCGTTGCCGGGATGCGGCAGGTTCAGCGCCGCAATCCCGGCGCCGATGCGCCGGGCCACCGTAAGCGCGCCGTCGGCCGTGGTGCCGGGCAGGATGGCGGCGAATTCCTCGCCGCCAAAGCGCGCGATCAGGTCGACCGAACGCAGGCAGGACGTCACCATCGTGGCGGCCAGCGCCTTCAGGCAGGCATCCCCGCCCTGGTGGCCGAAGGTGTCGTTGTAGCCCTTGAAATGATCGACGTCGAGCAGGACCAGGGACAGCGGCTTGCCATCCCGCGTGCCGCGCGACCATTCGGCTTCCAGGGTTTCGTCCAGGCAGCGCCGGTTGGCCACCCCGGTCAGGCCGTCGCGGTTGGCCAGGCGCTGCAAGGCCTCCTGCGCCTCCTTCTGCGCCGTCATGTCGCGCAGGGTCTCCACCACGGCTATCAGCTTGCCGGTTTCGTCGAAAATGGGACCGGAATCGATGGCGAGATAAAGCCGGGTGCCCAACTGCGGCATCACGCACCAGTTTTCCGCGCGGCGACCGTGGGCCGGCACGGCATCGGTCGCCGCGTGATCGTGATCGACGTAGAGCGCGTCGATCTCCCCGGTGCGCCCCTGGGCGATCAGGTCGGCCAGACAGGGACGGGGCTCATTGTAGAAACCGCGCCAGTGTTCGCGGCTACCGATGACTTCGCCGGCCTTGATGCCGGTCAGACGCTCGCAGGCCCGGTTCCAGATGATGACCCGGCAGTCGGCATCCAGCACAAAGGTCGGCACGACCAGATGCTCCATCAGCCGCACCGACAGTTCCAGCTCGCGATCGTGATGATTGTTCATTCGAATGGTTTGGATAACAGCTCGACGACCTTGTACTTTAGATATAGTAACTGATGTCCATCGATGGCGGCTTGCGTATCGCCGTGGCCGACTCGTGGACGGGCGGCGCCAATCTTCCGCGTCACACTGGCCGCGGCCGGCGTATGATTTCACCATGAGATATGCCTGTGCGATTCTATGCGGCTTGTTGCTGGCGATCGGCCCCTCCCGCGCCCAGATGGCTGAAGCAACGCAGTCGGACATCGGCTTCGACTGCTGGATCGGCGGCGAGGGCAAGCAGATCTATACGCATTACATCCGTTGCATCGCAGACCGCGACCTGGCGCATCCGGAGTTGATCGACCCGCAGTCCGAAGCCGTGCTGAACCTGCTGCATGACGAGCTGCACCGCTCGGGTGCCGATGCGGAAAAGGCCTTCAAGGCGAACATCCAACTGGTGCGCGAAGCGGGTGCGGTCTGGAACATCCGCATCTACTCCTACCCGTCCGACTCGTCCTGGCAGGAAGGCATGCCGGAACGACTGGTACGCGCCGTGCTGTGCCCCAGGCAGCTGCACTGCGCGGTGACGCTACGCCCGCGCTGAAGACGGGCCCGCCGCCTTCAGTACAGCACTTCGCTCCAGCGTCCGCTGCTGCGCAGTTTGTCGTGCACCGCCACCCAGTCCCGGGCCGAGCCGGCCAGTTCGACCATGGCCTGGTCGAGCATGGCCAGCGTGTTGCCGGTGCCGGCGATGAAAACCCGCGTATCGCGGCGCTGCATCATGTCCCAGACTTCGGCCGCGTTCTGCGCCAGGGCCTGGTCCAGCGCCACCGGCACGTCGAAATGCGGTCGCGGGCTGTCTGCCTGGAAGGCCTTGAAGGTCGGCTGGTCGTAGTAGTTGGCGAGATCGTTGTTCTCGTCGTTCATGTAGAGCATGTCCAGCGGGCTCCTGGCGCCGTAGAACAGCCTGACCCTGCCCTTCCAGCCGCCGATCTTTTCGTAGATCTGGCGGATCAGGGTGCGGAAGGGCGCAATCCCGGTGCCCATGCCCAGC
>JAUYSD010000097.1 GCA_030696505.1 Sulfuritalea sp. | reverse complement strand
GGCCCTGCTCGCGGCGCCCGACTATGGGCGCACCCTGCTCGCCGCGCTCGAATCCCTGCACCCGAAGCCGCCAGCCGACGCCGCCGTGATCCCGCTGCAAAGCTTCGCTGCGGAACGCCTGCGGCGCCTGCGCAGGAAACTGCGGCGCCTGGCCGCGGCGGCGCAACTCGAAGACCCGGCATCGCTGCATGCCCTGCGCATCGGCGTCAAACGTCTGCGCTATGCGCTGGAGTTCTTTGCGCCCCTGGCGCCGGACGCTACATACGCTCGCGCGTTGCAGCGGCTCGCGGTGGCCCAGGACACACTGGGCCAGCTCAATGATCTGACCAATGCCGGTGCCCTGCTGATGGACTGCGCCGGCGATGATCCGCGCCTGCGCGAGGCAGTCACCCTGATCGGCGGCTGGCACGGCCCTCGCTACTCCCGGCTGCTGGCGGACATCGCCAGCGAGCGAACACGCCTGATCCGTTTGCGCCTGCCGCGGCTCGACGCCGGCAGCGCACGATAATATGCAGGTAACGGCAATGCTTCAGCATTGCCCCCTTTCACTGGAGATACTTGGATGGACCTGATACTTTGGCGTCATGCCGAAGCCGAAGACGGCGACGACAGCCTCCCGGATCACAAGCGGCGCCTCAGCGCGCGCGGCGAAAAGCAGGCGAAGCAGGTGGCGCGCTGGCTGCACCGCCACCTGCCGCACAAGCGGAAAGTCCTGGTCAGCCCCGCCGAACGCACGCAACAGACCGCCCACGCACTGGAACTGCCCTATGAGGTGGAGCCCAGACTCGGTCTTGGCGCCTCGGCCGCCGACGTGCTGTCCGTCGCCGGCTGGCCCCACCACGGCGGTGCGGTGCTGATCATCGGCCATCAGCCGACCCTGGGACGCGTCGCCGCCCAGCTGCTGGGCGGGGCGGAGGCCGACTGGACCATCAAGAAAGGCGCCGTCTGGTGGTTTGCCCGCCGCGTGCGCGACGGCGAAAAGCGGACCGTGCTGCGCGCCGTGCTCAATCCCGATTTCGCCTGAATCCGCAGGCGTCCCGCAGGATTCTGGCTTCATATCAGTTGCGGAAATGAGCGGGTTTTGATATTTTAGGCGTCGATATATTAACTGCGCTCCACCTGCAAGCGCCCAACCTACATGTCGAAGAAACCCGCCGCTGCCGCCTCTGACACCGAAACCCGCGCCACATCCGAACACGCCCCCGACCTCCGGCTGTGGCTGCGCACGCTGGCTTGCACCAACCTGATCGAAAATCATATCCGCTCGCGTCTGCGCGCCGAGTTCGGCATTACCCTGCCGCGCTTCGACCTGATGGCTCAGCTCGAACGCTCGCCGCAGGGCCTCAAGATGGGCGAATTGTCGAAGCGCATGATGGTGACCGGCGGCAATGTGACCGGGATCACCGACCAGTTGGTCGCCGAAGGCCTGGTGGTGCGCGAGGACAGCCCCAAGGACCGGCGCGCCTACATCGTCAAGCTCACCGGCGAAGGCCGCCGCAGCTTCCGCAAAATGGCCGAAGCGCATGAAACCTGGATAGTCGAGCTGTTCGCCGGGATGGACGAAAAGCAGCGCGGCCAGCTCTATGATTTGCTCGCGGCGCTGAAACGCAGCGCCTCCAAGGCCGCGGGAAAATAGCTGGCGTGAAACGCCAGGCCCGGAGCGCGGCACCGTACCGGGGCCACCGCATGCTGACGCCCGAACAACTCGACCGCGAATACAACGCCCGCGCCGCGATCCCCGACCATCCGCAGATTTTCGCCCGCTGGCGCGAGGAATCGCGCGCAGCACGCGCCGAGTTGCGCTGTGAGCAGGATTACTATTTCGGCCCGGCGCCCGCCGAAACGCTCGATCTCTACCCGACGGCTGCGCGCAACGCGCCACTGCTGGTGTTCATCCACGGCGGCTATTGGCGCTCGCTCGACAAGCAGGATTTTTCCTTTCTCGCGCCGGCCTTCGTGCGCGCCGGCGTGGCCGTGGCCATGCCGAACTACGGCCTGGCGCCCGCCACATCGATCGAAGACATGGTGCGACAGATGCTGCGCGCGCTGGCCTGGCTCCACCGCACCTCGCCGCAGCTGGGCATCGATGCGCGCCGCATCGCTGTCGCCGGGCATTCCGCCGGTGCCCATCTCGCCGCGATGATGCTGGCCGCCGACTGGCCGCTCATGGCGCCCGACCTGCCGCCGGAACTGCTGTGCGGCGCGGTCTGCGTTTCCGGCATCTACGACCTGCTGCCTCTGGTCCGTACGCCCTTCCTGCAGCAGGACCTCGGCCTCGACGCGGCGATGGCGCGACGACTGAGCCCGATCGCCTACCGGCCGAAACTCGCGGCGCCGCTGCTGACCGCCGTCGGCGGCGAGGAAAGCGCCGAGTTCCGGCGCCAGAACCGGCTGATACGCGCAGCCTGGCCGCATTGCCCGGGCCACGACCTGCCCCTGCCCGGCCGCCATCACCTGGCCAGCGTCGAGGCGCTGGGCGCTGCCGACCAGCCGCTGTTCCAGGCCACGCTGCGCCTGCTCGGAAAGGCGCCATGACAACGGCGCAGGCCGCGCCGCGACAGGCTTCAGCGTAGGCATCGCCGCCTGTAATACAATACGCGCCATGCGCGCCCTGCCGGTTGGCGCCCAGTCCGGCATTCCGCCGCATTTCCCTCAAGCGCTTCGCCGCCTGAACCGGTTCCCCGCGAGGGGCAGGCCGATTCAGGAGTTCAATTGAACGCGACCACGCAAGGCATCACCCATTCCGTCGACGGCACCCAGGACAGCAGCGCAAGCGCCGTACCACCAGCACCAACTTTCGATCAGCTCGGCCTGCTGCCCGAGTTGCTGCGCGCCATCCAGGACGCCGGCTACACCACGCCGACGCCGATCCAAATCCAGGCCATCCCGATCATCATGGCCGGCAAGGACGTCATGGGCGGCGCCCAGACCGGCACCGGCAAGACCGCCGGCTTCACCCTGCCGCTGCTGCAGCGCCTTGCCAAGTACGCCAGTTCCTCGCCCTCGCCGGCGCGCCATCCGGTGCGCGCGCTGATCCTGGCGCCGACGCGCGAACTGGCGATGCAGGTGCATCAAAGCGTGGTCACCTACAGCAAGCACCTGCCGCTGCGCTCGGTCTGCATCTACGGCGGTGTCGACATCCGGCCGCAGATCGCCGAACTGCGCGAAGGCCGCGAGATCGTCGTCGCCACGCCGGGCCGGCTGCTCGATCACGTGCAGCAGAAAAGCGTCAGCTTCAATTCCGTCGAAGTGCTGGTGCTCGACGAAGCCGACCGCATGCTGGACATGGGCTTCATCCCCGACATCAAGCGCATCCTCGCCATGCTGCCGAAGGAAAGGCAAAGCCTGCTGTTCTCGGCCACGTTCTCCAACGAGATCAAAAACCTCGCCGACACCATGCTCAAGGCGCCACAACTGATCGAGGTCGCGCGCCGCAACATGGTCACCGAGACAGTCACCCACCGCGTCTACCCGGTCGCCTCCGACCTCAAGCGCAGCCTGCTGGTGCATCTGCTGACGCACGACGAGGAAAATGCCAAACAGGTGCTGGTGTTCGTCGGCACCAAGTTCGGCGCCAGCCGCCTGGCGGTGTATCTCGAACGCCAGGGCATCGCCGCCGACGCAATTCACGGCGACAAGAGCCAGCAGCAGCGCACCGAGGCACTCGAAGGCTTCAAATCGGGCAAGATCCGCGTCCTGGTCGCCACCGACGTCGCCGCACGCGGCCTCGACATCGACGACCTGCCCCACGTCATCAACTACGAACTGCCGCACACGGCCGAGGACTACATCCACCGCATCGGCCGCACGGGGCGCGCCGGCAAGACCGGCAACGCCACCTCGCTGTTCGCGCCCGAGGAAAGCCAGCGCCTGGCCGACATCGAAAGGCTGATCAAGCGCCCGATCGAGCGTGTCGAAATCACCGGTTTCAATCTCGGCACGGCGACGCCGGAACGCGACCGCGAGCGCGGGCGCGAACGCACGGGCGGCGGCCATCGCCGCGAGCACGAAGAACGCCGCCGCGAACGCGAAGTCAAGCCGCACGATCGCCGCCCGCCGCCGCATCTGCCGGCGCCCGCCGCCCACGTGCCGCGCCTCGACCCGCGCCTGCCACGCCTGGACTTCGACCCCAACAAGCCCTACGTCAGCAAGCTGGGGCCCGTCGAAGTCGGCACCGAAAAGCCCGCCGTGACGCGCCCGCAGAAAGCCGTGGCGGCGCTGCTCGGCGGACTGGGCAAGAAATAGCCGGACGCCTGCGGCCATGCGCGGCGCACAGGCATGGCAGCTCGAAGTTAGCCCGTCCGGCGATCCCGCCACACTGGTGATCGCGCTCGGCGGGCGCTGGCGCATCGACCAGCACCTGCCCGCGGCCGATACCCTGCAAGCCAGGCTGGCGGCGCCGGTGCGCCAGATCCGTTTCGATGCAGGCGAACTCTCTGATTGGGATTCCGGCCTGCTGACCTTCGTTTCCGGCATCAGCAAGTCCTGCGCTGCGCGCGACATCGCGGTCGATAACAGCGGGTTGCCGCCCGGCGCACAACGCCTGCTGGCGATGGCCGCCGCGGTACCCGAGCAGAAGCTGGCCGCGCGCGATCCTGGCCCGCAGGGAACGCTGGCCCAGGTCGGCAGCGCCACCCTGGAGTTCGTTCATGGCGCGCCGCAGATGCTGAACTTTCTCGGCGAACTGGTGCTGTCGCTGCTGCGCCTCGTCGCCGGCCGCGCCCGCTTCCGCGCCCGCGACCTGTGGCTGGAGATCGAGGAAGTCGGACCGCGGGCGCTGCCCATCGTTTCGGTGATCAGCTTCCTGGTCGGACTGATCCTCGCCTACCTCGGCGCCGATCAGCTGAAGCTGGTCGGGGCGCAGATTTTCATCGCCGACCTGGTGGCGATCGGCATGGTGCGCGAAATCGGCGCGCTGATGACCGGCATCATCATCGCCGGCCGCACCGGTGCAGCCTTTGCCGCCCAGCTCGGCACCATGCAGGTCAATGAGGAAATCGACGCCTACCGGACGCTCGGCATCTCGGCCTTCGACTTCCTGGTGCTGCCGCGCGTGCTGGCGCTGATGCTGATGGTGCCGCTGCTGACGCTCTATTCGGCCTTCATCGGCATGCTCGCGGGATTGCTGGTGTCGCTGACCATCTTCGACATCGGCGTCTTCGAGTACTACACGGAAACCCTGCGCGCGCTGGAGTTCAAGCAGTTCGCGGTCGGCCTGTCCAAGGGCACGGTGTATGGCGCGATCGTCGCCTTCGCCGGCTGCCTGCGCGGCATGCAGTGCGGACGCAGCGCCGAGGCGGTCGGCCATGCGGCAACCTCCGCCGTGGTCACCGCGATCCTGCTGATCACGATTGCGGCCTCGATCATGACCGTCGTCTACTACCAGCTCGGTATATGAAGGAGACAGCCCACATCGAAGTACGCGACCTCGCCATGGCCTATGGCGATTTCATCGTGCAGCGCGGCCTCGACTTCACGGTGAACAAGGGCGACATCTTTGTCGTCATGGGCGGCAACGGCTGCGGCAAGACCACGCTGATGCGCGCCCTGGTCGGACTGCAGCGGCCGGCGGCCGGCGCCGTGCTCTACAGCGGCGAGGATTTCTGGAATGCCGAAGCCGAGGCGCAGCAGCGGCTCAAGCGCCGCCTCGGCATCCTGTTCCAGGGCGGCGCGCTGTGGAGTTCGCTGACCCTGGCCGAGAACGTCGCGCTGCCGCTGGCCGAATATACGGGCCTGACGCCGGCCCGCGTCGATGAGATCGTTGCCTTCAAGCTGGCCCTGGTCGGGCTGGCCGGCTTCGAGGATTTCTACCCCTCCGAACTCAGCGGCGGCATGAAGAAGCGCGCCGCACTGGCGCGCGCGATGGCCCTCGATCCCGACATCCTGGTCATCGACGAGCCTTCATCCGGCCTCGATCCGCTGACGGCGCGCCGTCTCGACGAGCTGATCATGGAACTGCGCGACAGCCTGGGCACCACCATCGTCGTCGTCACGCACGAGCTGGCGAGCATACTCAGCATCGGCAACAATTCGATCTATCTCGATTCCGAAAGCCACACCATGATCGCCACCGGGCATCCGCAGGACGCATTGAAGAACGGTCATCCCAAGGTCCGTCATTTCCTCACCCGGGGCGGAACGGCATGAGCAGAAAGGCCAACCCGACGCTGATCGGCGCCTTCGTCCTCGGTGCGCTGACGCTGGCCGTCGTCACCACGCTGCTGCTGACCGGCGGCAGCTGGTTCGGCGAGCGCAAGCAGCACATGATGTATTTCGAGGGGGCGGCGCAGGGGCTGCAGGTCGGTGCGCCGGTGGTCTTCCTCGGCGTCAAGGTCGGCACCGTCACGCAGATCCAGCTCGGACTCGACCCGCAAAGCCACCGCTTCCTGGTGCCGGTGACGATCGAGCTGGAGCCCCAGGTGGTGCGCACGCGCGGCGGCGAACCGATCGACCTGCGCGACCGCGCGACGGTGCGGCAACTGGTCGAGCGCGGCCTGCGCGCGCGCCTGCGCATGCAGAGCCTGCTCACCGGCCAGCTCTACGTCGATCTGGATTTCCACCCGGACAAGCCGGCGATCTTCGCCGCACTCGACCCCGAACAGAGCGAAATCCCGACCATCCGCACCACCGTGCAGGAACTGGCGACCAAGCTCGAAGGCTTCCCGATGGACAAGTTTCTCGCCGACGTGGCAGCCATCAGCGACGCGGTCAATCAGCTGATGTCGGCCAAGGCGACACAACAGTTGCCCAAGCGTCTCGACGCCACGTTGCGCCACCTCGAATCGCTCGCCGCGCGCTTCGACGCCCAGAGCGGCCCGCTGCTCAAGGACGTACGCGGCAACCTGGCCGAGATGCAGAAGGCGCTGCTGGCGGCCCAGGCCGCGCTGGCCAGGCTCGACACGGCCGCCGATCGCGTGGCGGAACTGGCCAAGCCCGATTCGCGCCTGGTCGCCGGCATGACCCAGGCCAGCGAGGAACTGGCCAAGGCCGCCGGCGCGGTGCGCAGCCTGACCGAACAGGAATCGCCCACGGTCGGCAACGTCAACGCCACGCTGAAGGAAATCGCGCGCGCCGCCGATGCCCTGCGCCTGCTGGCGGAAACCCTCGAACAGCAACCCGACGCGATCTGGCGCGGCAAAAAGACCACCCCCTGACTCATTGCATGCAGAAGGAGAAGACATGAAACTCGTCCGCTTCGGCCCCAAGGGCCGCGAAAAACCAGGCCTGATCGACAGTACCGGAACACTGCGCGATCTCTCCGCCCATGTCGCCGGCATCGGCTGGAACGAACTCACCGCAGCCGGGCAGAAGCGCCTGCGCGCGCTGAACCCCGCTACCCTGCCGAAAGTGCGCGGCACGCCGCGGCTCGGCGTGCCCTTCACCGGCATTTCCAAGATCGTCGGCATCGGCCTCAACTACCGCGCCCACGCCCTCGAAGCCAAGATGCCGATTCCGGCCGAACCCGTGGTGTTCATGAAGGCCACCACCTGCATCAGCGGCCCCAACGATCCGATCCTGATGCCGATCGGCAGCAGCAAGCTCGACTGGGAAGTCGAACTGGGGCTGGTCGTCGGCCGCGAGACGCGCAATGTGGCCGAGGCCAAAGCGCTCGATCACCTCGCCGGCTACTGCGTGTTTCACGACGTCTCCGAGCGCGCCTTCCAGCTCGAACGCGGCGGCCAGTGGGACAAGGGCAAGGGCTGCGACAGCTTCGGCCCGATCGGCCCCTGGCTGGTGACGCGGGACGAGGTTGCCGACCCGCAGCGGCTCCGCCTGTGGCTCGACGTCAATGGCGAACGCATGCAGAATTCCTCCACGTCCGACATGATCTTTTCCTGCGCCGAAATCGTCAGCTATGTCTCGCGCTTCATGACGCTGCTGCCCGGTGATGTGATCTGCACCGGCACGCCGCAGGGCGTCGGCATGGGCCGCGGCCGCTTCCTGCAGCTCGGCGACCGGCTCAGGCTCGGCGTCGACGGACTCGGCGAGCAGCAACAAACCGTCATCGCAACGCGATAGCCGCGGCTCAAGAGTTGACGCTGGCGACCCGGCGCTGCCGCAGATTTCTGGAGATTTACCGGCCGCCATGAGCAAGGACTACCTCCTCGCCATCGACCACGGCACGCAGAGCGTGCGCGCGCTGCTATTCGACCGGCATGGGCACCTGGTGGACAAGGCCCAGGTCGACATCACCAGCTACCAGTCGCCCGAGCCGGGCTGGGTGGAGCACGACCCGGAACAGTTCTGGGCCACGCTGTGCGCCGCCTGCCAGCGGCTGTGGGCCAACACCCAGGTACCGAAGGCTTCGATCGCCGGCGTCTGCATCACCACCCAGCGCGCCACGGTGATCAACCTCGACCGCCACGGCCAGCCGCTGCGCCCCGCCATCATCTGGCTCGACCAGCGCCGCGCCGACGCCGAGCCGAAACTGGCCTGGTGGTGGGAACTGGCGTTGCGCGCGATCGGCATGCGCGACACCATTCGCTTCTTCGCGCGCGAAGCCGAGGCCAACTGGATCGCCCAGCACCAGAGCGCGCTCTGGGCGCGCACCGACAAGTACCTGCTGCTTTCGGGCTATCTCAACTACCGCTGCACCGGCCGCTACGTCGATTCGGTGGCGAGCCAGGTCGGCTACATTCCCTTCGACTATCGGCGCGGGCGCTGGGCCACCGCCTGGGACTGGAAATGGCAATGCCTGCCGGTAAAGCGCCACATGCTGCCCGAACTGGTCCCCGCCGGCACGCAGCTCGGCACGGTGAGCACCGCCGCGGCCCGGGACACCGGCATCCCCGAAGGCCTGCCGGTGATTGCCGGCGCAGCCGACAAGGCCTGCGAAGTCCTCGGCGCCGGCTGCCTCTCGCCCGAGATCGCCTGCCTCTCCTATGGCACCGCGGCGACCATCAACACCAGCACGCCGCGCTACCTCGAAGCTACGCCCTTCATCCCGCCCTACCAGGCCGCGGTGCCCGGCCACTACAACACCGAGATCCAGATCACGCGCGGCTTCTGGATGGTGAACTGGTTCAAGGAACAGTTCGGCCTGCACGAAAAGATCGAAGCGCAGAGCCGCGGCGTAGCGCCCGAGAGCCTGTTCGACGAACTGGTCAATGCCGTGCCGCCCGGCGCCATGGGCCTCATGCTGCAGCCCTTCTGGAACCCCGGCATCAAGGTGCCCGGCCCCGAGGCCAAGGGTGCCGTGATCGGCTTCGGCGACGTGCATACCCGCGCCCATCTCTACCGCGCCATCCTCGAAGGCCTGGCCTACGCGCTGCGCGAAGGCAAGGAACGCATCGAGCGCCGTGGCGGCACGCGCATCGAACGCGTGCGCGTTTCCGGCGGCGGCTCGCAAAGCGACGCGGCGCTGCAGATCACCGCCAACATCTTCAACCTGCCCACCGAACGCCCGCACCTCTTTGAAACCAGCGGCCTCGGTGCCGCCATCATCGCCGCCGTCGGCCTCGGCCTGCATCCCGACTTCGCCACCGCCGTGCGCGAAATGACCCGCGTCGGCCAGGTGTTCCAGCCCGAGCCGCAGCACGTGCGCATCTACGAGCAGCTCTACCGCAAGGTCTATTGCCGCATGTACCGGCGCCTGCAGCCGCTGTATCGGGAGATACGGGAAATCACGGGATATCCGTCCAGCGGGGCATGAAGGCTGCTGCCGGTGCGAATCAACTGCGCGGGAAGCGAAGGCCGAAGCCAATGCACGATCCCGAACTGCATGGCGAACAAGAGTCCGACGAGATCAACTCAGGATTGCTACTTTCCATAGAGAATCATCTGGGTGCAGCGAAACATCGCGATCGTCTTGCCGGTTTCCCGGTGCGTGACCACCGCATCCCAGACCTGGGTGGTCTTGCCCAGATGGGCCGCTTTGGCGACGCAGTCGATGGTGCCGTTCCTGGCCGTACCCAGATGGTTGGATTTGAGTTCGATGGTGGTGAAGCCGGTGGCGCCTGAAGGCAGGTTGGCAACGCAGCCATAGCCTGCCGAGGTATCGGCCAGGGTGACGATGGTTCCGGCGTGGAGGAAACCGTTGGGCGCCATGTGCGACTTGTTCACCGCAAGCTCGCTTCGCAGTTCGGCCGAGTCGACCCGGGTCACCAGGACGCCCAGATAGCCGGGCAAATGATCGACGCTGACTTCGTTGAAGTGTTGGGCGGTAAGCATAGGATTCCTCTCGGTGAATGGGTGGGGTATGCGCCGGCCGGAGCAGCGTGCCGACAATAATACTTGCATCTGCAACTATTGTAGCTACAATAGCCGCATGAGTCCAACGACCAACGCCCCAAAAGGTTGCACCAACTTCAAGACCCGGCAGCTTTCGCGCTTGCTGTCGCGGCACTACGACGTCGAGCTGGCCAAGGCCGGGCTCAAGACGACACAGTATTCGCTGCTCACCCACGTCCTGCGCCTGGGCGACCTCACTCCCGGGGAACTGGCGCGGCGCATGGGTCTCGATGCCTCGACGCTGACCCGCAACCTGCAGCCCCTGCTGGCGGCCGGCTGGTTGCGGCAGGAAGCGGGGGCCGACGCCCGCAGCCGCTGCATCAGCATCACGGCAGCCGGCCGCGACAAGCAGGCCGAGGCGCTACGCCACTGGAAGAACGCGCAGCAGCAGATCAACGCGGCGCTCGGCACCGGGCGCGTCGCCGCCCTGCACGCGCTGCTCGACGATTGCACGGCGCTGCTGCAGGCCGACCCGGTGGAACAGCCATGAGTCGCATCCAGGGTCGCAAGCTCGCCTGGCCGGCGGCACGATGAGCACGACAGCGGCAGTCGCCGCAACGGCCGCCAGCGCGGCGACAGGCCGCACCCGTGACATGCTGCAGGCGCCCTTGCTGCCCACCCTGTTCCGCCTGGCCACGCCCAACGTCATCGGCCTGTTCGCGACTACCGTGGTGATCGGCTATGACGGCTATATCCTCGGCCGCCTTGGCGCCGATGCCCTGGCCGGCGTCACGCTGGTGTTTCCGCTGTCGATGCTGATGCTGCAGATGTCGGCCGGCGGCATCGGCGGCGCGGTCACCGCCGCCGTGGCGCGCGCCCTCGGCGGCGGACGCGGCGACGAAGCCAACCGCCTGGCGCAGCATGCGCTGCTGATCGCCGCCATCCTGGCCGCGGTGTTCATGCTCGTGATGCTCGGCCTCGGCCGCCCGATCTATGCCGCGATGGGCGGCCGCGGTGCCGCGCTCGATGCCGCGCTGGCCTATTCCAGTGTGCTGTTCAGCGGCGCCCTGATGGTCTGGCTGTCGAACGTGCTTGCCGCCATCGTGCGCGGTGCCGGCAACATGCTGCTGCCGTCCTTGATGCTGATGGCCAGCGCCCTGGTGCATCTGCTGCTGTGCCCCCTGCTGGTTTTCGGCTGGGGCCCGCTGACCGGCCTCGGCGTGGCCGGCGCGGCATGCAGCACCCTGATCACCAGCGCCATCGCCGGCGCCGTGCTGATGGCCCATCTGCTGCAGGGCAAAGCTGCGGTGCAACTGCGCCGCGCGGCCTGGCAATTGCGCCCGGAGTTGCTGCGCGCCATCCTGCGCGTCGGCGCACCGGCCTCCTTGAGTCCCGTGCTCAGCAACGGCTCGATCGCCGCCGCCACAGCCCTGATCGGCACTTACGGCACCGCGGCGATTGCCGGCTACGGCGTGGCGGCGCGGCTCGAATACGTGATGATTCCGATCGCCTTCGGTTTCGGCACCGCGCTGACCGCGCTGGTTGCCACCAACATGGGCGCCGGCCAGCACGCGCGCGCACTGCGCGCCACCTGGACCGGCGGCGCGGTGGTGGCCGCTATCACCGGACTCATCGGCATGGTTGCGGCGCTATTTCCCGCGCTGTGGATGAACCACTTCAGCAACGACCCCGCGGTACTCGACTTCGGCGCCGCTTACTTGCGTATTGTCGGCGCCTGCTATGGCCTGTTCGGCCTCGGTCTGGCTTTGTTCTTCGCCTCCCAGGGCGCCGGACGCATGTTCTGGCCGCTTGCCGGCAGCGTGGCGCGTCTGGCGGTGATTGCCGTTGGCGGCTGGATTGCGGTGCATCTGTTGCAGGCGCCGGCGACTGCCTTCTTCGTCATAATCGCGGCCAGCTTCGCCATCTATGCGCTGCTGATCGGCGGCGCCATCCGGCTCGGCAGCTGGGTGCGGTCCTGATGCACAACGCCGTGTCGCCAGCGCCAACTCTTGAGGGATGCCGTGCCGTGAAAACCGAAGCGCGCGGCGATTGCGGCGGCAAGCCGGGCATCGATGCAGAGCGGCCCGGCGCCCAGCGAAACGCCATGCAAGCATCGTTCATCCGCAGAACCTCGGTTCAATCTGCAGATTGCGCAGATTACGCAGAGAGGACAGTGGCCGGTGCCCACGGCGCACCCGGCGGGTGGCGTGGCCCGACCGAGTAACGCCCCGATCCATCCGTGTTGATCGGCGAAATCTGCGGATCAAATGCTTTTTGCAGATTCATGGTTTCTCTCATCGATAAAAATCAGCCTGCACGTCAGGCCAGGCGCCCATCCCGAAAGTCGTTCAGCGCCTGATAAATCTCCTGGTCCGTATTCATCACGAAGGGACCGTATTGGGCAATGGCCTCGTTCAGCGGTTGGCCGGCGATCAGCAATACCTTCGCCTCACCGGCGGCTTCGATCACGACGCCGTCGGCCGCTCCCTCGTTGGCGAGAATCGCCATTCGGTTTGTCGGCAGGGTCTCGTCGCCGATGCGCACTTCGCCGCGATAGACATAGACAAAGGCATTGTGCCCGACCGGCAGCGGCTGCGCGAAGCGCGTGCCGGTCGGCAGGTGCAGGTCGAGATACAGCGGCGCCGTCGCCTCGCGCGTCACCGCGCCGGCCACGCCGTGGCTTGTGCCGGCGATCACGGTGACGTCGACGCCACCGTCGGTGACGAAGCGCGGCAGCTCGGCCGCGGTGAAATCGCGGTACCAGGGCTCGCTCATCTTGTCCCGGGCGGGCAGGTTCAGCCAGAGCTGAAAGCCCTCCATGACGCCGGCTTCCTGCTGCGGAATCTCGGAATGGATCACGCCGCAGCCGGCGGTCATCCACTGCACGCCGCCATTTTCGAGCAGGCCTTCATGGCCAGCGCTGTCGCGATGCTGCATGCGGCCGGCGATCATGTAGGTCACGGTCTCGAAGCCGCGATGTGGATGATCGGGAAAGCCGCCGATGTAGTCGTCCGGGTTGTCGCTGGCAAAGGCATCGAGCATCAGGAAGGGATCCAGCCGGCGCTGCAGCGGCTGCGTCAGCACCCGCGTCAGCTTGACGCCGGCGCCGTCGGAGGTGGGCCGGCCGACGACCAGGCGTTCGACGCTGCGTGACTTGCGCACTGGCTCACTGGTACGGACTTGCAGGTTTGTCATGACATCTCCTCGATCGGGTTGATGAATGCGTTGCGCTGATGCGGGCTCAGGCCAGCGCCGCCGCCAGGTCCGCCTCGGCCTGGGCAAAGCCCCGCTCGGCGGCTTCCGCGCCCATATTCAAGCCTTCGGCATAGATGAAATGCACTTCAGTCATGCCGAGAAAGCCGAGCACGGTCCTCAGATAGGGCACCTGGCTGTCGGCCGCCGTGCCGCGGTAGCTGCCGCCGCGGGCCAGGGCGACATACACCGTCTTGCCCTGGAGCAGACCCTCGGGGCCTTGTTCGGTATAGCGGAAGGTCACTCCGTTGCGCGCAATGGCATCGATCCAGTTCTTCAACTGCACCGGCACGCCGAAGTTGTACATCGGCACGCCGAGCACGATCGCATCGGCCGCCTGGATCTCGGCGATCAGCGCGTCGTCGAGGGCAACCCGTGCCGCCTGGTCGGCCGTGCGCTGCTCGGCCGGCGTGAACAACGCACCGAGCGCGGCTTCGTCGAGTACCGGATGCGGCGTGACGGCGAGGTCGCGCAGCGTGAGCCTGGCCGCCGGATTGGTTGCCTGCAGGCGCGCCACGATGGAATTGGCGACGCGGGTGGAATTGGAGCCTTCGCGGCGGGCGCTGGCGTTGATTTGCAGGATGTTCATTGGGCTCTCCTTGGGTGTTGATGATCTGATGCGTACTTTATTGATCGCTGATGAAGAACAGAAGCCCATATATCGGATAACATTGTTCCACCCATGGAACAATACGAGCCCAATGACCTGCTGATCTTCGCCCGTGTCGCCGAAGCCGGCAGCTTCAGTCGCGCCGCGACACGCATCGGCCTGCCCAAATCCACGGTATCGCGGCGCATCGCCTTCCTCGAAGAACAGCTCGGCGAACGCCTGATGCTGCGCACCACGCGCCGCCTGACGCTGACCGAGTTCGGCCTGCAACTGCTGGAACACGCGCGTCAGGTGGCGGCCGAGGTCGATGCCGTGAAGGCGCTCAGCGAATACCGCCAGGCGCGCCCCAGCGGCCGCCTGCGGGTATCGATGCCCAATGATTTCGCGACGCAGTTGCTGACCGACATGCTGGCGGCCTTCATCGCCCTGCACCCGGCGGTGTCGCTGGAACTGGATCTGTCGCCGCGGCGCGTCGATCTGCTCGGCGAGAATTTCGATCTCGCGGTGCGCATGGGCGATCTGCCCGACGACACGCTGCTGGCCGCGCGGCGCATCGCGGTGATTCCTGGCGGCCTCTACGCGGCGCCGTCCTATCTGGCCGAGCGTGGCGATCCGGCGTCACCGGAGGAGCTCGACTCGCACCACAGCCTGAGACTGCTGGGCCGCAATGGCGAAGCCCTGGCCTGGACCTTGATCTCGGCCGAGCGGACCTGGCAGGGCGCGCCGCCGACGCGGGCGGTGGCCAATGCGCCGGACTTGTTGAGCAACCTGGCGCGCGCCGGCGCCGGCATTGCTGCCGTGCCCGACTACTTCGCGGCGCCCAGCGTGCGCCGCGGCGAATTACGCCGCGTCTTGCCCGACTGGTGCATGCCCGCGCATACGGCCTGGGTCGTGTTCCCGGGGCGGCGCCTGATGCCGGCGAAGACGCGGGCATTCATCGACATGCTCGAAGCGGCGCTGGCGGGGGTGGACGGAAACTCGACCGCAGTTTCAGGCGGCTTGCGCGATGCTGCGCGCCCGTAGCTGGCCGCAGCCGCCGTCTATGTCCTGAGCGGCCGACTGGCGCAGCTTGGCGAGTATGCCGTGGCGATAGAGATGCAGCGCCATTGCTGCGCAGCGCTGCGGCGAGGGGCGGCGGTAAACGCCCCCTTCCACTTCGTTGCAGGGAATGAAGTTCATCACCGCGTACTTGCCGGCAAGCAGGCGCACGATGCCGTCGAGTTCGTCGTCGCCGTCGTTGACGCCTTCGAGCAGCGTCCATTGGTACTGGATCGGATAGCCGGTGGCGCGCGCATAGGTTTCGGCCAGCGCCACCAGTTCGGCCGGATCGATGCGCGGTGCCCGCGGCAGCAATTGCGCGCGCAGTTCGGCGCGCGTCGAATGCAGCGACAGCGCCAGCGCCGGCTTGACCCGCCCCTGCGGCAGCCGCTCGAACACGCGGCGGTCGCCGACGGTGGAGAACACCAGGTTCTTGTGCGCGATGTTGGCCGCGGTGCCGAGCAGGTCGATCGCTTCGAGCACGTTGTCCATGTTGTGCGCCGGCTCGCCCATGCCCATGAACGCGACTTTCCTGACCCGGCGGCGGGCGCGCGCCAGCACCACCTGGGCGACGATCTCGGCGCTGCCGAGTTGGCGCAGCAGGCCCTCGCGGCCGGTCATGCAGAAGGTGCAGCCCACCGCGCAGCCGACCTGGGTCGAAATGCAGACGCCGTCGCGCGGCAGCAGCACGCTCTCCACCGTCAGGCCGTCGCCAAGATCCACCAACAGGCGTGCGGAGCCGTCATCGCCGGCATGCTCGGTGCGCACTCGCGCCAGGCCGGCGAGTTGCGCCGCCAGGCCGGGCAAGGCGGCGCGTATGCTCAATGGGAAAAAATTCTCCGGCAGCACCGGCCCGCTGTCGAGCGGCAGCGCCCGCGTCCATGACCTGAGGATGCGCTCCTCGTGGCAAGGCAGGGCGCCCAGCTCGCGCAGGCTGCGGCGAATGTGCTCGATGCGCATGACCATCATCGAGCGGACAGAATGTTGCAGCCAACCAGGTCCGCGGCCGCGATCTGCGCAGCGATTTCCGCGGCTTCGAGCCGGGCAAAATCGGCTTCGTTCGCCAGCGGAAAGCCGCCGGCCATTTCGTACCAAGCCAGCGCAGCCAGCCAGGGGGCATAGGCGATTTCGCCCTGCTTGCGCCGCGGCAGGCAGTAGAGCTTGCCCGCCGCAAGCACCAGGTTGTAGGCGATCGCCCGCTGGTGCAGCTCGGCGATGACTTCATACGCCGCCTGCTGCCGGTCGAAGCACAGGCAGCGGCATGGATAGGGCTCGGCGCCGCCGTTGTGGCTCCAGCGCCCATCTTCGATGGGCAGCGGCGCGGTGCGCAGGAAGGTCTGGAAGTGCAGGTGATTCACCGA
>JAUYSD010000050.1 GCA_030696505.1 Sulfuritalea sp. | reverse complement strand
AATGTCTCGGGCATCTTGAGCGGCGATACGGTGAGTCTGGCCCAGGCCGGCAGCTTCGCCGACTGGAACGTCGGCACCGCCAAGCCGGTGACCTACGGCAACAGCCTGACCGGCGGCGACGCCGGCAACTACAGCCTGTCCGCCACCGGCGGCAGCACCACGGCCGACATCACCCCCGCCAGTCTGGCGCTTTCAATTGGTGGCGTCGACAAGGTCTACGACGGAAATACGAGCGCGACGGCAAGCATCGGCGACAACCGAATCAGCGGCGACCTGCTAACCGTGGCCTACAGCGCGAGCTTTGGCGACAGGCACGTGGCCACAGGAAAGCCCGTTACCCTGAACGGCATCAACCTGAGCGGCGCCGATGCAGGCAACTACACCCTGGTCAGCACCTCGGCAAGTACGACGGCCAGTGTCACCCAACGTTCCAGCGTCGCCTGGATCGCTGGTGGTATTGGCAACTGGTCGACGCCCGGCAACTGGGCAGGCGGCGCCATTCCTGACGGCGCCAACGTCGCGAACGTCCTCATTCCGCCGGGAGTCACCGTTGTCTTCGACGCCGCGAATCCGGCGACAACCCTGACGGGCCTTTTGTCCAGCGGCGCAACACTGGGCATCGCCGGCAGCAGTCTTGCAGTGGGTTCCGCCGCCACTTTGGCGGGCTATCAGCAAAGCGGTGGCAGCTTTACCGCCGGCAACGGACTGACGGTCACCCAGAACTTCAGTCAAGCCGCGGGCACCCTTGCCGTGAGCGGTGTCTTGGCAGTCAATCAAGCGAGCGGCGACCTGTCGATCAGCAACAGCATGCCACTTACCCTCGGTGCAGTCACAGTCAATAGTGGAAACCTGGCAGTCCGCAGTTCCGGCGCGCTCACAATTACAGCGCCGATAAGCGTCGCCGGCAACGTGGCTCTGGATAGTGCGGGAGAGACGATCAATCTATACAGCGGGATTTCGGCTTCCGGCACGTCGTCAACGCCCTCAATCCTTAACGGCATCCCCTATTCGGGTATCGCATTTATTGCGGGCAATCTGCATGCCAGCGGCAGCTCTTCCTATCTGCATGCAACCGACGCAACGGGCGATATTTCCGGCCGGGTTGCGGGCGACATCACCCTTGTCGGAGGAGCGCGTTTCGAGGCCGGCAACGACATCAAGCTTGTCCTGAAAGGCGCCGCGTCCACGCTTTCACTGGCCAACAGCTCCTATCTGCTGGCTATCAATCCGAACAGCATCTGGCTTGATTTTCCGGCCCGATCCAGTGGTGGCGTGATGATAAACGGTGTGGAAACGACTACTTCGGTCGCGGCGGGCAGCGGCCTGTTCGTGGCCAACACCAACACGCCGGCGACCATAGGAGCGGGGCTGCATCTGGCCTACACCCCGGTAGTCACGGAAATCGTAGACAGCCAGGTGCCCAGGGATATTGGCCAGGCTCTCGAAAAAGTCGCCTCCGACGCAACGCCGACCACAGACACAGCGCCGCCACCGCCCGAGGCCCCTCGCAGCGATCCGACCAAGCCGCCGCAAGACCAGACCACGACCACCGGAGGTACCGAAGGGAACTTCGGCAGCGAAGCAGACACCGGAGCCGCTACCAACGGCGATCAGACATCGTCCGAAACGAAGAAGGCCGAGAAAGACGACAAGGACAAGAAAGACGACAAGGACAAGAAAGACAAAAAGAATCAGGATTCGGACGAGGCGAAGAAAGACAATAAGGACCAGGATCCGGCCCAGAAAAAAGTCGCCCATTGCATCTGAGCCCAGAGCTGCGGCAATGTCGGCGGCGTCCGCGGCCAGCGACTATGCCGTCGCCAGCACTTGAACTCGCCCCCAGCGCCTCGTCCAGGGTCTGCGCGGCTTCGGTCACAACAATCCCGGAATCGGCCGCCTGAATGATGGTGATGAGCTTGCTTCGCTGCTCCGTGAGCCCCGCGTATATTTCGATCAATTCGTCGTTCATGTGGTTGCAGGAGCGGCCATGCGCCCCAACTCGTTGGCCTCCGCCGGCACCGTGTCGCCAACGCCAACTCTTGCGCGGCGCGGTACGCGGTCAGGCAGGTCTTCGGATGATTGACGCTGCGGTGCGAAACGCATAGATTTTGCAGGCCGTTGCCGGGCCCGCAGCCTGCCGACAGCGGTAAACAGCTTGTGGCTCACCGGCGTGCGCAGGGGGCCGCGATTGGCAATCGAATCGAGGAGAACAACCAATGAAAATCGCAAAGATTTCCCCAGCAGGAATCCTGGTCGCCCTGATCGCAGCGGGCGGCATGATCAGCAATGTCCAGGCGCAACACAGGAACATGAGTTTCTTCCTGACCAGTGCCGGCCCCGGCCGGGGTGCCGACCTCGACGGCCTCGACGGCGCCGACGCGCATTGTGCCGAACTGGCCAAGGCCGCCGGCTCGAAGCGCACCAACTGGCGGGCCTACCTGAGCACCACGGCGCCCGGCGGCGAGGCCGGCGTCAATGCCCGCGACCGCATCGGCAAGGGCCCCTGGCACAACGCCAAGGGTGTGCTGATCGCGCGGAACGTCAATGACCTGCATTCCGGACGGGACAAGATCAACAAGCAGAACGCCCTCACCGAGAAAGGCGAGACCATCAGCGGCCGCGGCGATGCGGTGAACCTGCACGACGTCCTGACCGGCTCCGACCCCGCCGGCATGTACTCGACGGCGGGCAGCGACACCACCTGCGCCAACTGGACCAGCAGCGAGGCGGGCTCGGCCATCGTCGGCCATCACGACCGCATGGGCCTGAAGGACACGCGCCACATGAAGTCGTGGAACTCCTCGCACGGCACGCGCGGCTGCAGCCCGGAGGCGCTGAAGAGCACCGGCGGCGCCGGCCTGTTCTACTGTTTCGCCGCGAAGTAGAAATACGCTGCACCGAAATCGGTGCGATCGACTACACAGGATTGCACGCAATTCTGTGTAGTCAAAAATGCTTATGTCCCGATATGACGAATCTAGCGGGCGGAATTTTTGCCGCTGCTAGACTCGAAAAATAATAGGGAGGAAAACAACATGGGCATGCTGGACTGGTTCAAGAGCATCATGCAGGGCGAAGACAAATCCGCCGCGGCGCCGACCGCCTCGCAGCCTGGAGCGGACGAAAAAGGGGCGGAAGTCGCCGGCCTCAATTTCAAGACGGCAGTCGACGCCCACATGAAATGGAAGGTCCGCCTGGAGGCCTACATCAACGGCACCAGCACCGAGCAGCTCAAAGTCGAGGTGGTTGCGCGCGACGACCAATGCCCGCTCGGCAAATGGATCTACGACATGGGCGGCGAGAAATTCGGCTACTCCGAAACCTTCTTCGACATGAAGGCTCACCATGCCCACTTCCACCGTTGCGCCGGTGATGTGCTGGCGGCGGCCCAGGCCGGCGACACCGCCACCGCCACCAAACTGCTGCAGGGCGGCGATTACATCAAGGCCTCGGAGCGGGTCAAGATGCTGCTGGCGCGCATGTTCATCCTTGCCTCCGACGGCAAGGAGGCGATCGACTCCCACCTCAAGTGGAAGACGCGCCTGCGCGACTACATCAAGGGCGACAGCCGGGAAAACCTGCGGGTCGAAAACGTTTCCCGCGACGACATGTGCCCCCTCGGCTACTGGCTCAACGGCATCGGCGGCGAGCGCTTCGGCAACACGCCGACCTTCGCGGTGCTCAAGTCGCGCCACGCCCATTTCCATCGCTGCGCCGGCGAAGTGCTGGGCATCGCCCAGCAGGGAGAACGCGACAAGGCGTTGCAGATGCTGGAGCACGGCGCCTATCCCGACGCCTCGCAGCAGGTCGCCGCCGCGGTCGTCAGCCTCTTCGACGGCCAGAAGAAAGCCGCCGCCTGAGCGCGTGGGCCGGACCGGCCGAGCCGGCCCGGTCTTGCGCCGTCGGTCTCCCGCAATCCCGTTCGAAACCCGTTTCGGAGCACCTGCCCATGCAGCCCGGTCCCAGGGAGATCGTCACTCCCTTTCGTCCCATCCCGCTCGACGTGCCGGAGGGCATGAAGCCCAACGAGTTCTTCAACAGCGCCGAGAACCTCGCCGACCTGGTGCACAACAACGGCCTGCTGAAAAACCCGGAAGGCCTGCTGCTGTACCGCAAGGCGCTGGGCCACAGCAACGAGTTCGACTGCTCGATCATCTACGACACCTCGCAGGCCATCCTCGATCCCTTGGGCCGTCCGGTGCGCCGCACCCAGGTGCCGGACGCGGTGAAGAACGTCTGGAACCGCATGAACCAGGTCATCGTCGAGTTCATGCTGGAACGCTACCCCGACCCGGCACGGCACCTGGTGCTGGCCGGCGAAGCCAGCCTCGACGCCACCTGGCCGCTGACCTCGCCCGGCGTGCCGAGCATCCGCATGCTGCACAACCACTTCATCGTCTTCGACCAACGTCAGCTGCGCGAGGCGCTGCTGGCCGACGCCGACAATCCGAACCTGACCGACGGCGGCCAGCATTCGCTGTTCCAGGCCCATATGCGCGACGTCTATCGCGCTTTTTTCGCCGAACTCGATCTGCAGATACTCAAGCCCTGCACCGAGGAATCCGGCCGCATCGCGCTCACCGGCTATCCGCAGGGCCTGCCAAGCTGGGAAGTCCAGGGCGGCGCGGCGGCGCTGAAGGAAGTGCGTTTCTGGAAGGAATACGACACGCTGTTGAAGGGCTTCATCGACTTCTACCGCACCTTCTTCACCCAGGTGTCGACGCGCAACGCGCCGCTGCCGCGCGACATTTATTTCCCCGAGAAGGTGGAAGCCCGGCTGCAGTTCGACAACGACTTCCTCAAGACCGCCAAGATGGTGCGCGAGCGCTGCATCAAGGACGCCCGCTATGCCAATGCGATCCGCTGGCAGCCGGCCTTCAAGCAACTGATCTACCGCAACGACGAAGGCAGGCTGATCGTCACCATCAGCCAGAACTCGATCGGCAACGCCATCACCGAACTGCTCGGCGTGGTGGTCAAGCGCACGCCCGATGCCGACGCCTACGCGCGCGCCGAGCCGGCGCTGATCGAGAAACTGCTGGAAGTGCGCCGCCGCCTGGTCGCGGCGGACCTGGGCGAAGGCATCGCCACCCCGCACTGGCCGGCGGCATAAGGGCCGGACGCGCGCCGGCGCCGTGTCGCCAACGCCAACTTTAGGCGTCCGCCTGGAAAACAGTGCTGGAATTCAAGCCGATTGTGCGCACGGCGAGAATATCGGATAATCCTTTGTATACCGCATACACAGGAACCGACCATGACCGCCAGCTTCGCCAATCCCCTGCTCGCCACCCCTGCCCGCCCCCTGCCGCGCGCCGTCGCCGTGATCGGCGCCGGCACCATCGGCCCCGACATCGGCTATTACCTCAAGAGCGCCCTGCCGGACCTCAAGCTGTATCTGGTCGATGTTTCGCAGAAGGCCGTGGATGCGGCGCTGCTGCGCTTCCAGGAGTATTCGCGCAAGGCCGTGGCGCGCGGCAAGATGAGCGAGGCCGATGCCAGAGCGGTGACCACCAACCTCTACGGCACCCTCGACTATGCCGACATCGCCGACTGCGACTGGGTGATCGAAGCCGCCACGGAAAACCTGGCGCTGAAGCGCAGGATCTTCGCCCAGATCGAGGCGGTGGTCAGCCCCGACGCGCTGATCACCTCCAACACCAGCTCCCTGCCCGCGGAATTGATTTTCTCCGAACTCAGGCACAAGGGTCGCGCCACGGTGACCCACTTCTTCGCCCCGGCCTGGCGCAACCCGGCCGTCGAAGTCATCCGCTGGGAGCAGACCGACCCAGCCGTGGTCGAATACCTGCGCTGGACCTTCTGCATGACCGGCAAGGTACCGCTGGTCACCGCCGACGTCGCCTGCTTCATGCTCGACCGCATATTCGACAACTGGTGCAACGAGTCCGCCATGCTGCTCGACCGCGCCACCGCCGCCGAAGTCGATAGCGTCGCCGCCGAGTTCGTCCATGCCGGCCCCTTCTTCGTGCTCAATCTCGCTCACGGCAATCCGATCATCACCGAGACCAACACCCTGCAGGCCGAGATGGAAGGCGATCACTACACGCCGGCACCGATCTTCCGCTCGGTCGACACCTGGGTCACGGTGCCTCCCGGCAAGCGCGTCGAAGTCGCCAAGGACACGGCCCAGGCGGTGCGCGAGCGTCTGCTCGGCATCCTGTTCTCGCAAAGCGTGGACATCGTCGACCGCAAGATCGGCGATTCGGCCGACCTCGACCTCGGCTGCCGTCTGGCGCTCGGCTTCAAGAACGGCCCGCTCGACCTGATGCGTACCTTGGGCGAACCCACCAGCGGCAACGCGCTGATGCGCCTGCGCGCGGAACGCCCCGGCATGCCCATGCCGCAGCAGCCCTTCGCCGACTACCAGGGCTTCCTGCGCCACATCCTGGTCGACGACCTGGGCGATGTCAAAGTCATCACCCTGCGTCGCCCTGAAGCCATGAACGCGCTGCACGACGAGATGAACGACGAGATCCTCTCGGTCATCCGCCGCTTCGAGAACGACCGCAAGGTCGCCGGCTTCGTCCTCACCGGCTACGGTACGCGCGCCTTCTGTGCCGGCGGCGATATCGGTCGCTTCGTCGACATGCTGGGCGACGCGCCGGCCTCGGAACAATATGCGCGCGACTGCTCGCGCCTGCTGGTGCACCTGGACCAGATGAAGAAGCCGGTGGTCGCAGCGCTCAACGGCATCGCGCTGGGCGGCGGCTTCGAACTCGCCGCACGCTGCCACAGCATCGTCGCCCTGAAGCGCGCCTGGATCCAGATGCCCGAAGTCACCCTGGGCATCGTCCATGGCATTGGCGCCATGGTCGTGCCTTACCGCCGCTGGCCGCACGCCACGCCGACCTTCAACGCCATGCTGCGCACGGCCGAACGCCTCAAGGCCAGCCGCGCCCACGAACTCGGCATCATCGATGCGCTGGCCGACGACTACGAGCAACTGATCGCGCTGGCCGTGGCGCGCGTGGACCAGCTCGCGGGCAAGGTCAAACCGATCGGCGACGCGCCGGTGACCGTCAGCATCGAGCCGGTTGAAGCCCGCGCCGCCAGCGGCCAGGTGCTGAGCCGCGAGTGCATAGCCCTCATGGAACAGGCCATCCTCGAAGCCGCCGCGGCGCAGAGCTTTGCCGCGGCGCTGGAAGTCGGCTACAAGGCCTTCGGCCTCTCGGCCTGCATCGAGAGCGCACGCGAAGGCATCACCGCCTTCAAGGAAAAACGCACGCCGGATTTCAGCAGGACGAAGTAAACCATCATGCGACGCGACGACTTGGCTAACCTCTTCTTCCGCTTCCCCCATTGTTGAGTCTATTGACCCGTTCGCAATGACGTTCATCGGTGGCGGGATCGCATTTAGCCAATAATTCCCTTAGCCAGGCCTTCTTGTCGCCAATAAAACGTGCGGTCGCACTGAGTTGAGCCTGGCCCCGCCCCCGCGCCGTGCACATAAACAAGCGCCCGTTCCTGTGGCTTGTGCAGTCGCACGCTTGGGGAGATCGGTCCTGTTGAGCGAACAGCTCGCGCGCCAGACTGCAGGCACGCTGCTTTTCGGTGGAGGAAGCCATCGCCAGATCGGGGTACGGGTCTTTGCCTTCGGCCGCCGGCCTGGCACCTGCTTTCGCTCCTTTGGGATCCTCCGCTTGCACGAGGCACATGTGCATGGCGCCGACCATATCGCAATCACAGTCGCCAGATGCCCGGCCAGTCTTGCTCGCCTGGGATTTCGCCCGCGAACAGGCAGCTTCGGCGCTCGCGGCGCTCGCCGAAAAAGTCTCCGCTGACGCGGCGCCGACACAAAGCAGAAGAATCAGGCCAATGGCAGTTTTCAAGCAAATGCCTTTCAAAAGAGTGGTGCGGGCCGTTGCTTCGGCGTAGATCGAGGGCAGGCTGGAGCAAGTGCCTTGCATCGAAATTCATTCGGCCTGGAATTATTTTGTGCAGTTCTTCAAATATTGGCAGGGGTCGGCAACGGGCAATTTCGCCGCAGCCGCGCAGGGAAGCTCGCATATGCTTCTACCTCCTGCAACTTTCATCGTCCGCCGC
Source organism: Sulfuritalea sp. (assembly GCA_030696505.1). GTDB lineage: Bacteria > Pseudomonadota > Gammaproteobacteria > Burkholderiales > Rhodocyclaceae > Sulfuritalea. The sequence goes on along the minus strand of JAUYSD010000050.1, from coordinate 17,526 downwards.
AGGACGCTGCACTGGATGTTTGCTTCCTGGGTATAAGTGGACAAACCCGTCGTCTTGGCCAGGCAGACGTCAAATGCAACCAATGAGCATCCGGCGTCAAACTGGGCATTGCCTGTGGCGCGATAGCCGTATTCCTTTTGCTTTGACGGCGTGGCGCATTCCTTCGCAGCGGCCAATTGTCCCGGTGTCGCGGCAGCTCCTTTCGGACCAACCACTTCGGCTCTGCAATTGTTTGAATTGAAGAGCGTATTGCAAGAGCATGTACCGGTGATTTCCTGTCCATCTTGCTTTGTCATGCGTTTCGACACCTCACAAGCCTCTTCTCTGGTCGACCGGCTCACCACAAAAATTCTCGCCGAACCCGCAGAACCCTTGGTGCTCGCGGCGGCGCCGGAAACCGCGGCCGTACTTCCCGAAGCCATTCCCGCTCCTCCGGAATTGCTGCCCGTGCTGCCACTTCCCTGAAGAGAGGAGAGCATGGCGCTGTTCATGTTGCCGACAAGAGCCGCCATCCCCGTGTGGCCGTCTCCGGCAAGCGCCGACGCGGTGACATTGTTGGTCTGATTGATCATGGCCCCAGCCAGGGAATTGACCAGGCTTGAACCTGCCGGATCCTGACTCGTATCGGCTTGTCCGTTACCGGCCCTATCCCTGGCGACTTGATCCTTTGTCTCGCGGGCCAGCTGTGCGGTAATGCTGCCCAGCACGCCCATCGCAACGCCATCGGCGCCGCCCGTGCCCGCAGCCGCCGAATTGATCTGGGCAGCGGCGTGATCCACCAGCCCCGAGGCGAGACCGCCCAATATTGCCCCAAAAAGGTCCGATTCGCCGCTGGCAGGCTTTTCGGCCTGCGCCCCTGCGTCGGCCAATTCCGCCCGTCGGGGCTGCTCACGTTGCGCGGGTTCGTAGCGCTCGGGCTCTGGACGCCGCCCGTCGTTCGGCGCTGCCGCAATGGTCGGCGGGACGATTGGCGCGGGCATTTCGTATACACCACCGACCTCCCAGTTGTAGTTGGCGTAGGTCGTGGTGGTGCGGCTGCCGTAGTCGCCTTCGGCCGCCATCAGCGTTTGCGTCCCGGCCGACGGCAGCACATGTGCATCTTTTGATGAGTCGTATTCTCCGATGGACGAGAGCATTACGGCCAGGTCTTCGAGATAGTAATCGTCGGTTTCCTTCTCTCCAATGCTGGAGTTGCTGGATGAATAGCTGCTCTTGCAGCGTATCTTCCATGCGGCTCCCGCCAGCCGGGCATCCAGTTTTTGCGCTGCCAACCGGCTCACCACGGTGCAGTCAGCGGCGAGCTTGGAGTCATATTGCCGGTCCGCCAAATATGCCATCTGGTATCTGATTGTCTGCCGGGCGCCGGCACGCATCGGAAAAAGGCTGCCTGTCAGTTCGTCGATGCTGCTGATGACGCCGCTCGGCTTGCCGTCGAAGGAGGAACCCAGATGGATGTAGCCGCACTGATACGCCCGATAGCTCATGCGGGCCTCGGGTTTGCCTTCGGTCGCAAAATCTGTCTGAGTCATCGAGCATTTATCGCCAACAGCGGCGCTCACACGCGTATTGCGGATGGCGTCTACCCCAGGCTTGGGCAACGACCGGTTCTTCGATCCGGTGTATTCCAATTCCTTCCTGCCCTGAAAGACAACCTTTAATGCGCGAGGCGGTGGAAGCTTGCGGTAGGCCTCGGAGGCCTCGATGATTTTCCAGATGTCTTCGCTGATTTCAAGCGGAATTGCGGGGCGGGGCGGGGTGAGCCCTTTAGCGGCAGCCGTGTCGCTTGCTCCGCGCCTTTCCTTGGATGCCGCAGACTTTGCCGCCAATGGCTTGTGCTCCTGACCTGACCTACCGGTGGCCGGGTGCTGCACGGTGGTTGCCGCCTCTTCGCTATTGCGCGTCTTCTGGTTCTCGACGATCTGCCGGTTAGCTCCCGCGACAAGCGATTGGTCACATCGGCGCGCAACGGTTCCGTCCTTGTCCCAGCGGATATTGTCGCTATCGACAAACGTCACAATATCCTCGCGATTCGTAAGAGATATCCTGAACTGGCGATCGTTCAGGACAGCGACTGTTCCCTGATTGGAGCCGCTGAAAATACCAAGCCCGGCTCGTACTTGCACAGAATTTCCGGCAAATGTGGTCTTCCCGCTTACGCCGCCGGAATCCCAGCACCAGATTCCCTGCAGTCGTGAAAGCAGGTCAGGTTGCGAAGGGACAAGCGCGGGAGCGACATCCTGGGTCCCCTCGGCAGGCAGGCGATTCCCGGAGAGCAACGCCACGATGGTTTTCTCTACGCCATCGCCCAGGCGGATATCCTGTTCGAATACCCGCTCGCCCATACCACTTCCCTTTTTTACTACCCGCAGCTTCGCAGTACCGGCGCTGACTCGTATGTCGAGCGGACACTCGCCCTTGAACGTCCCGTTGACCGACACCTCGGCGCCGATGTCGGCGCCTTCGCAGGTGACGCGAAGCATTGAGCTTTGAGCATGGGCAGCCGAATGCGCAAAGATCACGGCGGCGAGAAGGACGGCGGAAAGTACAGGGCTCATGGCTTCTCGACTCCTCGATTCCGAGCGACCACTCGGGAATAAAGTTGCCAGATGGTGCGTCAATCTGCGCCCACCAGGCTCGTAACGCGCGCTACAGTGCGCGCTATTTATTTAAACGTCAAGCAGTTAACGGGGCTTTTCGAAAGCTCTTGAGTCGCCCGGCGCCATTGCGCGCAGTCAATCTTGTTGCCCCACCGCCTGGCTGGGCATGCGCGATGAGCCAATCAAAGTGCTGCGGTGGATGAACGGCAGCGCATTCGTCTCGCATGTTTGGGTTCACAGCACGGCTGACTGGGTCGCGGCTCGGCTCAACCACACGAAGACCAGGATCACCAGCAAGAAGAACATGCTAAGCCCCAGCAGCATGGTCACTCCGCGCGCCCGCTCCGATGTTTTGGCAAAACTTACGCCGGTGACTATTTCGGGCACATATCCCCAGCTGAAATACACAAAATATCCGAAGCCCACCGTGAGCAGGGCGTTAAAGCCCATGGCATAACAAAACGCTGTGAAAAGCCCTGCATTGCGTACCAGCTTGACGACGCCCATTACCCGGACTCTGGTCGGAGACATGTCCGTTCCCGATCGATTCCCCCGCCGCTTTTTCAAGTCGGTCCGTTTTTCAAGGAGCCTGCCGAATAGCTTCATGCCTCCCCCTGTTGGCGACCTTGTAGAAGAATGGTCACTTCTGTTCGCGCCAACGCCGACACTCGATATCGAGGGCTGGACGGTCACGTCCGGCTGGTGTTGGGCGGCTGACGACGCCCAACACCATGCGCGCGAACGCTTGACACGTCAACTATTGAATAGCCGATCCAGCGTCCGCCGCCCCGATCGCCGGTAAGCTCAAGCCGATTACCGGCTGGCCAGCGCAAGCCGGCACGCCCCGAGCGGCAAAACTGCGGGGCTTCCCTCGGCCTGCTCCGGCTTCGCGAGCGCCGGCCGCCCGGCTATGCTCCACGGCCATGAGCAAAAATCCTGAAGCCCGCCTGGCGCAGCATGCCCGGTCGCCCGCTGCCGGCAACGCGGTCGATGTTTATGCCGCACGCGATGCCGAAGCGGCCGCCCTGACGGCTGCCGGTGCCGACGACTACCAGCGCCGCGAGTCGGATGCACGGCGCCTTGCCGACAGCGAACTTCTCGACGCCCTGCAGCGCAAGCTGGCCGCCGAGGAGTTGGCGATCCTGCAGGCGCAAAACCGCTCCCAGGCGGCAATGGCGGCCGAAACTGTCGCCGCCGATCGGGCCCATGCCGAGCGCCAGCTCGAAATAGCCAGCCGCAGCCGCATCGACGCGGAGCAACGCGCCCTGGCCGACACCAAGCGCCGCGAATTTGCCGCCTCCGAATTGGCCAAGGCGACGCAAGCGCGCCTGACCCGGGAGCGCGAAGCCGAAGCCATCGCCCGAGAGCGGGCCGAAGCGGAACGCAATGCCGCCGATCTGGCCGAACAGACCATCCGTAGCGAACGCGAACTGGAAGCCCTGACGCTGGCCCGCACCACGGCCGAACGCGACGCCGCGCAGCAGGCGGCGCGGCGCAAACTACAGGACGACGAAGCCGCCGATGCCCTCCGCATGCGGCTGCGCGCCCAGCAGGACGAGCGGGAAATCAAGGCCGCGCACGAGTCGGCCAAAGCCCTGGCCGCGGCTGCGCAACTGCAGCGCCTGAGCGTGGAAGCGGAGCTCGCCGGACATCCGCGGGCATCGATGGCGAAAGCCGCGGACCAGCGCAGCCCGGCCCCGCCGCGCCCACTGCTGCGGCTTGGACTCATGCTGTGCATTGGCGCCGCGCTCGGATACGCGCTCGGCAAGCCGGGAATTTTCGAGAGCAAAGCCTGGTTCCAGGGCGAGTTGCCGGAAGTCGGGAAACTCAAGCTAGACCGAAACCTGTCGCCGCACGCCGGCGCCCCGAAGCACGGGTTTCCTGCGGCGCGCTGAATTCGCGCCGGGTTCAAACCGGGTGCACGGATGGTCCGGCGCCGGCTCAGCTCTGCGCGCGCACCCAGGCCTCGTAGCGCGCCCGGGTTTCCGCGTTGGGCGGATAGAGTCCTGGCAGCGCAACACCGGCCGCGACCTGGGTCATGATCCAGCCCTCCAGGCGTTCCTGCTCCACCGCCTCGGCGATCACCTCGGCCAGTAGCGCGGCCGGGATCAGCACCGCGCCGTCGGCATCGGCCACCACGACGTCATTGGGAAACACCGCGACGCCGCCGCAGCCGATCGGCTCCTGCCAGGCGACGAAGGTCAGGCCCGCGACCGAGGCCGGCGCCGCGGTGCCCTGGCACCAGACCGGCAAGGCCGTGCCCATCACGCCTTCGACGTCGCGCACCACGCCGTCGGTGATCAGCGCGGCGACGCCGCGCTTCATCATGCGGGAGCAGAGGATGTCGCCGAATATGCCGGCGTCGGTGACGCCCATCGCATCGACCACGGCAATGCAGCCGGCCGGCATGGCCTCGATCGCGGCCCGCGTCGAGATCGGCGACGCCCAGGAAGCCGGGGTCGCCAGATCCTCGCGCGCCGGCACGAAACGCAGCGTGAAGGCGCGCCCGACCAGGCGTCGCGGCTTGTCGTGCAGCGGCTTGGCCCGCCGTATCCAGACGTTGCGTAAGCCTTTCTTCAGCAACACCGTGGTCAGCGTTGCGGTTGTCACGCCGGACAGGATGCGTATCGTCTCCTCTTCCAGCGGCAGCGGATCGATACCCATTCCTGGCTCTCCTGTATTCGTTGCGCTCAACTGCCGAATGCCGCCGTCAGGGCGGCGATCATGTAGCCGTGGTCGTGGGCGCCGGCGCTCTCGCGCGCGCTGTGCATCGCCCACATCGGCGAGCCGACATCGACGCTGGCGATGCCCAGACGCGCGGCGACGATGGGGCCGATGGTGCTGCCGCAGCCCAGATCGCTGCGATGCGAATACTGCTGGCAGGGCACGCCGGCCTGCTCGCAGCAGCTCATGAAGCGCGCCGCCGTCTCGGCCTGGGTGGCGTAGCGCTGGCTGGCGTTGGTCTTGATCACCGGCCCGCCATTGACCAGCACCTTGTGTTCCGGCTCGTAGGCGGCCGGGAAGTTCGGGTTGTAGGCATGCGCCATGTCGGCGCTGATGAAGAAACTGCGCGCCAGGGCACGGCGCCGGTCTTCGCCGTCGGCGCCCGCCTGCATGCCGATGCGCGCCAGCACGTCGCCGACGAAGCTGCCGCCGGCGCCGACGGCGCTCTCGCTGCCGACTTCCTCGTGGTCGAACAGCGCCGTGACGCAGGTGGCTGTCGGCTGCTGCGCCGCCGTCAGCGCGGCGATCGCCGCATGACAAGAGGCCAGGTTGTCCAACTGGCGGCTGGCAATGAACTCCTGGTCCGCGCCCCACAGACAGCCTCGTTGCACGTCATGGACCGCCAGCTCCCAGCCCAGTAGATCCGCCGCCTCGCCCTGCACGGTCTCGGCCAGCAACTGGCGCAGGCGCGCCTCCGCATCTTCCCCTGCGCCCAACTGGCCCAGGATCAGCGGCAGCTCGGTCTGCTTGTTGAGCTTGAGGCCCTGCTCATTCACCTCGCGGTTCATGTGTATCGCCAGGTTGGGCAGGCGCAGCAGCGGCTGCTCGAAGCGCAGCAGCTTCGTCTGCGGCCCGGCCGCGGTGCGCAGCACGACGCGCCCGGCCAGGCTCAGGTCGCGGTCGGTGAAGCTGGCCAGGATCGGTCCGCCATAGACTTCCACGCCCAGGCGCAGCAGGCCATCCGCGGCCAAGGCCGGACGCGGCTTGAGCCGCAGCCCCGGCGAATCGGTATGGGCGCCGACGATGCGATAGCCGCTTTCCGCCAGCGGCCGGCTGCCCAGCACGAAGGCAATCAGCGAGGCACCGCCGCGTGTCACGTAATAGCGCCCACCGGCCGCGAGCTGCCAGCGCTCGCCTTCCTCCAGCCGCGTAAAGCCGCGCGCCAGCAGGCGCTGCTCGATGCTCGCCACGGCATGCCAGGGGCTGGGGCTGGCGTCGATGAAGTCGATCAGTTCAAGGGCGGTCTGGCGGTCTGGTGTGGGCAGGGGCATGACTATTGGGGGAATTAACGCAACAGGCGAAGCATACAAGAGGTGCCGCGCTTGCCGCTCGGCAAGCGGCGTCGAAATACCCGCGCCAATGCGCGCCAGCGCACGGAAAGCAGCGCAGCGCAGGGCCACCATCGGAACGACACCATCCCAAGGAGCCCCTCATGAAACGTTCTTCGCTGTTCGCCATCGCCGCCTGCACGCTCGCATTCGCACCTGCGGCATGGGCCACTACCGTCACCACCATCACACCGCACGCAAACAGGGTTGTGTTGCAAAACGGCCAGGCGACGATACGCTTTACCGTCGCCGGCCAGGGCAACGAAGCCACCGATTGCGGTCTCTGGATCGAGTATGGCGACAACGGTTCTCCGGACACCCGTATCATCGGCAGGGAAGAGGGCCTGCTGCCGCGCGCATTCGATCACAACTTCAGCGCGCCGGGCCAGTACACGGTAACCGCCAAGGGACAGCGGGTGAAGCAGACCTTTGGTTGCAGCGGCGCGGCGTCGACTGTCGTCACCGTGCTCGAGGAACGTCAGAGCCGCCGGCAAGCCGCCGCCCAGGCCTGCCCGGACGGCTGGATGCTGCGCCAGGGCTCGTTCAAGCGCGAGACCGGTGCCTTCACCTGCACACCCGCCTACCCCGCGCAACGCATGGACTGCGGCCCGGGCCTGCGCTATTTCGAGAGCGACAACATGATCGGCTGCCGCGCAACGGGCAGGGGACGCAACTAAGGCTGCAGGACGAAACCGGCAGGCCCGGGCCTGCCGGCCCCGGGGCCGATGCCGGCGACCGGCGCGTTGACGGGTACTATCCGGCTTCATCCACCCAAGGAAGCCATCCCCGAATGCGAAAAGAAGTCAAAGAGCAGCCCAGATACGCCGTCGTGGCGTCCGTGCAACTGCCGAACGTAAGCGACGTCGAGTTCGAAGCCTCGCTGGCCGAACTGCGCGACCTGGCCAAGACCCTGGGTTACATCATCACCGCCACCTTCACCCAGAAACGCGGGAGCTTCGATTCGACGGCATACATGGGCACCGGCAAGCGCGAGGAGATCCGCGAGTTCGTCGACAGCGAACCGGCACCCGGCGCCTTTGAAAAGCCCCTGCACGCCGCCGCCGACCCCGAGGCCGGCAAGATCGAAGCGATTTTCGTCGATCATGAAATCTCGCCCTCGCAGGCGCGCAACCTGGAAAAGGAAGTCGGCTGCGAGGTGATGGACCGCACCATGGTCATCCTCGAAATCTTCCACCGCCACGCGACCTCCCGCGCCGCGCGCGCCCAGGTGGAGATCGCGCGGCTGGGCTACATGGCGCCGCGCCTGCGCGAGGCGGCCAAGCTGGCCGGGCCGCAAGGTCGGCAGCGCAGCGGCACCGGCGGACGCGGAGCCGGCGAGTCGCACACCGAACTGGACAAACGCAAGATCCGCGACCGCATCGCCGAACTGCAGCAGGAAATCATCGCCATGGATGCCGAGCGCAAAACGCAGCGCGCAAGGCGGCTGGAGCGCCAGGGCCTGGCCGGCGTGGCACTGGTCGGCTACACGAATGCTGGGAAATCAACGCTGATGCGCGCCCTGACCGGCAGCGAGGTGCTGGTCGAAAACAAGCTGTTCGCCACGCTCGACACCACCGTGCGCGCGCTGCAGCCCGAAAGCAAGCCGCGCGTGCTGGTCAGCGACACGGTCGGCTTCATCAAGAACCTGCCGCACGGGTTGGTCGCTTCGTTCAAGTCGACACTCGAAGAAGCGCTCGACGCCGCGCTGCTGCTGCATGTGATCGACGCCAGCGATCCCGGCTACGAACGTCAGTTGGCGGTCACCGACAAGGTGCTGGCCGAGATCGGCGCCAGGGACGTGCCGCGCATCCGCGTCTTCAACAAGATAGACAATGTAGATAATCGCGGCGATGCCGCGGCGCAAGCCGAACGCGAAGCGGCGCTGCGTGCCGCCTACCCGGACTGCATCGTCATGAGCGCGCGCCGCGCCGACGACATCGCCATGCTGCGCGAGGCGATCGTCGGTTTCTTCCAGCAGGGCCTGGTCGAGGCCGAACTGTTCCTGCCCTGGTCGGCGCAACAAAGACGCAATGAAATCTTCGCCAGTTGCGAAGTGCTGGAGGAACGCGCCGACGAGGCCGGCGCCTTCCTGCGCATACGCGGCGCGCGCGAGGCGGTGCAGGGACTCAGCGAGCAGTTCGGCGCGGCCTGAAACATCGGCGGCCGGCCCCGTCTGAAGCAGCGCAAGGCGCGCCGCCTGCCGCTATCATGGCCGCCATGAAGCAGGCCGTAGCAGCGAACCGAAAGCGGGTCGGCCCGCCCCCCGCCCTAGTCCTTCGGCGGCGCCAGCTCCGGATATTCCTGCAGTATCGTCTCGCCGTCCTGGCGCCAGGCATGGCAATGATTGACGAAGCCCAGCGTGCTCTTGTCGGGCCACTGACGCGGGTCGCTGGCCACCGCCATCTGCCGCGCGATGCGGTCGGGCCATGAAGCCTGCATGTAGGTGTTGGCGGCCTGCGCCACCAGTTCGGTGACGTGGGTGCAGCCCTCGACGCCGCCGAGCAGCGTCTTCACCTGCTGCGAGAAGCCGGGGCCGATGCGCAGGCCGATCAGCTTGCGGTAGGCGTCGTCGGTGCCGCCGCACATGGCCCAGGGCGCGATCCGGGTGCTGGCCCGCACATCCTGGATCAGGTAGTCGGCGTCGATGGTCAGCGTCAGCGCCATGTTGTGCATCTGGGCGCCCGGTTGCACCGGCGGCCGCGAACGGAAGGCCACCGGCTGACCCTTTTCGTCGCTCAGGGTGGCTTCGATTTCCAGCCAGCCGTTTTTCAGGCGGAAGGCGCGGCAGGTGATCTGCCGCGTATGCACCAGTTCACGTTCTGTCTCAGAGGGCACCTTTGGTTTCTCCATGATTTTCGGTGACGTTCGCCGTAGCGCCAGCGGCAACTTTGCCAAGCGCCGCCTGCAGCGCGCGGAAAGGCAGCAGCACGCAGCGATGCCGGCTGGCATAGGCGCGGGCCGGAACGAACATCGCCAGCTCGGGCCACGCCGCGGGGCCGGGCGCGGCACCTTTCAGCATCGCGTCGAGTTCGTCGGCGACGGCCTCGATCGCGGCGGCGTCCTGGCCCACCGCACGCGCCCCGAGCAGGGATGCCGCGGCCCGGCATAGCAGGCAGCCCTTGGTCTGGTGGGCGACAGCAGATATGCGCCCTGAGTCGAGCGCGACCTGCATGCGCACCCGATCGCCGCACAGCGGGTTGTCGAGCCTGGCTTCGCCATGGGCGCTTTCCAGTTGCCCGTGGCCATGGGCGGCCTGGGCCATCTGCTTGATCGCGTCCTGGTAGAGGGCGTTGGCGTCGTTCATGTCAATGTCCGCTGCACTTCAACAAGACCGTCGAGCAAGGCCTGGATATCGGTCTCGTCGTTGTAGAGCGCAATGCTGGCCCGCGTGCAGGCCTCGACGCCGAGCGCTGCCAGCAACGGCTGGGCGCAATGGTGGCCGCCGCGCAGCGCCAAATTCCGGCCGTCGAGCACTTGGCAGATGTCGTGCGGATGCAATCCCTCGATGTCGAAAGAGACAATTGGCGCGCGCGAGTCCGCGGTGGCCGGTCCCAGCAGGCGCAGTTGCGGAATGCGCTGCAAACCTTCGATCAGGAGTTCGCCGAGGCGCTGCTCACGGGCGTGAATCTGCGGCCAGTCGAGCGTCATCATCCAGTCCAGCGCCGCCGCCAGGCCGATGGCTTGTGCGATCGGCGGCGTGCCGGCTTCGAAGCGCTGCGGCGGCGCGGCCCAGGTCGTGTTATCGAACGTCACTTCGCCGATCATGCCGCCGCCACCGAGGAAGGGCGGCAGCGCGGCCAGCACCTGCGCCCGGCCCCAGAGCACGCCGACGCCGCCCGGGCCGAAGCATTTGTGGCCGGAAAAGGCATAGAAATCCACGCCCAGCGCCCGCACGTCCTGCGGCCCGTGCTGCACCGCCTGCGCGCCGTCGAGCAGGACCCGGGCGCCGGCCTGGCGCGCCGCGGCGACGATGGCGGCGACGTCGCTCCAGGCGCCGGTGACGTTGGAGCATTGCGTGACGGCGACCAGGCGGCAGCGGCTGCCCATGAGTTCGGGCAGACGCCCGAGGTCGAGTACGCCGTCGGCGCCTACCGGAATCAGCGCCAGCTCGATGCCGGTCCGCTCGCGCAGCATCTGCCAGGGCACGAAATTGCTGTGATGTTCGGCGACCGAGATCAGCACACGGTCGCCGGCCTTGAGCGTATTGCCAAAGGCCTGTGCGACGAGATTCAGCGCGGCCGTGGCGCCCGCGGTGAACACGATCTCCTCGGCCGAGCCGGCATTGAGGAAGCGCGCGACGCTGTGCCGTGCCGCATCGAAGGCGCGATCCGCCGCCTCGGCAAGGGCGTAGGTGCCGCGCATGACATTGGCGCGGCAGGTGGTTTCGTGGCGGATCACCGCATCGAGCGCCGCACCGTGAATCTGCGCCGTCGCCGCACTGTCGAGGTAATGCAGCCCGGGCGCGGCGGCAAGCAAGGGAAACTGGCTGCGCAGGGCGGAAACGGCGGCGTTCATGGCAGCGGCAACTGTTCCAGCGCTGCCGGCGTGTCGACGTCGGCGAAGATAGCCTCGTCGTCGCAGGCGGCGGCATCGATGCGATCGGCATGGCGCTGCAGCAATTCGCGCGCACCGATGTCGCCCTGCACCTGCTGCATCTCGGCGAAGAATTTTCGTGGCCACAGGATGGGATTGCCGCGCCGCCCGTCTTTCATCGGCACCACGATGTTGCCGCGCCGCGGGTCGAAGACTTCGACCAGCCGGTCGATGTGCCCGGCATCGATGCAGGGCATGTCGCCGAGCAGCACCACCACGGCGTCGATATCGCCCGGCAGCGCCTGCAGGCCGGCACGCAGCGAGGAAGCCATGCCCGATTCATGCGCGGCGTTGTGGACGAATTCGAGTTCGAGCCCGGCCAGGCTCTGGCGCACCGCAGCGGCATCGTGGCCGGTGACGACGACAACGCCGACGCAACGCGAGGCCAGCGCGGCGTTGGCCGCACGGCGCACCATCGGCACGCCGCCGACCGGGGCCAGCAGCTTGTTGCTGCCCGCCATGCGCCGACTGCTGCCCGCCGCCAGCACCAGGGCCGCCACACGGTGACCGGGCGCGATGCGCTGTGCCACGGGCGCCACCGCCTCGGGATCCTCCTCGGCCTCGGGCGCGCTGCGGATCAGGCCGCCGACGCCCATCGCCATGACTTCGCCTGCGCCCACCGGCAATCCGGCCAGCATGCGCTGCAGCACCCAGTCGAGGCCGTTGGTGCGCCGCGAGCGCGCGCAGCCGGGCAGGATGATCACCGGCACTTCACCGATACGCGCCAGCAGCAGCATGTTGCCCGGCTCGACCGGCATGCCGAAATGGAGTATCTCGCCGCCGGCGGCGACGATGGCGGATGGAATGGTGTCGGCGCGATCCTTGGGCACCGTGGCGCCAGCGATCATCAACAGATCGCAACCGGCGACCAGAGCTTCGCGCAGGGCCAGCGCCACGGCATCACGGCGATGGGCGCAGCGCTGCACCAGACCGAGGTGGGAGCCCAGGTCCTCGATGCGCCGCCTGCTGCTGGTGACGGCCGTGGCGTAGTTCTTCGCCGGGTCACCGGGCTGCTCGGTAACGATCAGCCCGGCACGCTGCTGCCGGAACGGCAACAAACCCAGCGCCGCGCCCCGTCCGGCCTGTTCGGCCTGTTCGGTGCAGCGGGCGATGAGCTCGCGGCCGACAGCCAGAGGAATGATCTTGACCGTGGCGACCACGGCGCCGGCGCGCACCGCAGTCAGCGGCGGCAGGGTGGCGACGGTGACGGCCTCGTCGATGCGGTTGATCCGGTCGATGATGTCGGCATCGATGGTGACCAGGCCGCGCTGCGTGGCGTGCAGGTTGCAGCGCCCGGTGTAGGCCTTGCGCGCGACGATGCCCGCGCCCGGCAGCAGCGCGGCGACCGTTGCCGCGGCGGCATCTTCGGCGAGATCGTCGGCGGCAAGCCGCGCCCCATAGACGCTGGCATGACCGGCGGCGGCCAGGGTCTGTATGTCGGCGCCGGTGAGACGGCGCCCCTTCTTCATGGCGCCGTCGGGCAGGCGCAGGCTGTGCGCCAGCAGCAGGCCGTCGCATTCCGCCAGCGGGAATTCGCCGAAGATCATGCGCCTGTTTCCACGCGGCCGCCCCGATAGCGGACCTGGATCACTTCGGCGAGGATGGACACGGCGATCTCGGCCGGCGCACGGCCGCCGAGGTCGAGGCCGATCGGCGAGTGGATGCGCCCGGTCAGCTCGCCGAGTCCGGCGGCGCGCAGGCGTTCCAGGCGCTTCTCATGGGTGCGCCGGCTGCCCAGCGCGCCGATATAGAACAGGGCGCTGGGCAAGGCCAGTTCCAGCGCCGGGTCGTCGAGCTTGGGATCATGCGACAACGCCACCAGCGCCGTCGCGTCGTCGAGACCCAGACGCGCCAGCGCTTCGTCGGGCCATTCGTCGCTGAGTTGCACGCCGGGGAAACGCTCGGCCGAGGCGAAGGCGCCGCGCGGATCGATCACCACCACCTCGAAACCGGCGGCAGCCGCCATCGGCGCCAGGGCCTGGGCGATATGCACGGCGCCGACGATCAGCAGACGCGGCGACGGCACGTAAGCACGCGCGAAGAGCCCTGCCGCGCTGGACAGAGATGAGCTGCGCCCGGAACTCAGGAGTCCGCGCGCCTCGGCGAGTTGCTCCGCCGACAGCGGCAGTTCGCCCTCGCAACTTGCGGCATCGAGCAGACACTGCGCACCGTCGACCAGCCGCGTCACCACCATCAGCGGCTGCCGCCGCTGTTCCGCCGCGGCGATCCGGGCCAACGTCGTGCGCTTCATTCGACCGGCTCCACGAAGACCTGGACGCGGCCGCCGCAGGCCAGTCCGACCTGCCAGGCCTGCTCGTCGCTGACGCCGAATTCCAGCAATTGCGGCTTGCCGCTGGCCATGACCTGGGCCGCGGCATCGATCACGGCGCCTTCGATGCAACCGCCGGACACCGAGCCGAGGAAATGCCCCGCAGCGTCGACCACCAGATGACTGCCCTCGGGTCGCGGCGACGAGCCCCAGGTGCTGACCACCGTGGCCAGCGCCGCCGACTTGCCGGCCGCCCGCCATTGCTGCAGGATTTCAAACAGGGATACGCTGTCGGTCTGCATGTTTCGCTTTCTCTCTCGCGACTGCCCGGAACCGGGGTTTTGGACGGCTAATATTGCGGCAAACGGCCGGCGGAAAAAACCATCTCAAAGAAGTTGACATAGCGCCAACTGTTTGCATACAGTGTACCGTATCCCGAATTGGACTTGGCGACCAAGGGCGAAACAAACCTTCACCCGTCTTTGCCCCGTCCCTGATCCAGGATTGAAGCGCAGCAAACCAGGCAGTCCCGGCAGCCCAAAACAAATATCGAGGAGACTAGACATGCTACACACCCGCATTATGCTGGATGAGAGCGAGATACCGACCCACTGGTACAACGTCGTGGCCGACATGCCCAATCCGCCGCTGCCGCCCCTGGCACCGGACGGCAATCCGGTGGCGCCGGAACAGATGCTGGCGATCTTCCCCGGCAACCTGCTGGAACAGGAAATGAGCGCCCAGCGCTGGATCGAAATTCCGGAACCGGTTCGCGAGATCTACCAGTTGTGGCGTCCGACGCCCCTGGTGCGCGCGCACCGTCTGGAAAAAGCCCTCGGCACGCCGGCCAAGATTTTCTTCAAATACGAAGGCGTCAGCCCCTCCGGTTCGCACAAGACCAACACCTCGGTGCCGCAGGCCTATTACAACAAGCAGGCCGGCTTCTCGCGCCTGACCACCGAGACCGGCGCCGGCCAATGGGGCTCGGCGCTGTCCTTTGCCGGACAGATGTTCGACATCGACGTCCGCATCTATATGGTGAAGATCAGCTACGAGCAGAAGCCCTACCGCCGCTCGATGATGCAGACCTGGGGCGCCAACGTGTTCCCCAGCCCGACCGACATGACAAATGCGGGCCGCGCCGCGCTGGCCGCCGATCCGAACAACCAGGGCAGCCTCGGTCTGGCGATTTCCGAAGCGGTCGAGGAAGCCGCCTCGCGCCCCGACACCAACTATGCGCTGGGCTCGGTGCTCAACCATGTGCTGCTGCACCAGACCATCATCGGCCAGGAAGCCAAGAAGCAACTGGAGAAAGTCGGCGAGTATCCCGACATGGTGTTCGCGCCCTGCGGCGGCGGATCGAACTTTGCCGGCATCGCCTTCCCCTTCCTCGCCGACAAGGCTGCGGGCAAGAAGGTACGCCTGGTGGGCGTCGAGCCGACATCCTGTCCGTCGATGACCAAGGGCGTGTATGCCTACGACTACGGCGACGTTTCCGGCTACACGCCGCTGATGAAGATGTACACGCTGGGCCACAACTTCATGCCTCCCGGCATCCATGCCGGCGGCCTGCGCTACCACGGCGAATCGCCGCTGGTTTCGCAGCTGTATCACGAGAAGCTGATCGAGGCGGTGGCCGTGCCGCAAGTGGCGACGTTTGCCGCCGGCGTGCAGTTCGCCAAGGCGGAAGGCATCATCCCGGCGCCGGAATCCTGCCACGCGATTCGCGCGGTGATCGACGAGGCGCTGCGCTGCAAGGAATCCGGCGAGCCGAAGACGCTGCTGTTCTGTCTCTCGGGCCACGGTCACTTCGACATGGCGTCCTATGACCGCTACCTGTCCGGCAAGCTCGAGGACTTCGACTATCCGAAGACACTGGTGGACGAGGCGCTCAAGGGTCTGCCCCAGGTCGACTGGCCGCCGAAAGCGGCCTGAGCCTGAAGCAATTTTGACGAAAGGGGGCGGCAGCCCCCTTTTGCATTGACGCGCCGTCAAGGCAAATGGGGGCAGTCTGCGGCGCAGACGGGACGCCGCAAAAATACTTCAGGTCTGCAAGTCGGCCTCAACGGACATTGGACGCTTGCTGCTTGAGCGGCAGCAACAACGTCTTGGATTCAACCGGTGGATGCAACAGATTGGTTTACATATGTACTGCAGAGTCGGAGATACGTTCGCACCGTTCGCCCTGGGCGCTGCCGAAAACGCATTGCACTTGGCGACCGCAGATCTTCAGATAGCGAGTTGCATTTGCTTGAAAGCCCGACTATCTCCTCTTCCTCTGCGCGGCTTCTTATCCCATGCTCCAGCCATGGCTGACATTGATCGATTGGCCGGTCAACGCAGTGGAGGAAAACGCAGCGAGGAATACCGCGACTTCGGCGATGTCCGTGTCGGTGGTGAATTCACCGTCCACTGTGGCCCGCAGGATTACGTCGCTGATCAACTGCTCCTCGCTAATGCCCATGCGCGCCGCCAGCTCGGGAATCTGTTTTTCGACCAGAGGCGTACGCACGAAGCCGGGGCAGATCAGGTTGGCGCGCACGCCGTGGGCTGCGCCTTCCTTTGCCACGGTGCGGCACAGGCCCAGCAGCCCATGTTTGGCCACCACATACGGCCCCTTACTCACAGAAGCCTCTTTGGAGTGCACTGACCCCATCAGGATGATCGCGCCGCCGCGTCCCTGTCGGTACATATGGCGTAAACACACACGAGTCGTGAGAAAGCCACCGTCGAGATGTACAGCGAGAATGCGTTTCCAATTTTCGAAGGACACATCGGCGATGGTATCGAGATGCTGAAATCCGGCGTTGCTGACCAGAATATCGATGCCACCGAAGGCAGTCACCACCGCGTCCACGCCGCGACTCACCTGCTGCTCGTCGGTGACGTCCATCTGTACCGCGACAGCCTGGCCACCGCCTGAGCGCATTTCCGCAACGACCTTTTCGGCCGCCACAAGATCCAAATCGGCGACGCCGACGAGGGCGCCCTCCCGAACGAAGGCACGGGCGATCGCAGCGCCAATGCCGCTGGCCGCGCCGGTGACTATAGCTACCCGACTATCGAGGTGCATTTGAATCTCCCGGTGGGGTGGTACAAATAAGAGCGCAAGCGCTGTGTCCAGGGATGGATATTGCTCACGTTCGCAAACTCCGGATTGCTCATTGCATCCTCGCCTGACCGATCACCGGCCCATGATCCATGCTGACGACAGCAAGCACCGTCCCATTTCGCGGATAGCCCGGTCGCTTGTAGCGAACAAGACGGTCAGCTCGTATCTCGCAGACAGTACCTACGCCACCTCGCGCGCGTGCAAGCCCAGCTTGGCCAGCAGCGCACGATCATCGACAGCGTCCGGGTTGCCGGTGGTCAGCAGCTTGTCGCCGTAAAAAATCGAGTTGGCGCCGGCCAAAAAGCACATCGCCTGCACCGCATCACCCATCTGGCGGCGACCAGCCGACAGCCTCACGCGCGCCTTGGGCATCGTGACGCGCGCCACCGCAATGGTGCGCACGAATTCAATCGGGTCGAGCGGCGCGAGGCCATGCAGCGGCGTACCTTCAACCTGCACCAGATGATTGATCGGCACCGATTCCGGATACGGGTTCAAATTTGCCAGTTGCACAATCAGGCCGGCGCGCTGGATTCGCGACTCGCCCATGCCGACAATGCCTCCGCAGCAGACCTTGAGGCCGGCTTCACGCACCCGGCCCAGAGTGTCGAGTCGATCCGAGTATTGACGGGTGGAAATGATGTTGTTATAGAACTCGGGCGCGGTGTCGAGGTTATGGTTGTAGTAATCGAGCCCGGCATCCTTCAGACGCTGCGCCTGATCATTCTTAAGCATGCCGAGCGTGGCGCAGGTTTCCAGGCCTAGCGCTTTCACCTTGCTCACCATTTCCTCGATTTTTTCCATATCGCGGTCTTTTGGCTCACGCCAAGCGGCGCCCATGCAGAAGCGGGTGGCACCGCTGTCACGGGCAGCGCGCGCGGCTTCCAATACTTCTTCGGTTGA
>JAUYSD010000386.1 GCA_030696505.1 Sulfuritalea sp. | reverse complement strand
GCGCGCCAGCCCGAGGCGGTGCTGCTGCACGACAACAAGCCGGGCAACATCGAGCGCGCTGTGCATAACGAGTTCGGCGACACCGCGGCCGGATTTGCCGCCGCCGATCTGGTGCGCGAGGAAAACTACGACTGCGCCGAGGTCCATCACGCCATGATGGAGCCGAACGCGGCGCTGGCGGTGTGGGACCACGAGCGCGGCCACCTGACGCTGTGGTCGGTGACCCAGGTGCCTTACTACGTGCATCTGACGCTGGCGCGCTGCCTGAAGATGGAAGCCGCGCACATCCGCGTCATCAAGCCCTTCATCGGCGGCGGCTTCGGCCATCGTACCGAATGCCTCAATTTCGAAGTCATCTGCGCCCTGCTGGCGCGCGCCGCGCGCGGTACCGTGCGCCTGCAGCAGACCCGCGAGGAGACCTTCCTCGCGCACCGCGGCCGGCCCGAAAGCCAGGTCCGCATGAAGCTCGGCCTGAGCCGCGACGGCCGCCTGACGGCCTGTGAGGCCGAGGTGGTGCAGCGCGGCGGCGCTTACGGCGGCTACGGGCTGGTGACGATTCTCTATGCCGGCGCGCTGCTCAACGGGCTTTACGACATCCCGGCGGTGAAGTACGACGGCTACCGGGTCTATGCCAACACCCCGGCCTGCGGTGCCATGCGCGGCCACGGCACGGTGAATATCCGCTTCGCCTTCGAGTCGCTGCTCGACACGATGGCGGCCGAACTCGGCCTCGACCCGATCGAGGTGCGCCGCCGCAACCTGCTGCAGGCGCCGACCGACACCATCAACGGCCTCAAGATCACCTCCTGCGGCCTACCCGAGTGCCTCGACTGGATCGAGGCCGCCAGCGGCTGGAAGGAGCGCAAGGGCAAGCTGGGCCGCGTCGGCAACATCGGCAGGGGATTGGGCATGGCCTGTTCGCATTTCGTCAGCGGCTCGGCCAAGCCGGTGCACTGGTCCGGCGAACCGCACGCGGTCATCACGCTCAAGCTCGATTTCGACGCGGCGGTGACCATCCTTACCGGCGCCTCGGACATCGGCCAGGGCTCATCGACCATCATCACCCAGGTCGTCGCAGAAGTCCTCGGCATCGACTACAGCCGCATCCGCGTGATCGCCAACGACTCGGCGATCACGCCCAAGGACAACGGTTCCTACTCCTCGCGCGTCACCTACATGGTCGGCAACGCCGCGGCCCAGGCCGCCGAGAATCTGAAGCGCCTGCTGGTTGCCGCCGCGGCGCAACGGCTTGAGGTCAGCGAAGCGGAAGTCGATTGGCTGGGCGAAGCGGCGGCCGTGGTCGGTGACGCCGGGCGTCAGATCGGCTTTGCCGAGGTGGTCGAGCAGGCGCTGGTCGCAACCGGCACGCTGCACGTCAAGGGCACATTTACCTGCCCGCCGGAATTCCAGGGTGGCAAGCAGCGCGGCGGCGCGGTGGGCTCTTCCATGGGCTTCTCCTATGCGGCGCAGGCGGTCGAGGTCAGTGTCGATCTCGACCTGGGGAAGATCACCGTCGAGAAAGTCTGGGCCGCGTTGGACTGCGGCTTTGCCATCAACCCGATGTCGGTCGAGGGCCAGGTGCAGGGCGCGGTCTGGATGGGCATGGGCCAGGCCATGAGCGAGGAGACGGTGTACGAGAACGGCCGCCACAAGGCCGCCAACCTGCTCGACTACCGCGTGCCGACCATGGCCGAATCGCCCGAGATCGAGGTGCATATCGTCGAGAGCATCGACCCCAACGGCCCCTTCGGCGCCAAGGAAGCCAGCGAGGGCCCGCTGGCCGGGTTCATGTCGGCGCTCGCCGCAGCCGTCGAGGAAGCCACCGGGCAGCGCTTCCGGATCCTGCCGATAACCCCGGCGCGGGTCTTCGCGGCGCTCGCCGACCAGCCCGACGCCGTGGCGCCAGCGCCAACTCTTGCGCGAGGAACCGCATGATGAACGCATTACCCGATTTTCAGTTGCTGCGCCCGGCGACCGCCGCCGACGCGGTGCGCCTGCATGGCCTGCACGCGGCGAGCCGCTACCTCGCCGGCGGCACCGACCTGCTGCCGAACCTGCGGCGGGGGCTGCTCAAGCCCGCAGTCGTCATCGACCTGGCCGGCATCGACGATTTGCGCGGCATCGCCGAAGTCGATGGCTTGCTGCGCATCGGCGCCGGCGTCGCGCTAGCCAGCCTGGCCGCGCATGCCGCGGTGCGGCTGCGCCTGCCGGCGCTGGCCGAGGCGGCGCTGGCGGTGGCCGGGCCGACGCACCGCGGCGCGGCGACCCTGGGCGGCAATCTTTGCCTCGACACGCGCTGCGCCTACTACAACCAGAGCGAATCCTGGCGCGCCGGCAACAGTTACTGCATGAAGCTCGACGGCGTCGGCTGTCGCGTCGCCAAGAAGTCGAAGCGCTGCTATGCGGCCTTCAGCGGCGACGTCGCGCCGGCGCTGATAGCGCTCGCCGCCGAGGTCGAGATCCTCGGCCCGCAGGGCCTGCGCCGGCAGCCCTTGATCGATCTGTATCGCGACGACGGCATGGCCTGGCTGACGCTGGCGCCCGGCGAACTGCTGCTCGCGGTGCGCGTGCCGCTCGACGACGCCTGGCGCAGCAGCTACGAAAAACTGCGTGTGCGCGGCGCCATCGATTTTCCGCTGGCCGGCGTGGCCGTCGCCCTGCGCCGTGAAAACGCACTGCTGACCGGGTTGCGCATTGCCTGCACCGGCGTCGCGTCGCAGCCACTGGCGCTGGACGGGCTTGAGGGACTGCTCGGCAAGCCGCTCGACGCAGCCGCGCTGGCCGTCATCGCGGAGCAGGCGGATCTGGCCAACCGCGCCATGAAAACGACGCTGGTCGATGTGCTCTACCGGCGCCGCGTGACGCAGGTGCTGGCCAAACGTCTCACGCTGCGACTCTGGCAGAGCGCTGCCTGAAGGAGAACCTGCCTCAGAGCTCCCGGCTTACTTCGGCCCACTCGGCGTCGGTGAACACCCGCGACCGGGTGTGAAACGCTTTTCCTTCCGGCCCTTCGAGCGAAAAGCTGCCGCCATGGCCCTCGATCACGTCGATGATGAGCTGGGTGTGCTTCCAGTATTCGTATTGCGACGTGCTCATGTAGAAGGGGCAGCCGCCGATTTCGCCGAGATGGACGTCGCCGGCGCCGATGGTCAGCTCGCCGGGCAGGAAGCAGTTGGCGGCGCTGTTGTCGCAGCAGCCGCCGGACTGGTGGAATATCAGCGGGCCGTGTTTCTGCTTCAGCAACTCGATGAGTTCGAGCGTTGCCGCGGTGGCAATGACTTTTTCAACCATGGCGGTCTCCGTGGGCAAGGAAAAGGGGGCGCCAAAGGAAAATTGGCGGCCCCCAGGGTGTCACTCGCTGAACAGCGCGCGGCGGATCAGAAGAAGCCGAGCTTCTGCTCGGCGTAGCTGACCAGCAGGTTCTTGGTCTGCTGGTAGTTGTCGAGCGCCGCCTTGTGGTTTTCGCGGCCGATGCCGGATTCCTTGTAGCCGCCGAAGTTGGCGTGCGCCGGGTAGGCGTGGTAGCAGTTGGTCCACACGCGACCGGCCTTGATGGCGCGGCCCATGCGGTAGGCAACGTTGCCGTTGCGGCTCCAGACGCCGGCGCCGAGGCCGTAGAGAGTGTCGTTGGCGATCGCTAGGGCGTCGGCCTCGTCCTTGAAGGTGGTCACCGCCAGCACCGGGCCGAAGATTTCTTCCTGAAAGATGCGCATCTTGTTGTGGCCCTTGAATACCGTCGGCTGCACGTAATAGCCGTCGCCCAGTTCGCCGGCGACCTGCGCCTGATTACCGCCGATCAGCACCTGGGCGCCTTCCTGCTTGCCCAGATCGAGGTAGGAGAGGATCTTGGTCAGCTGTTCCTTCGAAGCCTGGGCGCCGAGCATGGTCTCGGTGTCGAGCGGATTGCCCTGCTTGATGGCCTTGATGCGGGCCAGGCAGCGCTCCATGAACTTGTCGTAGATGGATTCCTGGATCAGGGCGCGCGAGGGGCAGGTGCACACTTCGCCCTGGTTGAAGGCGAACAGCACCAGGCCTTCGATGGCCTTGTCGAGGAAGCCGTCGTCGGCGTCCATGACATCGGCAAAGAACACGTTGGGCGACTTGCCGCCCAGTTCCAGCGTGGCGGGAATCAGGCTGTTGGCGGCGGCCTGGGCGATGACGCGGCCGGTGGAGGTGGAGCCGGTGAAGGCGATCTTGGCGATGCGCTTGCTGGTGGCCAGCGGCATGCCGGCTTCGCGCCCGTAGCCGTTGACGATGTTGAGCACGCCCGGCGGCAGCAGGTCGGCGCTCAGTTCGGCCAGAATCAGGATGCCGATCGGGGTCGATTCGGCGGGCTTGAGCACCACGCAGTTGCCGGCGGCCAGGGCCGGGGCCAGTTTCCACACCGCCATCAGCAGCGGGAAGTTCCAGGGGATGATCTGCCCCACCACGCCCAGCGGCTCGTGGAAGTGGTAGGCCACGGTGTTTTCGTCGAGGTCGCTGATGCCGCCTTCCTGGGCGCGCACGCAGCCGGCGAAGTAGCGGAAGTGATCGACGGCGAGCGGAATGTCGGCATTCAGCGTTTCGCGGATCGGTTTGCCGTTATCCACGGTCTCGGCGTAGGCCAGCAGTTCGAGGTTGGCTTCGATGCGGTCGGCGATTTTGAGGAGGATGTTGGAGCGCTCGGTGGGCGAGGTCTTGCCCCACTTGGCGGCGGCGTGCGCGGCGTCTAGCGCCAATTCAATGTCCTCGGCACTGGAGCGGGCGACCTTGGTATACGGCCGGCCATTGATCGGGGAGATGACGTCGAAGTATTGACCCTTGACCGGGGCGACCCACTTGCCACCGATGAAGTTGTCGTAGCGGGCCTTGTAGGCGATCTTGGCACCTGCGGTACCGGGGGCAGCGTAGAGCATCTTGTTTCCTCCAATGTGTACGATTGATAGAAGCATTTCCCTTGCGGGTCACTGTTCCTATCAAGCGCCATGCCAGCACCGGCCGCCGCCGTCATTCCATTGTTTCGATGCGGTTTTGGCGAAACCCGCGGCGCTCGCTGCGATCCGCGCCATGCTCCACGCCGCGACAGCTGTCACGAAACTTGACAGGTCGACATGTGGTCGCCGGCAGCCTATTGCGCCGTTCCAGACTCCTTGGCTAAGCTGATCCGATCGGGCGACGACCCGTGGAGGAGATCCAATGCGAACATCATTGCCCGTGCCGGCCTTGCGCCAGGCGCGCGAGCATCTGCTGGAACACGGTACCTGCCTTGCCGGTGCCCTCGACGAAAGAATTGCCCGTTCCTGGCGACGCAGCCTCGCTGCGGGCCTTGCGCCGGGCGGCCGCCTGGCCGACGCGGCACACGCCTGTGGTGGCGACCTGAGCCAGCTGCTGGCCGGCAACCGCGATTTGCTTGCGCACTCGCGTCCGGTCATGGAACACCTTTTCGAGCAAGTCCGCCATACCCAAAGCATGGTCATCCTGGCCGACAAGCTCGGCACGCTGATGCACACGCTGGGCGACGCCGATTTTCTGTGCAAGGCCGAGCGCGTGGCCTTGGCTCCGGGCGCGTCGTGGCACGAGCAGCACCGCGGTACCAATGCCATCGGCACGGCGCTGGCGGAAGCCAGCGGCGTCGAGATCCATGGCGCCGAGCATTTTCTCGAACGCAATGCTTTCCTCACCTGCGCCGCGGCGCCGATCATGTCGGCCAGCGGCGAGCTGGCCGGCATTCTGGACATTTCCGGCGACCAGCGCGGCCGTCATCCGCATACCCGCGGCCTGGTCGGCATGGCCGCGCGCATGATCGAGAACCGCCTGCTCATCGCCGGATGCCAGCGCAACATCCGGGTGCACCTGCATCCGCAGGCCGAAGGCATCGGCAGCATCGCGGAAGGCATTATCGTCATTGGTCCGGACGGCTCGATCGTCGGCGCGAACCGCAACGGCCTGCAACTGCTGCGCCTGGCGCCGTCCGCTCTGGGCACCACGCCGCTGGCCCGTGCCGTGGACCTCAGCCTCGACCAGCTGCTGGCGCGCGCCAGGCATGATCAGCTGTTGCCGATGCAGGTGACGCTGCACGACGGCACCAGGCTTTTTGCCCAGGTCCATGCCGAACCCGCCGCAGCTCGCGGCGCGCCGCCTTCAGCCGGGCGCGAGCTCGCCATGGACGACGCCCTGACCAGGCTGGATACCGGCGATTTGCGCTGGCGTAGCGCGGCCGACAAGGCCCGACGCGTATCCGGGAAGCCAATCCCACTGCTGATCCAGGGCGAATCGGGCGTCGGCAAGGAGCTATTCGCCCGCGCCACGCACGACAGCGGCCCGCGCCGCGGCGGGCCTTTCGTCGCCATCAATTGCGCAGCCGTGCCGGAAAACCTGATCGAAGCCGAACTGTTCGGTTATGCGTCCGGCGCCTACACGGGCGCCCGCCGCGAAGGCAGCCCCGGCCGCATGCGCGAGGCTCATGGCGGCACGCTGTTTCTGGATGAAATCGGCGACATGCCGCTGGCCATGCAAAGCCGCCTACTGCGCGTGCTGCAGGAAAGGCAGATCACGCCGCTCGGCGGTGGCCGGGCGGTGGATGTCGATTTTGCGCTGATCTGCGCCAGCCATCGCAATTTGCGTTTGGCGGCGGAGCAGGGACGTTTCCGCAGCGATCTCTATTACCGCATCAATGGCCTGACGCTAAGCCTTCCGGCCTTGCGCGAACGCAGTGATTTTCTGGTGCTGACGCGGCGCCTGCTGAGCAGCCTGAATCCCGAGCGCCAGATCGAGCTTGCACCCGAACTGCTGCTGCGGTTTTGCCAGCACGGCTGGCCCGGCAACCTGCGCCAGTACGCCAACGTCCTGAGAACCGCCAGCGCGATGCTCGATCCGCATGAGGAATGCATCGACTGGCAACACCTGCCCGACGACCTGGCCGAAGAACTCCTCGTCGCCCCGCCGCAGGGTGCCGAGGCCGTGCCGACAGTCCCGCAGCGGATCACGCAAAACCTCAAGGAGCTTTCCCGTGCGGCGGTGCGGCAGGCGCTGGAGGGCAGTCGCGGCAACATTTCCGAAGCGGCGCGGCGCCTCGGCATCAGCCGGCAGACGCTCTACCGGAAACTCAACGACTGACGCAACTTGACGGCCGCGCGGCCGAAAGTTGGCGTTGGCGGCACGGCGCCGGCCGTGCCGCGCGTGCGTTCAGCGCTTGGCGTTGGGGAAGAACAGCTGTTCGCCGCCGATCTTGTAGTCTGCAATCGCTTTCTGGCCGTCGGTGGCGACAACCCAGTCGATGAACTTCTGGCCGTCGGCCTGTTTCACATGCGGGTGTTTGGCGGGATTGACCAGGATCACGCCGTACTGGTTGAACAGCCGCTTATCGCCCTCGACGACGATGCCCAGGTTGGCGCGGTTCTTGAAGGAGAGCCAGGTGCCGCGGTCGGCGAGGATGTAGGCGTCCATCGAGGCTGCGGTATTGAGCGCCGGGCCCATGCCGGAGCCGGTGTCGCGGTACCAGGAGCCCTTGGCCTTGTCGAGATCGACGCCGGCGGCTTTCCAGTAGCGCAGCTCGGCGGCATGGGTGCCGCTCTTGTCGCCGCGCGAGACGAAGGGCGCCTTGGCCGCCGCGATGCGGCGCAGGCCTTCGAGGATGTCGCGCCCGCCCGCCTTGGCCGGGTCGGCCTTGGGTCCGATCACGACGAAGTCGTTGTACATGACTTCCTGGCGTTTGACGCCGTAGCCCTCGGCGATGAATTTTTCCTCGGCGGCCTTGTCGTGCACGAAGACCACGTCGGCATCGCCGCGCCGCGCCATGTCGAGCGCCTGGCCGGTGCCCAGGGCGACCACGCGCACCTTGATGCCGTTGGCCTTTTCGAACAGCGGCAGCAAGTGGCCGAAGAGGCCGGACTGCTCGGTCGAGGTGGTCGACGAGACGGTGATGAAGCGTTCCTGGGCCTGGCTCGCGGCGGCAGCGAACAGGCCGCAGGCGGCGAGGGCGGAACAGAACAGGCGACGGGTGATCATGGCATTTCCTCCTGGAGAAAGTCTTGCGCCGCGGCGGTTTGCGGCTGGTTGAAGAACTCGGTGACCGGGGTCTGCTCGGCGATGCGGCCGCGGTCGATAAAGACGATTTCCTCGGCGAGGCGCCGGGCCTGGCCGAGGTTGTGGGTGGTCATCAGGATGCGCGTGCCGTTCGTGGCGATTTCGCCGATGATGCGTTCGACCTCGCGGCTGCTGGCCGGATCTAGGCTGGCGGTGGGTTCGTCGAGGATCAGCAGTTCGGGTTCGAGCGCCCAGACGCGGGCCAGCGCCACGCGCTGCTGTTCGCCACCGGAGAGCAGGCGTGCCGGACGCCGCGCCAGGTGTTCGAGTCCGACGCGAGCCAGGGATTCCTGCGCCCGCCGGGCGCATTCATTCGCCTTGTAGCCTTTGAGCTTGAGGCCGTAGACCACGTTGGCCAGTGCCGTGGTGCGCAGCATCACCGGGCGCTGGAAGACCATGGCCTGCGACAACGGCTGCGCCCAGCGCAGCGCGCCGCCGCTCGGATGCAGCAGGCCGTGGATCAGGCGCAGCAGGGTGCTCTTGCCGGCGCCGTTGGGGCCGAGCACGACGGTGCGCTGCGCGCCCAGCGCCAGCGAGACGTCGTCGATGATGCGCGTGCCGCCTTCGGTGAGGCCGAGCCTGTCAATCGTCAGCCAGGCGCTCATGCGACCTCCGTCCCACGGCCAGCTTTGCACAGCCGGCCGGTTCGCCCGGCACGGAGCAGTGCTCCGCGAAACCCCGGGCTCACCCCCATCTCCTTTCGGCCCAGCCGCGTACCGCATACGCCACGGCGTTGATCGCCAGCACGACCGAGATCAGGATGAAGCCCAGCGCGAGGGCCAGCGGCAGGTCGCCCTTGCTGGTTTCGAGCGCGATCGTCGTGGTCATCACGCGCGTCACGCCGTCGATGTTGCCGCCGACGATCATCACCGCGCCGACTTCGGCAATCGCCCGGCCGAAGCCGGCCAGCGCCGCCGTCGACAGCGAAAAGCGGCCGTCCCAGAGCAAGGTCGCGGCGGCGCGGCTGCGGCTGGCGCCGAGCGAGCGCAGCTGCTCGCGGTACTCGGTCCATTCATCGGCAACCACCTGCCGCGTCAGGGCGGCGACGATCGGCGTCACCAGTACCGCCTGGGCAATGATCATCGCCTCCGGCGAGAACAGCAGGCCGAATTGACCCAGCGGCCCGGCGCGCGACAGCAGCAGGTAGACCAGCAGGCCGACCACCACCGGCGGCAAGCCCATGAGGCCGTTGAACAGCACGATCAGCACGCGCCTTCCCGGGAAGCGGCCGACCGCCAGCAGGGCGCCGATCGGCATGCCGACCACGCAGGCGACCAGCGTGGCGACCAGGCTGACGCGCAGGCTGAGCCCGACGATGGCCGACAGGCGGGCGTCGCTGACGGCGAGCAGTTGCCAGGCGGTGAGAAAGGCGTCGTTGAATTCGGTCATGGATGTCTGGGCCATATGCACGAAGCTGCATAAGGAGCCGGGAGGTTAAAGTACGCCTGCAAAGGATCAAATATGTCTTCGTCTGCAACAAGAAATCATGGCGTCGCTCCCCGTTTGCGCTGGTCCTGGGATTTCGGACCGTTGCTCGGCGACATCGACACGTCGCGCCTGCTCGCCCTGCTCACGGCGCTGGGCGAAGGCGGCGCATTGGGCGCGGCGGCGGCGAGCGCCGGCATGTCCTATCGCTCGGCCTGGGGCCTGTTGCGACGCTGCGAAGAGGCTTTGGGCGTGGCTCTGGTGATCATGGAGCGCGGGCGCGGAACGCGGCTGTCCGAGTTGGGCGAATCCATCGTGCAGCTCGACGCCGCTGCGCGCCTCACCCTGGGCGTGGCGCACGCCCCCTGGGAGCGCCGCCTGAGGGATTTGCTGGCACCGGTGGTGCGCGCCGTGCCCGAGCGCCTGCGGGTGGCCGCGAGCCATGACCTGGCCCTGGCCGACTGGATCGAACATGGACGCGGCATCAGTTTCGACTTGTTCTGGCGCGGCAGCGACGAAGCGCTGGCGGGGCTCGGGCGGGACGAGTGCGACATCGTCGGCTTCCACGTGCCGGAGGCGTGGGCGGTGGATCAATTGGTCGGCTCGCTCGGCCGCTGGCTCAAGCCCTCCGTCCATGTCTGCCTGCCCCTGATGCGCCGCTGTCAGGGCCTGATCGTGGCGCGCGGCAATCCGCACCGGCTGCAAACCCTGGCCGATGCCTCGAAGCGCGGCCTGCGCATGGTGAACCGTCAGCGCGGCTCGGGCACGCGCAGCCTGATCGACCAACTGCTGGCGGCCAACGGCCTGCACCCGGAAAGCATGGACGGCTATGCCCACGAAGAATTCACCCATGAGGCGATCGCCGCCACGGTGGCTGCGGGCCAGGCCGATGTCGGCTTCGGCATCGAGGCGGCGGCAATGCGTTACGACCTCGGCTTCGTGCCGCTGGTCTGGGAGCGCTACGGCTTTGTCATGCGCAAGACGACAGCCGCCAGCGTCGAGGGCAAGGTCTTCCTCGCGCGCCTCTCGGGCAACACCTTCCGTCAGCGCCTGATCGCGATGCCCGGCTACGAACCCTTGCCGGTTCGTGCGCCGGGTGCCTGGAGCGAGTTTCTGACCTGAGGGATCAATACTCGACGGCGAACTCGGTGGCCTGCCAGATTGCGCGTTTGGCGTCGAGTTCGGTGGCGACGTCGGCGCCGCCGACCAGGGTGTATTCGATGCCGGCGGCTTCGAGCCCGGCGACCAGTTCGCGGCGCGGTTCCTGCCCGGCGCAGATGACGATGGTATCGACTTCGAGGACGCTGGGCTTGCCGTCGACCGCGATGTGCAGGCCGGCATCGTCGATCTTCAGGTACTCGACGCCGCCCTGGAAATGCACGCCGCGCTTCTGCAGCAGCAGGCGGCGCGCCCAGCCGGTGGTCTTGGCCAGGCCGTCGCCGACCTTGCTGGTCTTGCGCTGCAATAGCCAGACTTCGCGCGGTGTGGCCGGCATTTGCGGTGCTGCCAGGCCGCCGCGCCTGTCGGTGTACTCGGGGTCGATGCCCCATTCCTTGCGGTAGGTGTCGATCGAGTCGCCGTGCGCTTCGGCATTGGTCAGCAGTTCGGCGACGTCGAAGCCGATGCCGCCGGCACCGATCACGGCGACCTTCTTGCCGGCCGGCTTGCGGCCTTCGATCAGGTCGATGTAGCTGGTGACCTTGGCGTGCTCTATGCCGGGAATCGCCGGCTTGCGCGGCACGATGCCGGTGGCGACGACGACGTGGTCGTAGCCCTGAAAGTCGGCGCCGAGGTTGCCAATATTTACGCGGCGATTGAGTTGCACGTCGACCTTCAGTTCCTTCAGCCGCGTGCCGAAGTAGCGCAGGGTCTCGGCGAATTCCTCCTTGCCCGGAATGCGCCGCGCGAGGTTGAACTGGCCGCCGATCTCTGCCGCGGAATCGAACAGGCTGACGCGGTGGCCGCGCTCGGCCAGTTGCGTCGCTGCGGCGAGGCCGGCCGGACCGGCGCCAACCACGGCGACTTTCTTCGGCGTCGCGGCCGGCTCGACCGTGACGTCGAGTTCGTGGCAGGCGAAGGGATTGACCAGGCAGGAGCACAGCTGGCGCGAAAAGATGTGGTCGAGGCAGGCCCGGTTGCAGGCGATACAGGTGTTGATCGCGTCGGCGCGGCCGGCGGCGGCTTTGTTGACGAATTCGGCATCGGCGAGGAAGGGTCGCGCCATCGAGACCATGTCGGCATCGCCGCGGGCGATGACGTCCTCGGCGACCTGCGGGTCGTTGATGCGGTTGGTGGTGATCAGCGGAATTTTGACCTCACCCATCATGCGCGCCGTGACCCAGGCATAGGCGGCGCGCGGCACGGCGGTGTAGATGGTCGGGATGCGTGCCTCGTGCCAGCCGACGCCGGTGTTGATGATGGTGGCGCCGGCCTGTTCGACTTCCTTCGCCATGCTCACGACTTCGTCCCAGGTGGAACCGCCCTCGACCAGGTCGAGCATCGAGAGGCGGAAGATGATGATGAACTCGGTGCCGACCCGCTCGCGCACGGCGCGGATCACTTCGAGGCCGAAGCGCATGCGGTTTTCCAGGCTGCCGCCCCAGCGGTCGTCGCGATGATTGGTCTGCGGCGCGAGGAATTCGTTGATCAGGTAGCCCTCCGAGCCCATGATCTCGACCCCGTCGTAGTGGGCGAACTGGCACATCGCCGCGCACTGGGCGTAGTCGGCGATGGTCTTCTGGATCTCGTCCTCGGTCAGCGCGTGCGGTGTGACCGGGTTGATCGGCGCCTTGAGCGCGGAAGGGGCGACGGGGCGCTTGGTGTAGGCGTAGCGGCCGGTATGCAGGATCTGCACGCAGATCTTGCCGCCGTTGGCATGCACCGCCTCGGTGATGACGCGGTGCTTGCCGGCCTCGACCTCGTTGTCGAGGATCGAGGCGCCCTGCATGACGATGCTGTCCTGGTTGGGCGCGAAGCCGCCGGTGACGATGAGGCCGACGCCGCCCCTGGCGCGCGCGGCATAGAAGGCCGCCATGCGGTCGTGGCTGTTGCCGATGTCCTCCAGCCCGGTGTGCATCGAGCCCATCAGGACGCGGTTCTTCAGCGTGGTGAAGCCCAGGTCGAGCGGGGCCAGCAGGTGCGGGTAGGGA
>JAUYSD010000273.1 GCA_030696505.1 Sulfuritalea sp. | reverse complement strand
CTGCAGTCGCGGCTGCAACTGGAGTACCGGCTCTAAGTGAATTCGTTGAACCAGACCGCCGTACCCTTGCGCACCCCGCTGTTGCGCGGCGAGCGGCGCCTGCGCATCGCCCTGGTGGGGATGCCGGGCAGCGGCAAGACCACGTTGTTCGAGGCGGTGTCGAGCACGGCGCCGCAGCGCGGCGAGCTGACCGGCACGCACAGCGTTTACCGCGAATGCACGGTGCAGATCGGGCTCGACGAAGCCAGCGTGGTCGACCTGCCGAGCATCCATTCCCTCCACCATCTGGAGGGCGACGATCTTTCGGCGCTGAAATACCTGCTCTGGGGCGACGATCGTCCGCCGGTTTCGCTGCACGAACGCTCCGGGCCGCCCGCCCCCTTCGCGCCGCCCGACCTGATCATCCAGGTGGTCGATGCCACCAGCCTGCAAAGCCACCTCGAACTGACGCTGGAACTTTCCCAGCTCGGGCGCCCGATCGTGCTGGCGCTGAACCGCATGGACGAGGCGGCGAACAAGGGCCTCTACATCAACATCAAGTCCCTCGAACAGTTGCTGGGCATGCCCGTGGTGCCGACCGTGGCGCTGATGGGGCAGGGCCTGGCGCAGTTGTTCGCCGCCGCCGTGAATGCCGCCCGCGATGCCACCTGCCCGCTGCCGCAGCCGCCCAGCCGGCACATCGCCGACAGCCTGCAGCCGCTCAGCGCGGCGTTGAACCACGCCGAGATCCATGCCGCGTTTCGCGTGCCGCACCCCTTGCTGCTGCTGCAGTTCGCCGCGGCCGACGGCTTCATCGAAGACGAGCTGGCGCAGCATTTCCCCGCTTTGCTGCCGCAGTTGCGCGCCCTGCGCGAGACCGCCGGCTTGAAGCTGCCGCGGCCGCTGGCCGAGGAACTGCATGCCGACCGCCACCATCGCGCTGCCAGCGTAGTCGAGGCGGCGTTGCGCATGGGATCGCCGGCAGACAGCCGCGACTGGCGCTACTGGCTCGACGAGCTGTTCCTGCATCCGCAATGGGGCCTGATCGGCAGCCTCGCGGTGTTCGGCGCGGTGCTGTTCGTCGTCTTCGAGATCAGCGGCTGGATCGATTCGATGACCACGGTGCGCCTGGCCGAGGCCTTGGCCGGCTGGCAGCCGCAGGGCACCGCCGGCGTGGTCGGGCGCGCCGTGACGGACGGCCTGATCGGCCTCACCGGCATCGTGGTGCCCTACATGATTCCGCTGGTGATGCTGCTGGTGGCGCTGGAGGAAGCCGGGCTGATGCAGCGCATCGCCTTCGTCGTCGACCGCGGCTTCCACCAGATCGGGCTGCATGGCGGCGTCGCCGTGCCTTTCCTGCTCGGCCTGGGCTGCAACGTGCCGGCCATCTCCGGCGCGGCGCGGGTGACCGGCGGCCGCGAGCGCGTGATCGCCTCGGTGCTGATCACCTTCGTGCCCTGCTCGGCGCGCTCGGCGATCATTCTCGCGCTCGCCGGCAAATATCTCGGTGCGGCGGGCGTGCTCGGCATATTCGCGCTGACCCTGATCATCATCGCCGTGATGGGGCGCCTGCTGTCGCGCCGCGACCGCGAACTGGGCCCCGGCCAGGTGCAGGAAATCCCGGCCTATGCGTTGCCGGACTGGCGCAAACTGCTGGCCGAGACGTGGGAGCGCACCAGCGACATCCTGACCATCGTCACGCCGCTGCTGGTGGGCGGCAGCGTGGTATTGGCGCTGCTCAATCACATCGGCGCCGACAGCCTGATCAACACGCTGCTGAACCCGGTCACGGTCTGGTGGCTGGGGCTGCCGCTGGCGCTCGGCGTGCCGCTGCTGTTCGGCGTGCTGCGCAAGGAACTGTCGCTGCTGATGATCTACCAGGCGCTGGGCACCCAGGACATCGGCGCGCTACTCGATTCGGTGCAGATCGTGACCCTGCTGCTGTTCCTGACCTTCTATATTCCCTGCGTGTCGACCTTCGCCGTGATGCTGAAAACCATCGGCCGCCGCGATGCCCTGGTCTCGGTGGCGCTGTCGGTCGGCGTCGCCCTGCTGGTCAGCGGCATGGTGCGTTTCGGACTGGGCGCCGCGCAGCTGCTGACGGGATAGAATCGGCGCAAGCCATGCGACATTGCTCCCGCGCCGCGGCCGGGCGGGAGTGTTACCTTAAGCATTTTGCAAACTTCGCAAACATTGCGACAAGAGGCGCCAACCATGCAAGGATTCGATTTCGACCATGCCCTGACCATGCATCGTGCATGGAAAATGAAATTCCAGCTGGCGCTCGGCAGCGTCAGCAACCGCGGTTACGACACGCAGCCGATCGGCGACGCCGCGCAATGCAGCCTCGGCCAGTGGCTGGCGGCCAACGCCGGCGAGCTTGCCGGCTACGTCTCGGCGCAGGAACTGCTGAAGGTGCACGAGGAGTTCCACCGGCGCTCGAAATCCATCGCCGACGACATCCGGAACGGCAAGATCCTGCAGATGAGCGACCAGCCCATCGTCGACTACCTGGCCCTCTCCGGCAAGATCGAAGCCCTGCTGGAGCGGCTCGACGGCGACCTGCGCAAGGTGGCGTGAGGCGCTCACCCACCCATCCAGGCCGCCCGAATCACGTCAAAGGACATACATGAATCCGCAGAACGGCTACGACATCGAAGACCTGGCGGTCGGCATGAGCGCAGAAACCGCCAAGACCATCACCGAGACCGACATCGTGCTGTTTTCGGCCGTGTCGACTGACGTCAACGCGGTGCACCTGGACCAGGAATACGCGCAGACCACGCAATTCGGCGGCCGCATCGCGCATGGCATGCTGACCGCCAGCCTTTTGTCGGCCGTGATGGGCAATCGCCTGCCCGGTCCCGGCGTGATCTACGTCAGCCAGTCGCTGCGTTTTCGCGCGCCGGTGCGTCCCGGCGACACGGTGCGGGCCAAGGTGACGGTCAAGCAGGTCATCGCGGAAAGATGCCGGGTGGTGCTCGATACCGTGTGTACCGTGAACGGCAAGGTGGTCATCGACGGCGAAGCCACGGTCATGACCACCTCGCGCGCCAAGCGCGAAACGGCCGCCAGGCAAGCCGCCGCCGCGGTCAGTCTGGCCAGTTGAGTTTGACGCCGGAAGTCTTGCAGGCCGCGCTCGACGCCGTGATGGCCGGGCGCCATTCGGTGCGCGCCTTTCTGCCGACCGAGGTGCCGCGCCAACTGTTGGCCGACATCCTGGCGATCGCCCGCCGCGCGCCTTCGGGCACCAACCTGCAGCCCTGGCGCGTGCATGTGCTGACCGGCGCCACGCGCCGGCGTCTGGTCGCGGCCGTCTGCGCCGCCTACGACGCCGACGAACCCGGCCACCGCGCCGAATACAACTACTATCCCGCCGAGTTCTTCGAGCCCTATCAGGCGCGCCGGCGCAAGATCGGCTGGAGTCTTTACGGCCTGCTCGGCATCGCCAAGGGCGACGCGCCGAAAATGCGCGCACAGATGCGGCGCAACTACGAGTTCTTCGGCGCCCCGGTCGGCCTGATATTCACCATCGACCGCCGCATGGGGCAGGGCGGCTGGCTCGATTACGGCATGTTCCTGAAAGGCGTGATGCTCGCCGCGCGCGCCCGCGGCCTCGACACCTGCCCGCAGGTGGCCTGGCTCGACTATCACCGCATCATCGCCGAGGTGCTCGGCTTCGGCCCGCAGGAACAGCTGGTCTGCGGCATGTCGCTGGGCTATGCCGATCCGGCGGCGGTCGAGAACAGCCTGACCACCGAGCGCGCCGAACTTGAAGAATTCGTCGCTTTCCATGACTGAGGACGCAGGTGCGGGCGGGCGCCAGCGCATCGACAAGTGGCTCTGGGCCGCGCGCTTCTTCAAGACACGCAGCCTTGCCGCCGCCGCGGTCGACGGCGGCAAGGTCAGGTGGAACGGCCAGACGGTGAAGCCGGCGCGCGAGCTGAAGCCCGGCGACGAGCTGGAAATCTCCGCCGGCGAGCTGCGCTGGACGGTCGTCGTGCGCGGCCTCAATGCCCAGCGCCGGCCGGCGCCGGAAGCCCGCCTGCTCTACGAGGAGACCGCCGAGAGCGCAGCGCGACGCCTGCAGCTGGAAGAGGTCCGCCGCCTCGCGCCGATGCCCGGCGCCGGCCTCAAGGGCCGACCGACCAAGAAGGCCGGCCGGCTGATCCGCGGCTTCAACGAATGAGGCGCGGTGGCTCATCCAGCGAGCCGGCGCCTGGTGATACTCTGCGCATCGGCATGGATTCGGGACGAGGCAAGGCATGGAAATGACTGTGGCACTGGTGGTGGGTTTGCTGCTCGGCGGCGGGCTGGTCGGCTTTTTCCTGCGGGCGCGAACGCGCGAAACTCAGGTGCAACTGGCGCAGCGCGAAAGCGAACTGGTCGCCTTGCGCGCCCAGGAGTCGGCGCTGGCGATACGCTGCGC
>JAUYSD010000249.1 GCA_030696505.1 Sulfuritalea sp. | reverse complement strand
GCGCGGCCGATCCTGCGCGACGAGGTGCTGCGCACCTATGCCTCGATCTACGACTGGCGCGAAGGCATCGTGCTGGCGCTGCTTTCGGCCGCCATCCTGGCTTTCGGCATCCTCGCCTGGGAGAAGGCCTCCGGGCTCTCGGCCGAGGAAAAGCGCGAGATCGGCATCCTCAAGGCGATCGGCTGGGAGACCGGCGACATCATCAAGATGAAATTCTGGGAAGGCCTGCTGATTTCGCTGACGGCCTTCCTCGCCGGCTTCGTTGCCGCCTACGTGCATGTGTTCCACTTCGCCGCCTCGCTGTTCGAGCCGGTGCTGAAGGGCTGGGCCGTGCTGTATCCGCGCTTCCAGTTGACGCCGCACATCGATGGCGTGCAAGTGGCGACGCTGTTCTTCTTCACCGTCGTGCCCTACGCGGCGGCGGTGCTGGTGCCGATCTGGAAGGCGGCGATCACCGACCCGGATTCGGTGATGAGATCGTGATCGAGCTCAGCGGCATCCGCAAGGCCTTCAACCAGGGCCGGGACAACGAGTACTGGGCGCTCGACGGCATCGACCTGAACATCGAAGCCAACAAGGTCACGGCCCTGCGCGGCCCCAGCGGCTCGGGCAAGACCACCCTGCTGACCATCGTCGGCTGCCTGGCGCGGCCGACCGAGGGCCGCGTGCGGCTGCTGGGCGAGGACATCTCGGGCCTGCCTGAGCGCTTCCTGACCGAGATCCGCCGCCAGCGCTTCGGCTTCATCTTCCAGCAGTTCAACCTGATCAAGGGCCTCTCGGCGCTGGACAACATCATCCTGCCGGCCTACCCGACCGGGCGGCCGGGCCGTGAATTGCTGGAGCGCGCCGAGGAACTGCTGGCCGGGCTCAAGCTCGGCCACCGGCGCCACGCCAGGGTGGAGTGGCTCTCCGGCGGCGAACAGCAGCGCATCGCCATCTGCCGCGCGCTGATCAACGATCCCGAACTGCTGATCGCCGACGAGCCGACCGCCAACCTCGACACGCATCTGGCCGGCGAATTCATGGGCATCCTCGAAGGCCTCGCCGATCAGGGCCGCACCATCCTGCTCACCAGCCACGATCCGCTGGTGGTCGAATCCGAAGTGGTGCAGCGCGTGATCGACATGCGCGACGGCAAGCTGATTCGTCATGAGTAGACCTGTCGAAACCGTTCGCCCTGAGCTTGTCGAAGGGTGTGCCGGGCTTCGACAGGCTCAGCCCGAACGGAAATAATTGCATGCTGTTCCAGCCCGCCATCATTGCACTGCTGCTGGCCTCCGCGCTCTGCGTGCTGGGCCTGGCGGCGAGCGCGCCCTTCGCGCTGGAGGTGATCCGGCGCTGGGATATTCACAGTGGCAGCGAACGCCAGTTGCAGCTCGAACGCCGCACCTATCTGTTCTCGACGCTGCTGACCTTCGTCCTTGCGCTGCAGCTCGCGGCCGTGCTGCTGTTCGTCTTCAATGCCGAGAAGATGTCGGGCATGTTCGTCGGCGCCATGTGCGCGGTGGGCACGCTCAACGTCAATGCCTTCGGCTTTCCCGCGCTGAATGCCAAAATCGCCGTATTCTTCCTGGCCGCAATGTGGCTGGCGATCAACCACGTCGACAGCCGCGCCCGCGACTATCCGCTGGTGCGCATCAAGTACGCACTGCTGCTGGCGCTGGCGCCGCTGCTGGCGGCGAGCGCCTGGATCGAGCTGCAATATTTCCTCGGACTCAAGGCCGACGTCATCACCTCTTGCTGCGGCAGCCTGTTCTCGGAGGGCAGCCCGACGCTGGCGGCCGAAGCTTCGGCCCTGCCGCCGCTGCCGGCGATGTGGCTGTTCTATGGCAGCCTCGGCGCCGCCATCGCCGTGGCGGCGTGGCACGGCTACGGTGGCGGCCGGCGCGCCACGGCGGCCTACGCCCTGGCGGCAGCCAGCGCGCTGGCCTTCGCCGCGTCGATTGCCGGCATCCTCTCGTTCGTCTCACTCTACATCTACGAGCACCCGAACCACCACTGCCCGTTCTGCATCCTCAAGCCCGAGTACGGCTACCAGGGCTACTGGCTCTATGTGCCGCTGTTCGGCGCCACGGCGGCGGGGCTGGCGGCCGGCGCGATCCAGCCCTTCGCGCGCATCGCCAGCCTGCGCAAAATCGTGCCGGGCTTCTCGCGTACTCTTGCCGCGATCGCTGCCAACGGCTTCGCCTTGACGGCAGCGATCGCCACGGCAATGATCTGGCAATCCGGACTGATATTGCTCCAGCATTGATGCGAATTGTCTCCTACCGCGCCGTATCGCCAGCGCCGGCTTTCAGGCAATCGAGAGGCGATCCGCGACGGCAGCTTTGCCGGAGTGAGCTGTCCGGCACTTCCTAGCGCCTGTCAGCCAGGCCAAGCGATTTGCGCGTGCTTGCCCTATCCACCGCGCCGGAGATCGCAATGCGGTTGCCGTGGCCATCGAAGAACAGGGTCCGCGGCAGTTCGCCGCGCCACTTGGGGTCGAGCGCGAATGCGATGGCCTCGGGTGCATCGGCGCCATAGACGTAGCGCACGCCCGGCACCCTGATTCGATCTAGCGATGCGCTGACCTCTGCGGAGAGCGGTTCCACGGCGACGGTGATCAGCCGCAGACGGGCATCGGCCTTGACCATATCGGCGAACAGTCCGAGATTCTTCTTGCAATGGGGGCAATCGGTGGACCACAGCGCGACGATGGTCGGCACCGTGTGTGTCGCTTCGTCGGTGAGCATTCGCGCCGATTTCCGGTCGAGGGCAACGAAGGCCGCGGCGAAAGCCGAGGTGGCGCAGACGAGGAGCAGTGAAATCAGGACGAAACGTTTCATGGCAGGCGGAACACGCGCATGCCTTCGAGCTCGGTGCGCCAATAGGCGAACAGATCCTTGCCGGAGGTGATGGCGCGCGGATGATCGGAGGCGCCACTGGCGGCGCCCAGCGCCAGTCGCTTGAAACTGGCGCCGCCGTCCTCCGATATTTCAGCGTGCAACTGCGTCCGCTCGCCGTCGAATTCCTTCCAGAGGATGCCGATGCGATGGCCGGCGATGGCGATGTCGGCGCGGGCGGCCTGCTCGCCCCCGACAAAGCGCTGCCCGACGATGCCGCCTGCCGTCAGGCGGCCATAGAAGGCGCGCCCCTCGCCGCCCTTCTGGTTGAACCAGACGGCGTGCCGCGTACCGTCGGGCGCCACGGCGAGCGCCGGCCCGTGGTGCGGACAACCATCGACTTTCCAGCGGTCGAAGGTGGCGCGCTCGACGCTGGCCGGCGTTCCGTCAGTCTTGAGCTTGGCCAGCGCATGGTCGCGCTCGTTGGGCTCGAACACATGGCGCCAGAGGATCAGCGGGGCGCCGTCGGTATCGACAGCCGTCGCGATGCGGCAGCACTCGCAGGAATGATCGGCGACCTTGACTTCCGGCTTGAAGCTTCTGCCACCGTCGTCCGACACCGCGGCATAGATGGCGGCACCGCGATACGGCTTCTTCGTCGCCTTGGCCGATTCGAGATCGCGCTTGTCGATCCAGACGAGGTAGATCCGTCCATCGCCGCCGACCACCATCGTCTCGAAGCGATGGGTGATTTCCTGTCGGTCCCGGTGCACGGTGATAGGTGGCGTAAAGCTGGCACCGCCGTCGTCGGAACGCGCCAGCCTTACCTCTCCGGTGTTGGGTTTGCCAAGCGGCTTGGTCCAGGAAACCAGCACGCCGCCATCCTGAGTGAAAGCGATCTTGGGCCGGTTCTCGCCGTCGCCGGAAATGGCTTCCGGCCGGGCATTGACGATTGCCGGTGGCGACCAGTTGGCGCCTTGATCGCCGCTGCGATAGAGCAACAGATGATCGCCCTGCTTGGCGACGGCCAGCAGCTGGCCGTCCCTGGCGAACGCCGCCGAGCTGCCCAGTTCGACACGAAGCTTTTTCCCCATGGCGGTCATTCCCGCCATCGTTGCCTTGTCCTTCGGCTCGGCGGCGGATGCCGGTTCCGGCAGGGAAGACAGGACAATCGCCAGCGCCACGGCGGCGCCCAGGGTGCGCAGGTGCGTCATCGGATTCACTCTCAGTAGTTGAATTTCAAACTGGCGAAATAGGTCCGTTGCTGATACGGATACAGGGTGAAGTACTTGACGTCGCCGATGTTGTCGATCCCGACAGAGGCGGACCACTGCCTGGCGAACTTGTAGAGCAGCTTTGCGTCGAAAACACCGAAGCTGCTGCGCCCGCCGTAGACGTTCAGGTTCGGGTCCGGGTACTGCATGGTGGTCGTGTTGAGCAGGCCGCTGTGCTGCCGTCCGCTGTAGCGATAACCCAGGCTGCCGGAGAGTTCGGCGGAGACATGATAGGTCGCCAGCATCGACGCGCGCCAGACCGGGATCAGCGGCAGTTCCGTACCCACCAGCCCCGGGTTCGCAATGTTCTGCGTGATCCGCGAATGGATGTAGGCGAGGCTGCCCGAGAGATCGAGGCCCCGAATCCACATGTCGCTGGTTTGCAGCGCCGTTTCGATTCCGTAGGTGCGGACCTTGCCCACGTTCTGGACACTGCTGATGCTGAAACCGGGCAGGGTCGTGATATCGGTTTGCGAGACGAGCGCGCCCTGTTTTTCCTCCCCGAACAAGGAGGTTCGCCACAGGCCGTTGCTCAGGAAACGCTCGATGGTGAATTCCCAGGAGTCGGCGGTTTCGGGCTTGAGGTTCGGGTTGTTTGTTTTCGCGATGTTGTAGGGCGCGGGAAATCCGGCGATTTGTGCAGGCGTGGCGGCAGTCGAGGTGCCGGCCACGGTGATGCCGACGTTCTTGAAGAGTTCGCCGACCGTCGGGAAGCGCACGCCCCGGCCGTAAGAAGCGCGCAGCGCCAGCATGTCGGATGCCTGCCAGGAGAGCGATGCCTTGGGCGAGAAGGCATGGACCGTCTTCTCGGCGTAGCTCACGTTGCTTCCGCTGGCGTAGTTGCTGCCGTTCAGGGCGCGCCATTTTTCCTGGCGGCCTCCCAGCACCAGTTTCATGTCGGGCGAAATCTGCCATGCATCCTGCACGTAAATCGCCTGAGTGGTGGTGGTGCCTCTGGAGTTGGTGCTCAGCGCACCGGCATCGCTGGTCCGCCACGGCCCGGCCGCAAGCGTGTATTGGTCCGACTTGGTCTTGTAGGTATCCGAGTGAAAACCGAATCTCACCTGGTGCCGGCTTTTCAGGTTGCCGTCGGGTCG
>JAUYSD010000175.1 GCA_030696505.1 Sulfuritalea sp. | reverse complement strand
CAGGTCCTGTATCGCCGCTTGCACGGCGAGGGCATCAATACCGAGCTGGTGGAGGCCTACACCCTGGCGCGCGAAGCCTACGAGGATGCCGTGCTGGATTTCGGCCGGGCGCGCGAAATGCTCGAAGAGGTATTCACGCGCACGGTCGATATCTGAAGTCTCAGGTGCGCCGCCTGCGCCTGAGACTTCAGGGAATCGGGGAAACTCCGTACGGGTATACTGGCGGCAGGCATGTTCCTGCCGACCTTCAACCAACCACAGGAGTTTTCATGAGGATTCTATCCATCGCTTTCGTCGGGTTCATCGGCACCATCGGGCTGGCTTCATTCAATGCAGGCGCCGCAGATGCCAAAGTGCAGACTGTCGCCGCCCTGAACCAGAACAAGGCCACCCTCGCCGGCAAGACGATCAGCGCCCAGGGCAAGGTGGTGAAGGTCAACAACGGCATCATGGGCCGCAACTTCGTGCACGTGCAGGATGGCACGGGCGATGCCGCCACCGCCACCAACAACCTGATCGTCACCAGCAAGCAGACCGCCGCCGTCGGCGACCAGGTGACGATTTCCGGCGTGGTCGTGGTGAACCGCGATTTCGGCGCCGGCTACTCCTATCCGCTGCTGATCGAAGAAGCCAGCATCACCAAGAAGTAAGCCGCACTCCGCGCGGGCCCGTCGCCGGGCCCGCGCGGCGGCTAGTGTGACAGCTTGGCGTAGGCCGCCAGCAGCGCCTGGTGCAGATCGCAGCCCTTGAGCGCCAGGCCCGGTGCCTCGATGCCGAAGCAGCGCTGCTCGCCGCGCAGCATGGCTTCGGCGGTCGCCAGCGTGGCGCTGCCGTAGAGATGCTCGAGCGCGGCGCGGTGCCCGTCGGCGCCGCCCAGTTCGAGCAGGGTTTCGATACAGCGATAGACCAGGCGGCGCGCCGGGTCTATCTGTTCGAAGTGGCGCACCCATTCGCAGCCTTCGCGGATCGCCTCGTCGTCGCCGACGGCCAGCGCCAGGATGGTCTTCAGTTCGCCCACGCGCAGGTCGGCCCAGAATGAATCGGCCTCGGCAGCCAGTCCGATCAGGGTGCTGACCGGCCGCTGGTCCGGCAGATCGAACTCGTTGAGCGTCTCGAGCAGGTCGGCGCATTCGTCCTCGTCGAGTTCCGGCAGATGCAGGATGGCCTCGCGGATCAGGTTGCCGACGCTGTTGTTCTCCCATTCCAGTTCGTCCAGCGGGTAGATTTCCGACATGCCCGGCACCAGGATGCGGCAGGCATAGACGCCGAGGTGCGCGAAGTCGGCGACATAGATGTCGTGGCCGCAGCGATGCACGCGATCAACCAGCCATCGGTAATCCTCGGCGGTCGAGTTTGCGTCCGGGTTGCTGAAGTTCCAGTCGCAGAAGTCGAAGTCCGCCAATGTTGACGAGTCGCCGAGGAAGTTCCAGCTGATGATGCCGCTGGAGTCGACGAAGTGGATTTCGATGTTGGGCGAGGCGGCGATTTCGTCGAGGTCGAAGCCGGGCGGCGGGAAGCCGGCCAGGGCATCGAGCCCGCGGCCCTGCAGCAACTCGGTCAGCGCGCGCTCCAGCGCGATCTCGAAGCGCGGATGGGCGCCGAAGCTGGAGAAGCAGCCCTGATCCTCGGGGTGCAGCAGGGTGACGTTCATCACCGGGTATTCGCCGCCGAGCGAAGCATCCTTGACCAGGATGCCGAAGCCGGCCTCGCGCAGGCCGGCAATTCCGGCCGCGATGCGCGGATGGCGGGCGATCACGTCCTCGGGCACGTCGGGCAGGCACAGGCCTTCGCTGATGATGCGGAACTTGACGTGGCGTTCGAGGATTTCCGAAAGGGCCTGGGTGCGTGCCTCCATCTCGGTATTGCCGGCCGACATGCCGTTGCTGACATACAGGTTGCCGATGATATTGACCGGGAACCAGACCGTCGCGCCGTCGCGGATGCGCACATAGGGCAGGGCGCAGATGCCGCGTTCGGCATCGCCCGAGTTGAGGTCCACCAGGGTATTGGCGTCGATGGTGCCGTCGGGGTTGTAAAGCAGGCGCAATTCGGGGGTCAGTAACTGCTCCGGCCATTCGCCGTTGGGACCCGGCTGAAACCACTGCTCGCGCGGGTAGTGGGCAAAGTCGCGGCGGGCGAACTGGTCGCCGAGGTAGTAATGGGTCCAGAAGTAATTGCAGGACAGGCGTTCGAAGAATTCGCCCAGGGCACTGGCCAGCGCGGCCAGGCGCGAGCCGCCCTTGCCGTTGGTGAACAGCAGCGCGCAGTCGCGGTCGCGCACATGCACCGACCAGACGCCATCCACGGGATTCAGCCAGGAGCGTTCTTCGACGTGGAAGCCGAGGGCGTCGAGCTTGCCCTGCATGGTGGCGATCGACGATTCGAGCGAGGCGTCCTTGCCCGGGATGAAGCTTTCTGTCTGCATGGGGATTGCCTCTGGGTGCGGCGGCGGAGGCCGTGCTGCATGTCGCGAGGGGCGCAGCATAGCGGGGCGGTGGCTGGGTGTCCATGGTGGGACGGACTTCAGTCTGCCATGGCCGGCTGAAGCCGGCCATGCAGGCGGCTAGCCCGGCGTGGTTTCGCGGGACAGCTCGGTAAAGTCGTGTATCAGGTCGTCCAGCTTGGAGCGGGCATGCTCGCGCTGCGCCGGCGTCATCAGGGTGTGGATGGCCACGGCGAGTTCGGCCGAGGCGCGGCGCAGGGCGATGGCCTGCGCCAGCCGCACCGGCTCGGTCGGCAGGTCGAAGCGCGCCGCGTAGTCGCGCAGCATCTGGATCACGCGTTCGCGCGGCGGACGCTCGCGCTGCATCTGGCGCACCAGGCTCAGCCAGTCGCGCTGGCGCCGCAACTTTTCGTCGTACCAGAACTGGCTGCCGGGGTCCTGCGCGTCGACCATGCGCCGCAGCGCCGCCTCCTGTTCCTTGCTGAAATCGCCGAACCAGTATTCGGCGCGTTCCAGCAGGCGCTTGTAGCGTGCCTTGCGCTGCCCCGCTTCGCCCTCGGCGAGCCTTGCCTCCTTGGCGTAGTCGGCGTTTTTTTCCATCTGGCGCGCCGCCATGCGCTCGATCTGCGCCGGCGTCAGGGTCGGCAGCAGATCGGCGATGTCCGGCGTGGCCTGCTCGGCGAGGACGCGTCCGCGGCGGATCAGTTCGTCGCCCAGGCTCAGGGCATCGGCGGCCGTGGTTTGCGCGGTGGCGAGTTTCTGGCCATTTCGCATCAGGTTCACGTAGTCGGGCAGCTGGGTCTTGCGGTGCCAGGCCAAATAGCGTCCGAGCCGTTCGCGAACCAGCACATCCTGTTCCGGCGCGAGGTCGAGGTACTGGTCGATCCACCAGCGCGCCAGGTTGTCGGCATTGGCGTAGCCGAGGCGCACGGCGCTGCAGCCGGCGAGCAGCAGGCCGGCAAAGACGATGAGGGCCAGGTGGCGGATGAAGCTGCGCATGAGAGGCACAAGAGCGTGGAGCATCGTTGCGAGTATCTCCGAGTGCGGCAGGCGCAGTCAATCTGCGGCGGTCATCCTGTCGATGCCGGAATTCAACCTGCCGAATCGGCAAGAGTTGG
This sequence comes from Sulfuritalea sp., assembly GCA_030696505.1. Taxonomy (GTDB): domain Bacteria; phylum Pseudomonadota; class Gammaproteobacteria; order Burkholderiales; family Rhodocyclaceae; genus Sulfuritalea. The sequence goes on along the minus strand of JAUYSD010000175.1, from coordinate 1,350 downwards.
CGCTGGCGGCACGCCGATCCATCGCCGATCCGGCACGAATCGCCAGGATCGACGTGGCAAAATAAGCCTCGCCGGACAAAAAGGATCAAGACATGCGACTTTCCCTGCGCTTTGTGCTGCCATTGATACTCGTGCTGACCGGCTTCGCCTACGCGGTGTCGCCGCTGGTCGATCGAATGATCCTGCGCTGGTTTACGCGCGACCTGGATATTCGCGCGGTGCTGATCGCCAACACCATCAGCGAGCCGCTGTTCGAACAGCTGGCGGCCGGGCGCAAGGCGAAAATCGGCGAATTCTTCTTCCGCATCACCCAGGACGAGCGCCTCTATGCGATCGGCTTCTGTCCCGGCGACGACGGCGCCCCGGTGGCCTCGAAGTCGTTGCCGGCCGAAGTGCACTGCAACGACCTCTCGCGCTGGCAACCGGGCCACGACAACTCGTTGCCGAGCAAACGCGGACCCTTGCATGTCTCGGTGCAGCCGATGGCGAACGACGCCTATCCCGCCGGCAAGCTGGTGCTGGTGCACGACCTGAGTTTTGCGACGCGGCGCAGCGAGGAAACTACGCGCTACATCTTCTATGCCTTCATCGGTCTTGCTGCCGTCGTTTCACTCCTGACTGTGGTGATCGCCCAACTGTCCTGGCGCGGCTGGCTGGCCGGGATGCGCTCGCTGCTGCGCGGCGAAGGCCTGCTGCGCGATCCGGCCGCCGCGGCGAAAATGGGCATGCCCGAATTCCGGCCGATCGCCCGCGACCTGCAACGCCTGGTGCGCGAGCTCGAATTCGAATACCGGGCGCGCGACGAATCGCAAATGAACTGGACCCCCGAAACCCTGCGGGCGATCTTGCATGGCGAATTGCGCGGCGATGACGTCATCGTGGTGTCCAATCGCGAGCCCTACATCCATCAGCGTCGCGGCGATCGCATCGAGGTGCAGCGACCGGCCAGCGGCCTGGTGACGGCGCTGGAACCGATCATGCGCGCCTGCTCGGGTACCTGGATCGCCCACGGCAGCGGCTCTGCCGACCGCGAGGTGGTCGATCGCCATGACCGGGTCGGTGTGCCCCCTGAAAAGCCGGTGTACAAGATTCGCCGGGTCTGGCTCAGCGCGGAGGAGGAGGCCGGCTACTACTACGGCTTCGCCAACGAAGGGCTGTGGCCGCTGTGCCACATCGCGCATGTGCGCCCCATCTTCCGTTCCTCGGACTGGGCGCATTACGTCGCGGTCAACCGCAAATTCGCCAAGGCAGTCGCCGCCGAGGCGCGCACCAGGAATCCGATCGTGCTGGTGCAGGACTACCACCTGGCCTTGCTGCCGCGCATGATCCGCGAGGAAATGCCGGATGCCA
>JAUYSD010000069.1 GCA_030696505.1 Sulfuritalea sp. | reverse complement strand
GCCGCTGTTCGTCCTGCCCGGCATCGAGGGGCGATTGTTCACGCCGCTGGGCATCGCCTCCATCGTTTCGATCCTGGCCAGCATGATCGTCTCGGTGACGCTGACGCCGGTGATGGCCTACTACCTGCTGAAATCACCCATCCCCTCCCCAGCCCTCCCCTTGAAGGGGAGGGAGGAAATCGGCGACGGCGACAGCCCGCTGGTGATTCGGCTCAAGCGCTGGGATGCGCGGCTGCTGCACTGGTCCTTCGGCCATGCGCGAGGGCTCCTGGCCGGCGCGCTGGCGCTGGTGCTGATCGTCGCGGCGAGCGTGCCCTTCTTCCCGCGCTCCTTCCTGCCGCCCTTCAACGAAGGCACTCTGACGGTGAATGTGCTGCTCAATCCCGGTACCTCGCTGGCCGAATCCAACCGCATCGGCACCCTGGCGGAACAACTCGTGGCGCAGGTGCCGGAGGTGACCAAGGTCGGCCGCCGCACCGGCCGCGCCGAGCTCGACGAGCATGCCGAGGGCGTGCATTACACCGAGATGGACGTGGATCTCAAGGCCTCCGCACGCAGCCGCGAGCAGATCATCGCCGACATCCGCCAGCGTCTGGCCAGCCTGCCGGCGGCGTCGAACGTCGGCCAGCCGATCTCGCACCGTCTCGACCACCTGCTGTCCGGCGTGCGCGCCCAGATCGCGCTGAAGATTTACGGCGACGACCTCGACACGCTGCGCGGACTGGCCGCCGAGATGCGAGAGCGCCTGGCGAAGATTCCCGGCGTGACCGATTTGCAGATCGAGAAACAGGTGCTGATTCCGCAGGTCAAGATTCGCCTCGACTACGAGCAGGCCGCACGCTACGGCGTCGCCCCCGGCAACCTGCTGCGCAGCCTGGAGCAGATGATCGAGGGCGAGCAGATCACCCAGGTCATCGAAGGCAACCGGCGCTTCGACCTGCTGGTGCGCCTGCCGGAAAGTGCGCGCAGCCCACAGGCGCTGGCCGATCTGCTGATCGAAACGCCGGGCGGCCATGTGCCCCTGTCGCGCGTCGCCAGCGTAGAGGAAAGCGACGGCCCGAACCAGGTCAGCCGCGAGAATTCGCGCCGCCGCATCGTGCTCTCGGCCAACACCGACGGCCGCGACATGTCGCAGGTGATCGCCGACGTGCGCGCCGAACTCGCCGCCAAGCCCTTGCCGGAAGGCTATTTCACGGCGCTGGAAGGCCAGTTCCAGGCGCAGGAGCAGGCGGCGCGACTGATCACGCTGCTCGCCGCCGTGTCGCTGACCATGATCTTCATGGTGCTCTACAGCCGCTACCGTTCGGCGGCGCTGACCCTGATCATCATGGGCAACATTCCGCTGGCCCTGATCGGCAGCGTCATCGCGCTATGGATTTCCGGGCAACCGCTGTCGGTTGCCGCGCTGGTCGGCTTCATCACCCTGACCGGGATCGCGACGCGCAACGGCATCCTCAAGATCAGCCACTACATCAACCTCTGCGCCTTCGAAGGCGAGACCTTCGGCCAGCACATGATCGTGCGCGGCTCGCTGGAACGCCTGACTCCGGTGCTGATGACCGCGCTGGTCGCCGCCTTCGCGCTGCTGCCGCTGCTGCTCTCGGCCGACGCGCCGGGCAAGGAGGTGCTGCACCCGGTGGCGGTGGTGATCTTCGGCGGCCTGATCAGTTCCACGCTGCTCGATACCCTGCTGACGCCGCTGATGTTCTGGCTGTGGGGCAAGCCCGCCCTGGAGCGGCTGCTCGCCGCCAAAGAGAGCGAAAGTTTCTAAGCCCGTTCCTATGACCAAGGAGTTTCCCATGAAGCAATCCCTGATTTTCTTTGCCGCCGCCAGCGCCTTGATGCTGGCAAGTTCGTCCCCGTTCGCGCATAGCGACGAAGTCCTGGATACCCAGAAGTCGCCCAACGGCGGCCAGCAGCGCATGGCCGGCATCTACCACCTCGAACTGGTGGTGTCCAGGGACAGCAAGGAAGCGAAGGACAGCCCGGTGGTGGTGTATGTCACCGACCACGCCAACGCGAAGATTTCGACAGTTGGCGCTGGCGGCACGGCGACCATCCTCGCCGGCAAGCAGAAAGCCAGCGTCAAGCTGGTTCCCGACGGCGATAACCGCCTCAAGGGCGTCGGCAAATACGCCTCGACGCCGGACATGAAGGTGGTGGTGTCGATTACGCTCTCGGGCAAGCCCGCCGAGCAGGCACGGTTTACGCCATTGGCGCCGCTGGCCGTGGCGACCGACGGGCATATGGATCACAAGCACTGATCCTGCCGGCAGGCACGAAAGCGGACGGGGTGGTGACCACCCCGTCCGCTTGGCTATGCGTTCGACCATTTCGTCACCACGGCGCCGTGGCCTGCACCATGCAGGCGTTTCAGCGATCCTTGCGCACGTGGTAATTGATCACGCCGTCCTTTTCCGTCATCGACAGCAGCGTCTGGCCGGTGCGCTCGCACCAGGAAGGAATGTCCTTGCGGGTGCCGACGTCGGTGGCGATGATCTCCAGCACATCGCCCACGGCCAGGCTCTTGATCGCCTTGTTGGTTTCCACCATCGGCATCGGGCAGCACTTGCCCGAGGTGTCGAGGGTTGCGGTTGCAGCTATGTCGCTCATGGCGGGCTCCTCAGAAGTATTGGTAGTGCTCGGCCTTGGCGGCCTTGTCGTTGAGAAACCAGGCGGCGCCGACGATGCCCTCTGCTTCTGGAATCAGGTTGCCTTCATTCACCCCGAAGATTGCCGCGGCCAGGCTGCAGGCGTAGAAATTCACGCAGCCGGTGCTTTTCAGCGCCTTGATGATGTCGTAAATTTCGACCGGAAGCCCCGCCTTGGCCACGCCCTCGCGCACCATGGCTTCCTCGGCCGCGTGGCGGCCGTCGATGCGCAGCGCGGCGGCCCCTTCGGCGGTCAGGGCCTTGACCGCCCAATTGACGAACAGCATGTCGACCTGGGTTCCTTCGGATGCCGTCAGGTAGGCAAACGCCAGGGGCGTCAGGATCTTGTCGTACGAGTCATCACGAATCACGATGGCCATGGATTTCATGTTCTCTCTCCTAGAATGAATGTTCGTTCGAAATTAAGGCAAAAAAAACACGGCTCGGATTCAAGCCGCGATACTCCGCCAGGCACATTCCCAGACAAGCTCCAGCTGGTCCGGCAGCGGCTCGGCAAGAACACCGTCGAGGCGGGCGGTGATCAGCCGCAGCGCCCCGCCGAAAAGACTGGCACTAGCCACCATGACGTCCATGCGGCGGATCTCGCCTCGGTCCATGCCCTGCTGCACGAAATCGCGCATGGTTTCGAAGGGCTGGGAGGAGCAGACCGGGCGCTCGCCGGGCAGGAATTCCCGGTGCTTGGCATAGAGCATGAAATCCATGGCCTCGCGGCTCGACTCGGTCAATTCGAACAACATCGCAATCACGGCGCGGCAGCGCCCGGCCGCCGTGGCGTGATTCGCGGCGATGTGCGCAAGCTCGGACTGCATGCCCTCCATCAGGCTCAGATAGAGCGCACGGGCGACGTCTTCCTTGTCCTTGAAGTGGTGGTAGATGGAACCCACGCTGACCTGCGCGGTCCGCGCCATGTCCGGCACCGAGGTGTTGAAGTAGCCGCGCTGGGTAAACAAATGCAGTGCGGCGACGATGATCTGCTCGCGGATCTGGCCGGGTGCTACGTTGGCAGGAGGACGCGCCATGGTTTCAATCTAGTTTCGAATGATCGTTCGTTCATAATATCCGCAGTCATCCGCCTGCGCAAGAGCCGCTGCCTTGCAAGGCCAGGTCGGGGCCGCGTTTGATCCACTTGCGCATCGCTGGCGCCATACTGCCAGCGCCGACTCCAGCACCTGACTCCCTGAAGATTACAAAAATGTCATCCCGGCGTCAGCTTGCCGTCGGTGTCGGAGGCGGATACTGACCCTGTCTACTCCAGGGAGCCGCAAATGAAATCCTGCTGGTCGGCAAGGATGGCCGCGCCACCACCTACGCGCGCCATTGAGGCCGGGTACGTCATGTTCGGCAACGCACCGACCGGCAAGGCACCGCCACGCAGGCTTCTCAATTCCATCAGTCCCTTGTCAAGGGGCTGCACAATGACCATACCAAGGAGAACCACCATGAAAACGATAGCCATGACCGCCATTGCAACCGCGCTCGCATTTTCGGCACCGGTTTTCGCCGACGACGCGCATCACCCGGAGCAGGCGGCGGCTGCCAAGAGCGCACCCGCTCCGCTGGCGCCGCAAGTCAAGAAGATGCAAGACAACGTCAAGAAAATGCAGCCGCAACTCGATCGCATCGCCAAGGCGAAAACCGATGCGGAACGGCAGAAGGCCATGGCCGAGCACATGCAGACCATGCAGGAAAACATGAACATGGCGCGCGGCATGCAGGCCGGGATGATGATGGACTGTCCCATGATGGAAGGCGGCATGATGGGCAAAGGCGGCATGGGCATGATGCACGGCGGCATGATGGGCGGCGGCCAAGGCATGGCCGGCGCCGATGACATGATGGCCAAGCGCATGGAAATGATGGAAAAGCGCATGGACATGATGCAGATGATGATGCAGGGCCGCATGGGCATGCCCGAGGGCGGTCCAGCCAAGCCGACCAACTGAATCCATCGCGGAGGTGTGCAAACAAAGCGCCCCGTCGACGACCGAAGCCACAAGACCCAGTTCAGCGGGTCTGACTGAAGGACACGCGTAATGCTGGCCTGGCTGAAAAAGCAGTGCTCGGCTTTTCGAAACTGGATGCGCGCCAACCAGGATGCGCATGCCAGGGCTCGCAGCCAGGGATGCTGTTCGTCCCCGCCACCAGGAGCTGGCCACAATCATGAACCATGATCGTCACGAACATGCGCCGATGGCTGGAAGGTGCAAGATCGCCTGGATCGTCTTCGCCGCGATTGCCGCCTTCTATCTGTGGACCGAGCATCGCGCCCACCTGCTGGGTGCCCTGCCCTTTCTGCTGTTGCTGGCATGCCCGCTGATGCATTTGTTCATGCACGGCGGCCATGGTCACGGCCACGCCCCGCCGGACAAGGGGGCGGACAAATGAACGGCAACGCTTCGGCCTACGGCCTGTGGACGCTGGTGCTGCTCAATTCGGCGGTGTTCATCATCTTTGCCTTCAGTTTCTACAAACCGAAGAGTTCGCGCGACTGGCGCAGTTTCGGCATGTATTCCGCTTTCATCGTCGCGCTGTTCACCGAGATGTACGGTTTCCCGCTGACGCTTTACCTGTTGTCCGGCTGGCTGTCGCAGCGTTTTCCCGAGGTCGATTTTCTCTCCCACGACGCCGGTCATTTGCTCGAAGTCATGTTCGGCTGGCGCGCCAATCCGCACTTCGGTCCCTTCCACCTGTTGAGCACAGCGTTCATCTTCGGCGGCTTCTGGCTGCTGGCGTCCGCCTGGAACGTGCTCTACCAGGCGCAGCGCGCGCATCGCCTGGCGGCCAGCGGCCCTTATGCACGCCTCCGCCATCCGCAGTACGCAGCTTTCGTCCTCATCATGTTCGGTTTCCTGCTGCAGTGGCCGACCCTGCTCACCCTGGTCATGTTTCCCATTCTGGTAATGGTTTATGCGCGCCTCGCGCGCCGCGAGGAAGCCGAGGTGGCGGCCGAATTCGGCGCGGAATACGCCGCTTACCGCGCCCGAACGCCGGCGCTCTGGCCGTGGTGACCGGCGTGGACCCGCGCGGCGCAACACCGGCCCCGCAGCGCAGCGGCGCGATGAACCGGCCTGAGACCAACGTGTTCCTGTTCGCCTTCCTGCTCAACCTGCCCTGGGAACTGTGGCAAATCCCCTTGTTCAAGGGCATGCCGTCGCTTGCGCACTGGGACGGCGTCATCATGTGCACCCGCGCCGCGCTGGGCGACGCGGTGATCGCCTTGCTCGCCTTCTGGCTGGTCGCCGCGACGACGCGCACGCGCGACTGGATGCGGCGGCCTACGGGCATCGCCCTGGGTGCCTTCGTCGCCAGCGGCCTGATCGTCACGATCGCGCTGGAATACTGGGCCACGCAGGTCGGCGCGCGCTGGGAATATGCCGAGGCAATGCCGCGGCTGCCGCTGCTGGGCACCGGGCTGGCGCCGCTGCTGCAATGGCTGCTGATCCCGCCCCTTGTCGTATGGCTGGTACGGAGGCAAATCCCATGAAGGCGGACGACGCAATTATCGACCCGGTATGCGGCATGACGGTCAGGCCCGATTCCGTCCACGTTTACGAGCACGCAGGCCAGACCTATCGCTTTTGCAGCGCGAAGTGCCGCGCCAAGTTCGCAGCCGAACCGCAGCGCTATCTGCAAGCCGCTACCGAACCGGCTACGGCGTCTGTCGCGGCAGCGGGCACGATCTACACCTGCCCGATGCATCCGGAGATACGCCAGCCGAGGCCCGGCAACTGCCCCAAGTGCGGCATGGCCCTGGAGCCCGAACTGCCGGCGCTGGACGACGCGGAGAATCCCGAGCTGGCCGACTTCCGCCGCCGCTTTTGGTGGACCCTGCCGCTGACGCTGGTGGTGACGATGCTCGCCATGGCCGGGCATCGCCTGGAACTGCTGGCGCCGCAAAGCCAGAGCTGGGTCGAGCTGGGGCTCTCGGCGCCGGTGATCCTCTGGGCCGGCTGGCCGTTCTTCGTGCGCGGCGTGCAGTCGGTGCTGACGCGCAATCCCAACATGTGGACCCTGATCGGCTCGGGCACGGCGGCCGCTTTCGGCTACAGCGTGGTGGCGACCGTCGCGCCGGAGGCCTTCCCTTCCTCCTTCGCCGAGCACGGCCGGGTCGGCGTGTATTTCGAGGCGGCGGCGGTGATCGTCTCGCTGACCCTGCTCGGCCAGATCTTCGAGTTGCGCGCACGCTCCCAGACCTCTGCCGCGATCAAGTCCCTGCTCGGGATGGCGCCCAAGACGGCGCGGCGCATCGCCGCCGACGGCATCGAGGAAGACATCCCGCTCGCTCACGTTCATGTCGGCGACCGGCTGCGCGTGCGCCCGGGCGAGAAGGTGCCGGTGGACGGCGCCGTCGAGGAAGGGCAAAGCGCGGTGGACGAATCCATGCTCACCGGCGAAGCCATTCCGGTGTCCAAACAGCCCGGCGACAAGCTGATCGGGGCGACGATCAACGCCAGCGGCAGCTTGATCATGCGTGCCGAGAAAGTCGGTGCGGAAACCGTGCTGGCGCAGATCGTGCAGATGGTGACCCAGGCCCAGCGTTCGCGGGCTCCCATGCAGCGACTGGCCGTCGGGGTGGCAGGTTACTTCGTGATCGCTGTGATGAGCATCGCCGTCCTGAGCTTCTTCGGCTGGGGCCTGTTCGGTCCCGCACCGAGCTGGGTCTATGGCCTGATCAATGCCGTATCGGTGCTGATCATCGCCTGCCCCTGCGCGCTCGGGCTGGCGACACCGATGTCGATCATGGTGGCCACCGGCAAGGCGGCCACGGCCGGCGTGCTGTTCCGCGATGCCGTGGCGATCGAACATCTGCGCAGCATCGACACCCTGATCGTGGACAAGACCGGCACGCTGACCGAAGGCAAGCCGGCTTTCCACAGCGCGGTCGCGGCGCCGGGTTTCACCGAGGACGAGGTGCTACGCATCGCAGGCAGCCTCGACCAGGGCAGCGAGCACCCGCTGGCGCATGCCATCGTCGCCGAGGCGAAGCAGCGCAAGCTTGCGCTGGACGCGCCGGAAGCATTCGAATCGGGTTCCGGCATCGGCGTGCGCGGAAAAGTGGCGGGACGCGCGGTGCTGCTCGGCAACACCGCGCTGATGGACGACGAGCACGTCGCCTGGAACGGACTGGCGGAGCAAGCCGAGGCCCTGCGGCTGATGGGTGCCAGCGTCATGTACCTGGCCGTGGATGCGAAGCTGGCAGGCCTGCTCGCGGTCGCCGATCCGATCAAGGCGTCGACGGCGGAAGCCCTGGCGGGACTCAAGGCCGCCGGCATCCGTGTCGTCATGGCTACCGGCGACGGCCTCAGCACGGCGCGCGCCGTGGCTTCCCGGCTCGGCATCGACGAAGTGCACGGTGAGGTCAAACCGCGCGACAAGGTGGAGCTGGTGGACCGCCTGCAGCGGGAAGGACGCAAGGTCGCCATGGCCGGCGACGGCATCAACGATGCGCCGGCGCTGGCCAAGGCGGATGTCGGCATCGCCATGGGCACCGGCACCGACGTGGCCATGAACAGCGCCCAGGTCACGCTGGTCAAGGGCGACCTGCGCGGCATCCTGCGCGCGCGGGCGCTGTCGGTCGCCACGGTCGGCAACATGCGCCAGAACCTGGCCTTCGCCTTTGTCTACAACGCCCTCGGCGTGCCGCTCGCGGCGGGACTGCTCTACCCCTTTACCGGCTTGCTGCTGTCGCCGCTGATTGCGGCGCTGGCGATGAGCTTCAGTTCGGTCTCGGTCATCAGCAACGCCTTGCGCCTGCGGCGGGCAGTGGTCTGAGCGGTGGGGGAGTGGCGTCCCTGAGCCGCCTGACGGAAATGTAATCCACCGGTCATCCTGGCGACGGTGGCGACGGCGCAGACTTTATTCTGTCCGGAAGCCCCGGACAGATTCGAGTTTCCCTACTAAGCTTTCAGGAGAATTGCCATGAAACTGCACGCCCCCCTTGCGACCCTGCTTCTGGCCGCCACCTTGTCCATTTCATTCGGCGCCCACGCCGCAGCAGATGCCGACACGGCCAAGGTTCAGGCCGAACCAGCGGCGGTTACCAAGGTCAAGCCGCATTCGCATATGCAAGAGAAGACCGGCATGATGTCGCAGAAGGCTTCTGCAAACCCCGAGTCCGACAAGGCGAAAGTCGCGAAGGCGAAGACCGACAAAAATCGGCACCTGCATCCACGCGACGCCAAGTAAGCCTGGCTGGCTGCCGGTCACTCCAGACGCCGTATCGCCATCCGCAGCGGCGAGGATCCGTAGCGGCGAGGAGAGCGTACTTTGCTCGACCGCCTGCTACGCAGGTGCTTCACCAGAGCGTACTTTGCTCGACCGCCCTGCTGCGCAGGGGCTTCATCAGCGCCAACTCTTGTCGGCGCCGACGACAGGCTTATTCGTCCTCGTCCTTCAGCTTGAAGCTGGCCGCGAGTTTCTGCTGCACTTGCGGCGGCACTTGCGCGTGGCGCGCGAACTCGATGCTGAAAGAGCCCTGGCCGCCGGTCATCGACTTCAGGCGCGAGGCATAGTCGGTGATCTCGGCCAGCGGCACTTCGCCGGTGATCGAGGCGGTATTGCCGGGACGCGGGCTGGTGCCGGTGATGTGGCCGCGCCGGCTCGACAGGTCGCCGGTGAGGTCGCCGATCGCGGCCTCGGGCGCGACGATTTCGATGGTGACGATGGGCTCCAGCACAATCGGACTGGCGGCACGAATCGCTTCCACCGTGGCCTTGCGCCCGGCGGTGACGAAGGCAACGTCCTTGCCGTCCACCGCATGGGTCTTGCCGTCATAAACAATGACGCGGATGTCCTGCGCCGGAAATCCGGCGATCACGCCATCGGCCAGCGCCTGGCGCACGCCTTTCTCGACCGAGGTCATGAACACGCCGGGGATCACGCCACCCTTGACGCGATCGACGAACTCGAAGCCGGCGCCGCGCTCCAGCGGCTCGATCTTCAGATAGACCTCGCCGAACTGCCCGGCGCCGCCCGACTGCTTCTTGTGCCGGCAATGGCCGTCGGCATTCGCCGTGATGGTTTCGCGATAGGGAATCAGCGGCAACTTGGTGTCGAGTTCGAGCTTGAACTGGGTCGCCATCTTTTCCAGCTTGTAGCGCAAATGCATTTCGCCGAGGCCGCGGATCACGGTCTCGTGCGTGGTCGGGTGGCGCTCGACTTCGAAGCAGGGGTCTTCGAGTTCCAGCTTGTGCAGGATATCGAACAGGCGCTGCTCGTCATTCTTGCGCCTGGTCTCGACCGCGAGGCCCTGCATCGGCTTGGGAAATTCCAGCGGCTTCAAGTGGATGTGATCCTCGTCGTGCGAATCGTGCAGCACCGCGTCGAAGTCGATTTCCTCGACCTTGGCGATGGCGCCGATGTCGCCCGGCAGCAGGCTGTCGACCTCGACGTAGTCCTTGCCCTGCAACTGGTAGAGGTGGCCGACCTTGAACGGCTTCTTGCCGTCGCCGACGAAAAGCTGGCTGTCCTTCCTCACCGTGCCCTGATGCACGCGGAATATCCCGACCTTACCCATGTAGGGATCGGCGATGATCTTGAAGACGTGGGCCAACACATGCTGCGATGCGTCGGGAACGGCATGAAAGGCTTCCGTCCCCTGCCCCGGCTCGCCCTTGTAGAAAGGCGGCGGATTGCCTTCGGCCGGATTCGGCGCCAGGCTCGCCAGCACGTGCAGCAGTTCGCCGATGCCGGCGCCGGTGCGCGCCGAGGTGAACAGGATCGGGATCAGGTGGCCGGCGCGCAGCGCCTTCTCAAAGGGCGCATGGAGTTCCTGCGCAGCAGGGTCCGCACCTTCTTCCAGATAGCGCGCCAGCAGCGACTCGTCCTCTTCGACCAACTGGTCGATCAGTTCGCGATGGGCATGGGCGATGGAATCGAAGTCGCTTGTTACGTCGCCCCGTCCGCCGTCGTGCTCCAGCACCTCGACCACGTCCTGGCGGCCCTGCGCGGGCAGATCGAGCAGCAGGCATTCCTTGCCGAAGCGCTCGCGAATCTGGTTCACCAGACCGGGCAGGTCGACATTGTCGGCATCGATCTTGTTGATCACGATCATGCGCGCCAGGCCCCGCGCCTGGGCCGCCCGCATCATGCGCTCGGTGGCGAGTTCGATGCCGGTCTGGGCGTTGATGACCACGATCGCGGTTTCGACGCCGGCCAGCGCGGCAACCGCCTGCCCGGCGAAATCCGGATAGCCCGGGGTGTCGATCAGGTGGATGTGCACGCCCTCGGCGGCGAAATTGACCATCGCCGAATTGAGCGAATGGCCTGCGGTCTTTTCCTGAGGATCGAAGTCGCAGACGCTGCTGCCCTTTTCCACGCTGCCCTTGGCGTTGATCGCGCCGGCCTTGAACAGCAGGGCTTCGGCCAGCGTGGTCTTGCCGGCGCCGCCGTGACCGACGAGGGCCAGGGCGCGGATGGATTCGGTGCTGTAGTTGGCCATGATGCGGATTCCCTGTTTATCTGTATTGGTTCAAATTTTACCCCGCCGCGTCGCGTCTCATGCTGCGAGGCGGGCAAGCCAGTCCGCGGCACGCTCCACCGCCACCCGGCCGCACCGCGTGGACCGCTATTGCGCCGGCCGGTCGCGCGAGGGAATGCGCCAGAGCACGATGGCCGTGGCAATGCCGATGAAGGCCAGCAGCCCCTGCAGCCAGGGCTTGCCGGAAAAGCTCCAGATCGAGACGCAGATGGTCAGGCTCATCAAGGTGATGGCAATCAGCTTGATGCGGAACGGAATGCTGTGATGCCGCCGCCATTCGACGATCAGCGGGCCGACGGTGGGATTTTCGATCAGGCGCCGGTAGAAGCTCTCCGAGGCCCGCGCATAGCAGGCGGCGGCGACCAGAACAAAGGGCGTGGTCGGCAGGCCGGGCAGGAAAATGCCGATGATGCCGAGCAGCAAGGCGATGCTGCCCAGCGTCAATAACACCACGCGCACCAGCAGCGAGGGATGCAGTTCCGACTCGGGGATCTCCCAGGTTTCCTCCTGCTCGCTCATTGCCGCAGCGCCCGTTCGATGCAGTGGCGCGGCACCGTGGTCCGCGGCACGCGGCCGGAAAACCAGCTGCGCACATCCTGATCGAGGCCCAAGCCGTGCATGTAGTTGTAGAGCGCCTTGTTCAGCGCGACGCCCAGCGCATCGTGGTCGACGCCGCTCGGATCGACGAAGCCGACGTCGTTCTTGGCGAACGTCACTTGCGGCAGCGGCTTGAGCCTGACGCCGAACTGCTCGGGATGTTGGCCGACCGGCGAATGCACGGTGCAGGCAAAGCGGTGGAAGAAGCCTGACTGGATGCAGCCCGCGGCGAACAGCTGGCGCACGTACTCGAGCGCGTCGACCGTGTCCTGCACGGTCTGCGTCGGGAAGCCGTACATCAGGTAGGCATGGACCAGGATGCCGGCCTCGGTGAAGGCCTGCGTGACGCGCGCCACCTGCTCGACCGAGACGCCCTTCTGCATCAACTTCAGCAAGCGGTCGGAAGCCACTTCCAATCCGCCGGAAACCGCGATGCAGCCGCTGTCGGCGAGACGGTGGCAGAGTTCCGGGGTGAAGGATTTCTCGAAGCGGATGTTGCCCCACCAGGAGATCGCCCGGTTGCGCTTCTGCAATTCGGCGGCCAGCGCGGCCAGCGCCTTGGGCGGCGCGGCCTCGTCGACAAAATGGAAACCGGTCTGCCCGGTTTCGGCGATGATGGTTTCGATGCGGTCGACCAGGGTCACGGCGGCGACGGCGTCATAGCGCGAGATGTAGTCGAGCGAGACATCGCAGAAGCTGCACTTCTTCCAGTAGCAGCCGTGGGCCACGGTCAGCTTGTTCCAGCGCGCGTCGGACCAGAGCCGGTGCATGGGATTGAGCATGTCCAGCAGCGACAGGTAGCGGTCGAGCGGCAGGCCGTCCCAGGTCGGCGTGCCGACCTCGGCGAAGGGAATGTCGGGCTCGCCGGCATCGATGTAGCGCACGACGCCGTCGTCGCGCAGGAAAGTGCGCACCAGTTTCTCCCGCGGGCGCCCGCCCTGCAGGTGGTCGAGCAGGGCCAAGAGCGGGCGCTCGCCGTCGTCGAGCGCGACGTAGTCGAAATAGTCGAACACCCGCGGCTCGGCCAGTTCGCGCAACTCGGTATTGACGAAGCCGCCGCCGAGCACCGTGACGATGGCCGGATCGTGCGCCTTGATCGCCTGGGCGATACGGAAGGCGCCATAGACGTTGCCGGGAAACGGCGTCGACACCAGCACCACCTGCGGCGCATGGCGCGCCACGGCATCCAGGGTCAGTTCGCGCAGCGTGCGGTCGACCAGGTTTTCCGGCGCGGCCAGCGCCTGCGCCAGCGGATTGAACGAAGCCTGGCTCTGCGCCAGCGATTCGGCATAGCGCACGAACTCGAAGCGCGCATCGACCGCCTCGCGCAGCACGTCGGCGACGTCGTCGAGGTAGAGCGTGGCGAAGTGTCGCGCGCGATCGGTCACGCCCAGCGCGCCGAAGGCCCAGGCCAGCGGATCGCCGCCTTCGTCATCGACATAGGCCGCGAGCGGCGCGAAGCGCGGCCCCTCGGGCAGGAAGTTGCGCCCGGCGATGCGATGCGCGATCGAGGGATCGCGCCCCTGCAGGAAGGCCACCGCGGGCTCGACGGTGGCCAGATAGCGCTCGAACTCGCGCTCGAAGGCCTGCACCCGCGGCGTGCGCTGCTGCTTCGGCAGGTCGGCGATGCAGGCGCGGATCGCCCGCAATCCCTCGCCCGAGAACAGGCGCAGCACCAGCGCCAGGGCGAGATCCTCCTGCACCGCGGCAACCCCGCGCGAGCGCAGGAAGCCGGTCAGGTAGGCGGTCGAGGGATAGGGCGTGTTGAGCTGCGTCATCGGCGGGATGACGCAGAGGACGCGCAGGGACGGGGCGGACGATGCGGACATGGCGCAATGATAGTGCCTCGGCACGCTCCGCAGACCGCGCACCGCCCGGCCGCGGGCAAGACCGGCTATTCGTTGCGGAACAGCGAGCGGTTGCCGAACAGCGGCAGGTCGTAGTTGTCGTTGTCGCGGCCTTCCACGTAGTCCTGGTGGTAGCCGTGGATCAGCTCGACCTCGCTTTTGGAGCCGAAGATCAGGGGCGTGCGCTGGTGCAGGTCGGTCGGCTCGACGTCGAGCAGGCGGCCGCGCCCGGTGATCGCACCGCCGCCGGCCTGTTCCATGATGAAGGCGATCGGGCTGGCCTGGTGCAGCAGCCAGAGGCGACCGCCCTGCTCGCGCGTCTTGTCGTCCACCGGGTAGAGAAAGACGCCGCCCCTGACCAGCACGCGATAGGCTTCGGCGATCAGCGAGGCGACCCAGCGCATGCCGAAATCGCGGGCGCGCGGCCCCGTCTTGCCGGCCAGGCATTCCTTGACGTAGCGCCGCACCGGCGGCTCCCAGAAGCGCTCGTTGGAGGCGTTGATGGCGAAGGTCGCGGCATTGTCCGGGATCTCGATGCGCGGATGGGTGAGGACGAACTCACCGATCTCGCGATCGAGCATGAAGACATTGACGCCGTTGCCGGTGGTCAACACCAGCCGCGTCGAGGCGCCATAGAGCATGAAGCCGGCGGCGACCATGCGGCTGCCCGGCTGGAAGAAATCGGCATCGGTCACTTTCTGCGTGCCGGCGGGCGCACGCAGCACCGAGAAAATCGTACCGGACATGAAATTGATGTCGAGGTTGCCCGAACCGTTGAGCGGATCGAAGACCAGCAGGTAGTTGCCGCGCGGATAGCGGGCCGGGATCGGCGTCATGGCGTCGTTGGATTTCGAGGCGAGGCCGGCCAGACGCCCGGTCCACACCGTCGATCTGACGATGGCATCGCTGGCGGCGCGCTCCAGGTAGTGCCGCGGATCCTCGTCGGCGGCATCGAGTCCGCCGCGGGAAACCAGGTGGCTGATGACCTTGCAGGCGGTGACGATGTCGCTCAGCAGCAGCGAGAAATCGCCGCTGGCGCCCTTGATGCGGCGCTGTTCCTCGATGATGAACTGGGTCAGAGTGATGCGCTCGATGCTCATGCCGTCCCCCGCAGTGGTTCCCGCATCCTGCCAGAAGCCAACCCGCATGCGGCCATGCGGGCCGCATCGAGCGGAAGGATCACCATACTCCCGGCGGCCGGCCGGAGCAAGCGCCGCCGCCGGATTCACTGCGGCTTCAATGCGGGATCGGCTTGAACCCCGGATCGTCGAAATGCGTGGAATACTTATCCAGCGCGCCGATCACCTTGACCGCGCCGTTCATGCGCTTGGCCTGCTTCGGCTTGCCCGCCATCTGGTCGGCGCCGTCGAGCAGCTCGGCCACGATCAGGTGCAGCTGGG
>JAUYSD010000008.1 GCA_030696505.1 Sulfuritalea sp. | reverse complement strand
CACGCAATGCAGGACCATGCCGCGCACCGTGCGCTCGGGCAGGTTGTAATAGCCGTCGGTGTGCCAGCGGATCGGCTTGTCGGTATAGGGAATGAACTCCTTGCGTTCGCCGCGCTGTTCGGCGCCGCGCACCGAGATCGGCGAAATCGCATCGTCGTCGGTCAGCCAGTGGCTGTCGAGGCTGTGCAGGCCGAGTTGGGCGCCGACGCGACGCGGAATCTCCTTGTCGGGATTGCCGGCCGTGTTGCTGGCGTAGATCGCCATATTGGCCGTGGCGCAGCGATGCAACAAGGCATCGAGCTCGTCGGGCGTCAGCCTGCGCGGATCGTCGAGCGCAACCAGGATGTCCTCGATGCGGCGCGGCGCGCTGTCGAGCTTGCGCTCGCGCCACGCCGCATATGCCGCCCGGTTGTCGAGATCGAAGGGACTGTCCGTCATTCGCCCACCTCGCCGCGGCGCGGGCGCCGGCTCTTGGCCTCGCCGGGGTGGAACAGTCCGGCCAGGGTCTTTTCCAACGCCTTGATGGCTTCCGGCGATTCGATTTCCATGACCTGGTCGACGGCCCAGAGTTGGTCCTTTTCCGGCAGCACTTCCTTCAGGCAGGCGGCGAAACAGCGGCGAAAGCCGAAATCCGGCCCGGCCTCGGTATAGCCGTGATCGGCATACTCGGCGCCGCGCCGGTTGAACAGGTCGAGCACGTGTTGCTGGATCTTGCCCGGCGCCACGTCGTAGAGCAGCATGTCGCGGTTGTCGTCGATCGCCGCGGCGATGCGCTGCGCCAGCGCGGTGGTGAACTCCAGGCGCTGCTCGGGCGTCAGCTCGCGATAGGCGATGCGATCCGCCGCCAACGCCAGGAACACCATGAACTCGCAGACGAAATCGAAATAGGCGCTGCCCAGGTCGATGTCGTACTCGGCCTCGCGCATGCGCTTGATCGAATCAATCGCCAGCTTCCAGGCCAGCATCGCAATGACGCTGGCAAGCTCGGTCATCGACCGCGGCTTGCCACCGGCGTGGAAACTGGAGCGGATCCTAATGGCCATGGTTTATACCAGTCGAGCGCAGCGAGCTTGCTAGTCGCCCCCGCCTCGAGGCGGGGGTTGGGGGGTGGTGGGCGATTTATTGCCTTTGCCTTCGGGCAAAGGCGGGTACGTCAGTACCCACCCTTGCCCAGAGGCATGGGCAGACCACCCACTTTGCAGCCTTCTTTCGCGGCGCCACCGTCGGGGAAGAGTTCGAACAGCAGCGCGCTGTCGGCCTCGGGCATGTCGCCTTCCTCCTGCAGACCCTTGATCAGGTTGCGCATGTTCGGCGTGTGGCCGTCTTCCTTGTACTTCTCGCGCAGGAAATTGACGACCTTCCAATGCTGGTCGGTCATCGTGATGCCGCAGGCGGCGGAAATCACGTGCACCGCTTCCTCGCTGAAATCCGGCTCCAGCAGGTAGCCGTATTCGTTCACTTCCTTCTCGACGCCGTTGATGGTGTAGCTCATGGGGAATCTCCTTTTTCGGGTTTTCTCAAATTATTTTCGACGCAGGTAAAACTCATGGACCCCGCGTCCGGACTCATGCGAAAAGACCAGATCTGCCGCGCCGGCCTTGGCCCAGGACGTGATGTCGTCGGCCGATCCGGGGCAATCGCTGACCAGTTGCAGCACTTCGCCGGCCTTCATGCCGTCGAGCAGCTTTTTCGCCTGCACGATGGGGCCGGGGCAGGACACGCCGCGCATGTCCAGCGTGACGTGGGCGACCGGCGTGGCATTGGCTCCGCCGGCGCGCTGGATCAGGTAGGCATGCTTGTGACCGCCCAGTTTTTCGCTGCCGAGCACGACATTGCCGGTCACCTTGGCCCAGGCGAACAGGTCGTCGGCGGTCCCCGGACAATCGGAAATCAGGCGCAGCGTCTGGCCGGGTTGCAGGTCGTCGATCAGTTTCTTGGCGCCCAGGAGCGGTGCCGGACAGGGCAGGCCGCATACATCGAGCGTCACGGTGGCAACTTCGGACATCAGGGTTCTCCTCGTTCGATTGGGGTCAGTTGCCGACGGCAACGACCGATTTATGTGGAATAAATAAACCGCAGCCGAGCGCGCGATGCCCGCCCAGGCCGATTTCCTGCATGGCCAGCGATTCCGCGGCGGCCAGGCCATGCAACATCAGGCTGAAACCGCGCACCGGGCCCTGCACCGTGCGCAGTTCGTGCGCCTTGCCGGTAATCAGTTGCGGCTGCAGGCCGCGTCCGGCCAGCAGCGCCTTGCAGCACGCGAGAAATTCGATCTCGTCGTCGGCGCCGACGCTGACCAGATGCGAGTAGACGACCCCACGCGCCGGCAGCAGCGGCCGGACGCTGCCCGCACCCACGGTCAGCACGGCGCCATCGAGATCGAGCCGGGTGCCAGCCAGAGAGTTGGCGCTGGCGCTACGGTGAATCGGCAGGCGCAAAACCAGCCGGCTGCGACGGCCGATGAAGCACATCCCATTATTGCCGTGCGCCAGCCCGGACAGCGGCAGGATGCCGGCTTCAGCTTCCTCGTCGAACCAGGGCAGGACACGCCGCACTGCAAGGGACAATGCTTCGGCATGGTCGTCATCCAGCGTCCCTTCTTCGAGCGCGAATACGACATCGACCATGCGCGTCGAGGCTTCGTCCGCCGAGTAGTTCAAACG
>JAUYSD010000043.1 GCA_030696505.1 Sulfuritalea sp. | reverse complement strand
GCACGAAATCGCCGTCGTCCTGCGCGGCCTCGACGGCCCGGCGGCAGGCCGCCAGGATCTCCGGCGCGAAATGACCGATCGCCTGGAGCCAAACCGAGGCGCGCAGCATGAAGATGCCGCTATTCCAGAAATGCCGGCCGCCGGCGACATAGGCCTGGGCCGTCGCTGCATCCGGCTTCTCGCGGAAACCCAGCAGGTCCATGGGCGCGCCCTGCGCCGTATCGGACTCTGTCTGCCGGGAATTCCGCTTCGCGGGCCGGCAAGCGCCAACTCTTGTCTCGATGTAGCCGTAGCCGGTCTCGGGGCGATCCGGAACGATGCCGAAGGTCACCACGGCGCCGGCCTCGGCCTCGGGCAGGCCGCGCAGCACGGCGTCCCTGAACGCAGCCGGATTGCGCACGTGATGATCGGCCGGCGTCGCCAGCAGCACCGGATCGGCGCCGTCGCGACTGGCATGGAGCGCGGCGGCCGTCAGCGCCGGTGCGGTATTGCGTCCGCTCGGATCGAGCAGCAGGGCCCAGTTCGACAGCCCGAGCTGGCGCAGTTGCTCGGCGGTGATGAAGCGGTATTCCTGGTTGCTGACGACGATAGGCGCGCCCAACGGCAGGCCTTCGAGACGGCGCAAGGTGTTCTGCAGCAGACTCTCGCCGCCCAGCAATGGCTGCAACTGCTTCGGATGCTTCTCGCGCGACACGGGCCACAGGCGGGTGCCCGAACCGCCGCTGAGCACCACCGGGACAATCCGCGGATCAGCCATGGTAGGCGCGGTACCAGTCGACGAAGCGGCGCACGCCTTCGGTCACCGGCGTCGCCGGCGAGAAGCCGGTGACGCGGTTGAGTTCGGACGTATCGGCGTAGGTCGCCGGCACGTCACCATCCTGCAAGGGCAGGAAATTCTTCGTCGCGACCTTGCCCAGCGCCTGCTCCAGCGCCTCGATGTAGGCCATCAGTTCGACCGGCTGATGATTGCCGATGTTGAACACGCGATAGGGCGCCCAGCTCGTTGCCGGATCGGGCACCTGCTTGTCGAAAGAAAGATCGGGTTGCGGCGGGCGGTCGAGGACGCGGATCACGCCTTCGGCGATGTCGTCGATATACGTGAAGTCGCGCCGCATCCTGCCGTGGTTGAAGACGTCGATCGGGCGGTTTTCGAGGATGGCCTTGGCGAACAGGAACAGCGCCATGTCGGGCCGGCCCCAGGGGCCATACACGGTGAAGAAGCGCAGGCCGGTGGTGGGCAGCGCGAACAGGTGACTGTAGGTATGGGCCATCAGCTCGTTGGCCTTCTTGGTCGCGGCGTAAAGGCTGACCGGGTGATCGACATTGTCGTGCTCGGAAAACGGCATGCGCTCGTTGCCGCCGTAGATGCTGGAACTGCTGGCATAGACAAAATGCTCGACGCCGTTGTGGCGACAGCCTTCGAGGATATTGACGAAGCCGACCACGTTGCTATCGACATAGGCATGGGGATTCTGCAGCGAGTAGCGCACGCCGGCCTGCGCCGCGAGGTTGATCACGCGCTGCGGGCGTTCCGCCGCGAACAGGGCGGCGATGCCCTCGCGATCGGCAATGTCCAGTCGCGACAGCTTGAAGCGCGGATTGGGCGTGAGCCGGGCGAGCCGCGCCTCCTTCAGGGCGACATCGTAATAATCGTTGAGGTTGTCCACCCCGACCACTTCGTCGCCGCGCGCCAGCAGCAGCTGGCAGACGTGCATGCCGATAAACCCGGCGGCGCCGGTGACCAGTACTTTCATGGGGATTTTCGCTGAAAAGCCAGCATTTTCGCATATTTGGCGAAGCTCGCGCCACAGCCGACGAGGATGTGCACCAGGCCGGGAAGCCCGTCGAGCAGGCCCAGGCGGAAGAAGTAGAACTTGATGAAACGCAGTGTCGGCGACAGCAGAAGTTGCCCCACGGTGGCACGCTTGCCAAGTGCCACAGCCGCATCGGCAGCCAGGCTGCTGTAACGGTTCTGCTTGGCGAAATAGCTTTCCAGCGATTCCGCCGAATCGTGCAGCAGATCGCCTTCCAGGGTGCCGATCCCGCCGCTGGCGATGACCTTCTCGTGCACCGCGTCATCCGACCAGCGCGCGGCACGACGGTCAAACAGGCGCAGGCTCCAGTCGGGATAACCCTCGCCATGCTTCAAATAGCGCCCCATGAATTTGTTGCAACGGGCAAAGCGCCAGGCCTTGAAAGTTGGCGCTGACAGCACGGCGATGACGCTCTCGCGCAGCGGCTCGCTGACCCGTTCGTCGGCGTCGATGCAGAGCACCCAGTCGTGGCTTGCCTGCTCAACCGCAAACTGCTTTTGCGGACCGAAGCCGCGCCAGGCGGATTGAATCACGCGCGCGCCGTGACGCTCGGCAATCGCCACCGTGGCATCCTCGCTGCCGGAATCGACGATGACGATTTCATCGCAGAAGCTCACGCTGGCCAGGCACTCGGCCAGTTGGCCGGCAGCGTTGCGGGTGATCAGGACAGCGGAGAGGGGCAGGCGGCGGTCTGGGGTCATGGGCAGCTATAATCGCACTTGGGATGCATTTTAAGGCGCAAGACCTCATCCCGCCCCTACCGATGCGCATTCTCCTCATCAAAACCTCCTCCCTTGGCGATGTGGTTCACAACCTGCCGGTCGTCACCGACCTGCGCCGCAAATTTCCCGAGGCGCGGA
>JAUYSD010000006.1 GCA_030696505.1 Sulfuritalea sp. | reverse complement strand
ATGGGTATTTTTTCACCAATTGCCGGCATGATTATGTTCGCCGCGATCCAGCTCATGTTTCGCAACCTGTCGCTCTCCTTTGCCATGATGGGAGTGTCCATGGCAGCCATTATCTGGAGCATGGGCCTCTTGATTGGCGTTGGCTTGCCGGTGCACATCATGAGCTCGATGGCGCCGGTATTCCTGATGGCCATCGCCACCGACAGCATCCACATCTTCAACGAGTTCTACTTCCGCTACCGTGAGGGCGGCGACAAGCTCGCGGCGATCCGGCAAACCATGACCACCGTGAGCCGGCCGGTGCGCTTCACGGCACTGGCCACGGCCGCCGGTTTCGCCGTACTGCTGTTCATGAACATCGTGCCGGTGCAGGTGTTCGGCGGACTGATTGCCTTCGGCACCGTGGTGCTGCGTCTGTTGTCCTTCAGCTTCATCCCCGCCGTGCTGACTTTCGTCAAGGAAGACAAGCTGCGCAAGGCCGCCGGCGGCGAGGACGTGACCGCCGACCCCCTGGCGCGTTCGTTGGGGAACATCGCCAGGTTCGGCGCCACGAAACCAATGGCCACCCTGGTCGTCATGCTGGCCCTGGCCGCGGTTTCGGTCTGGGGCACGTCGAAGATTCACATCAACAACAACCTGGTGGCCTGGTTCAAGTCGAGCAGCGAAATTCGCATTGCCGACAGTGCGATGAATCAGGCGCTGGGCGGCACCTCGCTGGGTTATCTGGTGGTGAGCGGATCGGAGGACGACTACATCAAGCGGCCCGAGACGATGCGTTGGCTGGAGGGCTTGCAGCGCCATCTTGAAACACTGCCAGTGGTGGGCAAGACCTTCTCTGTCGCCGATTACGTGAAGCGGATCAACCGGGTGCTGCATGACGATGACCCGAAGTTTGACGTGGTGCCCGACACCCAGGATAGCGTCGGCCAGTACCTGTTCCTTTTCAGCATGTCGGCCAAGCCCGCCGACCTCAACAACGTCGTCGATCCGGCTTTCCGTCAGGCCAATCTGTGGGTACAGATGAAAACCTGGGATGCCGACGCCATGCGCCAGGTGATCGCCGCGAAGGACAGTTACCAGCAGGCCCATCCGCTGCCGGTGAAGGCCGAGCCGGCCGGCATTGCCTGGTTCAACCTGGTGTGGAACGACGAGGTGCTGGGCGACCTGGTACTTGGCTTCAGCCTGGCCCTGGTGGTGGTGCTGGTGATCCTGGCGCTGGATTTCCGCTCGCTGAAATGGGCGCTGGTCGCCTACGTGCCGCTGCTGCTGACAATCCTGATGATCTACGGCGTCGTCGGCTTCGTCGGCAAGGACTTCGACATGCCCTTGTCGGTGATGAGCACGCTGTCGCTGGGCATGGCGGTGGACTTCGCCATCCATTTCGTCAGCCGTTTCCGCCAGCGACGCCTGGAAGTTGGCGCTGGCGAGACGGCGCCGGAGAGCCTGATCTGGACGGCGGCACGGCCGGGTAAGGGCATCGTGCGCAATGCCCTGCTGTTCGCCGCCGCGTTTTCGGTGATGATGGCCGCACCGCTGACGCCTTATGTCGCGGTCGGCGCCTTCATCGTTTCGATGATGCTGATCTCGGCCCTGCTCACCCTGCTCTTACTGCCGGCGCTGATCATGCTGGGCCGGCGCTGGTTGCTAAGTGAGTCCCCCCCGACAATGCCGCTGCGCGGCATTCTCCCCCCAGGGGGCCAAGAAACACTTGGGGCGGCCCGGCGTATTTCTTGAAAGGAGAATCGAAATGAAATACCTGACAATCGCAATCGCAGCGCTGCTGCCGCTGCCCTCGCTGGCAATCACCGGCGAGGAAGTCATGAAGCAATCGCAGGCAGCCTTTCTCTATCCGGGCAAGGACTTCAAGGCCCGCGTCACCATGAAGCTGATCGGCAAGGATGGCGGCGAGCGGGTGCGCGAACTGGTCATGCTGCGCAAGAACTTCGGCGCGCCGGGCGGCGAGCAGAAATACTTCATGGTCTTCTTCAAACCGGCCGACGTGAAGGATATGAGCTTCATGACCTACAAGTATCCGGCGAAGGACGACGACCGCTGGATGTTCATCCCGGCGGTGAGCATGGTCAAGCGCATCGCAGCGCAGGACAAACGCTCCAGTTTCGTCGGCTCGGATTTCACCTACGAGGACGTATCCGGTCGCGACATCGAGGACGATACCCATGTCATCGAGCGCGAGGAAAAGCTCGGCGGCCGCGACTGCTACGTGGTCAAGAGCACGCCGAAGACCGCCGATGCCGATTTCGGCCACAAGATCACGTGGGTGGACAAGGCGAATTTCCTGCCGCTCAAGGAAGATCAGTTCGACCGCAAGAACGCCGCCTACAAGGCCTTCAGCGCCGACGAGGTCACCGTGATCAAGGGCCATCCGACGATCATCCGGCGCACCATGAAGAACCAGCAGACCGGCCATCGCACCGAAGCTGCCTATGCCAACACCGATTACGACCTGGGCATCGAGGACAGCCTCTTCTCCGAGCGCTTCCTGCGCCAGCCGCCGCGCAAGTGGATCGACTGATGTTCGCGCGGCTGGCCTTCGCCGCAGCGCCGCTGCTGGCGCTGCTGTTGACACCTGCGCCGGTGCGGGCGGATGTGACGTTCTCCGGCTTCCTGCAACAGAACACGGCCTTCAACACCCGGGAGGCGAATCCGGACGGTCGCCACCAAAAGTGGCTGGAAGAGCGCGCCCAGCTCAAGCTGGACGCGAGCGACGGCGCCTGGCGCCTGCTGGCCAAGGGCGACCTGGCCTGGGATCATCTCGGGCGCCAGGACCAGTCCGAACTGCGCGAATTGTATGTGGACTACACGGCAAGCAACTGGGATATGCGCGTCGGCCGGCAGGTCATTACCTGGGGTCTCGGCGACCTGGTTTTTGTCAACGACGTCTGGCCGAAGGATCACGAAGCGCTGTTCAGCGGCCGGCCCATGGAATACCTGAAGCGCGGCGTCGATGCGGTGAAGCTGGGCGCCTATCCCGAGTTCGCCAATTTCGAGCTGGTCGTGTCGCCGCACTTCCGCGAAAGCCGGATTCCCGATGCCCAGCGCTTCCACCTCTTCGACCCCATGCCGGCGGTGACGACGCGCGGCACCGTCAAGCCGGGACAGGGCGATCTCGGCCTGCGCGTCTATCGCGATGTCGGCGGCTGGGATGCCGCGCTCTACCTCTACCGCGGCTACCAGCGCACGCCGTCGATGCGGCCGGACAGCATGACGGCGCCGACCCGGATCACTTACTTCTATCCGCGGCTCTCGGTCTATGGCGCCAGCGCCTCCGGCCGCGTCGGCGAGGGCGTACTGAGCCTGGAGGCGGCCCGCTACGATTCGCGCGAGGATCGCTCGGGCAGCGACTTCACGGTGCCCAACTCGCAAACCCGGCTGTTGGCCGGCTACCAGTTCCAGCCCATCGAAGATGTCTCGCTCGGCTTCCAGTACTACGTCGAACACATGCAGGATTACGACGCCTATCGCGCCGCGCTGCCCGCCGGTTTTTCCGTCGACCGGCGCTGGAGTCACACCGTCACTGCACGCTGGACGCAGTTCTTCCTGCACCAGACGCTGAAGCTTTCGGTCTATGCCTCCTACAACGACAGCAACGGCGACCAGTTCCTGAACCCCGAGCTGCGCTACAGCTTCACCGACAAGGTCTGGGGGGCGGTCGGCGCCAACCTCTACGGCGGCAAGCAATCGGGTCAGTTCGGGCAGCTGGCGCGCGACGACAATGTCTACCTGCAAATGCGTTACGAGTTTTAGGCGCGAATAAAATTTCGGCGGCGGCCCCGCCATTCCATGAGGAGAGGGTAATGCACACGACATATGGACGATTGCTCGCCTGTTTAACGCTCGTCAGCTTGGGCTTGGTTCCGCAAGCGGCGTTGGCGCAGGCGCCGGGGCCCGCCGAACTCAACGGCCAGAAGGTGCTGACCCTGGTTTCGCGCGATCCGCCCGGCGTCCGCTGCAACAACAACATCCAGATCGCCGCCGAACTGTCGAACGTCTACAAGGTTCCGGTGGTCGTGGTCCCGGTGACCTATGCCGGCGCGGGCGCCAAGGCGCCGGCGGTTTATTACGGCGGCCAGCTCCTGGCGGTGGATGGCGGCGAATTCAACGGTATGACCAGTTATCAGATGATTGCCGACGTGCTTGAAATCGAGGGCGCGCCGAAGCAGGAACAACAGGGCCGGCTGCTGGAAGTCAAGAAAGACTTCGAGGCCCTGAAGGCGTCGATCAAGGCCGGGGGCTGAGATGCCTTCCCTGTCGCGTACCCGGCTGGCGGTGGCGAGCGCCAGCCTGCTGTTTGCCGTACCCGCGCAGGCCGGAGAATGGGTCGGCTGGGTTGTTGGCGAACCCTGCGCCGCCAGCCTGCAAGTCGCCGACTGTCCCTTGCGCCACGTCGACCAGCCGGTGCTGCTGCTGGAGAGCGGCGAGAAACTGGCCTTCGTCTGGGGTGAGGGCAAGGCGATCAACGCTGCCGCCGTCGACAAGTCGTATGCGAAAAAGGTACGTCTGAGCGGCGAGATCAAGGGTGGCGTACTCGCTCCGGTCAAGCTTGACTTGCTGGAAACTAGCGGCGAGAAGAAATTCTTCAAGGGCTGTTTGTGAAGCAAGGCCTGACGACCCTGCTGCTCGCTCTGCTTGCCGCCGGCGCGCTGGCGGCCGGAATGCCGGCACCGGAGTTGGTCCAGCGGGCCGGTATGGAGGCCTACCCGGTGGCCCTGCGCGCGCCGCACTGGCGCCTGCCCGGCCTCGGCGGCGCACCGCATGGGCCGGAGGATTACCAGGGCCGCGTCGTGCTGCTGAACTTCTGGGCGAGTTGGTGCCCACCCTGCCGTGATGAGTTTCCCTCGCTCGAACGCCTGCAACAAAAAATCGGCGGCAAGGACTTCACCGTGCTGGCGATCAGCGTGTCCGATTCGGCGGACGGCGTGGCCCGCTTCCTCGGTGGTCGGGCGCCGGTCTTCGACATCCTGATGGATGACAACGGCAAAGTGTCCACGGCGTTCCGCGCCCGCGGCGTGCCGGTGACCTACCTGCTCGACCGTCAGGGGCGTTTGCTCGCGGGTAGGACCGGGCCGCAGCACTGGGACAGTCCGGCCATGGAAGCGCTGATCCGGCAGGCCATCGACAAGTAGAAAACAGGAGGAAGATGATGCGTAGGGTGTTGCTTGCGGTTGTACTGTTCTGGTCGGCGACGGTCTGCGGCGCCGGCTTCATGGTGGATGGCGGACAGCTTGCCACGGAGATGAAACAGGGCCGGGTGCGGCTGATCGACGCCGAGAGCGCCGAGAGCTATCAGCGGGCACACTTGCCCGGCGCCGCCCATCTGCCTTACCTCGACCTCGAAGACTATGAGGAGAACGTCAAGAACGGCCAGCCCGCCTTCGCCCAACTGGCGGCGTCGAAGTTCGCCGCGCTGGGGCTGACGCCCGCGGCCGATGTCGTCGTCTATGACAGCGGCGATGGTCGTGCCGCGTCGGCCGTCTGGTACATGCTGCGCTTCCTCGGCCACGACAAGGTGCGCATCCTCGACGGCGGCTTCCGCAAGTGGCTCAAGGAAGGGAGGGCGGTGACGCAGGAGACGCCGCAGCTCGCCAAGGCCACCTATGTGCCCAAGCCGCGCAGCGACTGGGCGGTCAAGAGCCAGGATGTCGATCCCAAACGCATGCGCGTGCTCGATGCGCGTTCGCTGGCCGAATTCACCGGCAAGGAAAACGGCGGCGCGCGCCAGGGCGGCCACATTCCCGGCGCCAAGGCCCTGGCCTGGACGCAACTGGCGGACGCCACGGCCACCTTCAAGCCGCCGGCCGCGATGAAGAAGATTCTGGATGCCGCCGGCATCACGCCCGACCAGGAGATCGTCACCTACTGCAACGGCGGGCTGGGACGCTCGACCTACCTGCTGGCCGCGCTGACGCTGGCCGGCTACGACAAGGTCAAGGTCTATCCCGGCTCCTGGATCGAGTGGGCCGCCGATCCGTCCCGTCCGATCGAGAGGTAGCCCATGCAGCGTCGCGAATTCCTCAAGGGCACTGCGTATTGCGGCCTCGCACTCGCCTTCGGCGGACCGCTGGCGCCGCTGCCAAGTTTCGCGCGCACAGCGAAAGTAGGCGCTGGCGGTACGGCGGCAAGCGCCAGCCGGGTCTGGGAAGACTTCTACCGCGGCGAATTCCTCGCCACGCGCGGCGACGCGCAGGGCTTCGCCTTCCACTGCTCGAACTGCCAGGGCAACTGCGCCTGGAAGGTCTATGCGAAGGATGGCAAGGTCACGCGCGAGGAACAGTCCGCCGCCTATCCGCAGATCGCGCCCAATATTCCCGACGCCAATCCACGCGGCTGCAACAAGGGCATCGTGCATTCGAAGCAGATGTACCAGGCCGACCGCCTGCTGCATCCGCTCAAGCGCGTCGGCGCGCGCGGCGCAGGCAAATGGCAGCAGGTTTCCTGGGACGAAGCGCTGGCCGACATCGCCAGCCGCGTCGTCGATACGCTGCAAAACAACGGCCTCGGTTCGCTGATGCTCCACTGCGGCACCGGCATCCTCTCCCAGGGCCGGCGCGCCGGGCCGCTGCGGCTGGGCTCGCTCCTGGGGGCGCAGCGCCTCTATCCGGCCAGCGCCGTCGGCGACATGTTCACCGGCGCCTCGTTGGCATACGGCATCGCCACCGTCGGCCATTCGCTCGACGCCTGGTTCGATGCCAAGACCATCGTGCTGTGGGGCGTCAATGCGGCGGTGACGCGCATTCCCGACGCCCACTACCTCAACGAGGCGCGCTACAACGGCGCGCGCGTCTGGTGCATCACGCCCGAGTACAACGCCACGGCCAAGCTCGCCACCGACTGGGTGCCGGTCAAGCCGGGTACCGACAGCTTCCTCGCGCTCTCGGTGCTGCACGTGCTGTTCCGCGACCTGCTCATCGACGCAGCCTTTGTGCGCGAGCAGACCGATCTGCCCTTCCTGGTGCGCGCCGATAGCGGCGAGCTGCTGCGCCACCGCGATCTGCGCGACAAGGGCAAGGCCGACGTCTTCTACTGCTGGGACGAGGCGACCAATTCCGCCCAGCCGATGCCCGGCAGCCAGGGCCATTTCAGCAAGAGCCTGCGCCTGGGCAAGCTCAAGCCGGCGTTGTCCGGCACCTGGAAGGTCAAGGGCCGCGACGGCAAGGAGATCGAGGTCACCACCGTCTACGAGAAAGCGCGCGCCGAAGCCGCGAAGTTCCCGCCCGCGGCGACGCAGGCGCAAACCGGCGTGCATCCCGATCTGGTCGAGCGCCTGGCGCGCGACATCGCCCGGGCGCCGAAGACCATCGTCAACATCGGCTTTTCGCTGCACAAGTACGTCTCCGGCACCATGACCTGCTGGGCCGCCGCGCTGGCCTGCGCGCTCACCGGCCATGCCGGCGAGCGCGGCGGGCTGGACACCGAGAACAACTGGTCGCTCGGCGGCATTGGCCCGCTCTCCAGCCCCAAGCCGGCGCGCTTCGCCTCGGGCTTCTTCTCCGAGTGGCAGAACGGTGGCATGGCGGAGACGATGCGCCGCCACTATCCCGACGCCCACCTCAAGGCGGTGATGGGCATCGACAGCGCCGGCCTGGCGGCGCTCGGCGAGCAGTTCCGCCAGACCAGCAATGCCTATTTCGGCAAACCGAATGTCGTGCTGCTGTTCGCCGACAACCTGCTGCAGCGGAACAAGTCGGAATCGCACTACCGCAAGCAATTCATCGCCGGGCTCGACCTGCTGGTGAATGTCAATCACCGCATGGACACCACCGCGCTGTGGTCCGATTACGTGCTGCCGGCGAAGAGCCAGTACGAGAGCTGGGATCTGCGCGGCGAGCTCGGCTATCACCGCTTCTGCAACATCACCGTGCCGCCGAAGGGGCTCAAACCCATAGGAGATACCAAGTCGGAATGGGAAATCTGCCGCCTGCTCGCCGCGGCCATCGCGCGCGAGGCGCAGCGGCGTGGCATCGACAGCATTCCCGACCCCGACTTCCTGGTGCAAACGGGCGACAAGGCCGGTCCGGTCATGCGCGACCTGAAGAACCTGCCGGCCGAGTTCACCGACGGCGGCACGCTGATGAACGACGAGGATGTCGTGCGCTGGCTGATGAAGAACGTGCCGGCCATCGCGCCGTGGACGCCGGAGGACGCGATGAAGCACGGCTTCGTCACGCTCAATCGCGAGGCCGGTTTCAATTCGCCGCTGTATGCCAACCGCCCCTTCCATTCCTTCGAGAACAACGTCTATCTGCGCCAGCCCTACGCCACGCAGTCGGGCCGCCAGCAGTTCTATGTCGATCATCCGCTGTTCATGAAGCTCGGTTGCCCGACGCCGACCGCCATGCCGGCCATGCGGCCGAACAGTTTCCCCTTCGCCTTCTACACGCCGCACACGCGCCACGGCATCCATTCGCAGTGGCGCACCAACACCCAGTTGCTGCGCCTGCAACGCGGCGAGCCGCATGTCTGGCTCAACCCGCGCACCGCGCAGGGCAAGGGCATAGTCGAGGGCGGCCCGGTGCGCGTGTTCAACGACGTCGGCGAATTCTTCGCCCGCGCCAAGCTGATGCCGGCCATTCCGCCGGGATCGGTGGTGATGGATCACGCCTGGGAACCCTATCAGTTCAAGAACAAGCTCGGCCTCAACAACGCCGTCGCCGGCCTGATCTCCCCGCTGGAACTGGTCGACGGCTGGGGCCACCTCAAATTCAATCCCAACTGGGACGGCAACATGATCGCCTTCGAATCGGCGGTGGATGTGGAGAAATCGGCATGAGTACACGCCAATTGGCGATGGTCATCGACCTCAACAAATGCATCGGCTGCCAGACCTGCACGCTGGCCTGCAAGTCGCAATGGACCGACCGCGACGGCCGCGAGTTCATGTACTGGAACCACGTCGAAAGCAAGCCCGGCAAGGGCTACCCGCGCGACTGGGAGCAGGCGGGCGGCGGCTGGGAAAGCAATGGAGAAAAGCTCAAGCCCGGCCGGCTGCCGCGCCTGGAGGAGGACTATGGCATCCCCGCCGATTTCAATTACGACGCGACGCTGTTTCAGGAGGGAATGCAGCCGCTGCGGCCGACCGAGGCCATGCAGTGGGGACCGAACTGGGAGGAGGACCAGGGTGCCGGCGAGTTTCCCAACGGCTATTTCTTCTACCTCCCGCGCCTGTGCAACCACTGTACCAAGCCGGCCTGCCTCGCCGCCTGCCCGCGCCAGGCGATTTCCAAGCGCGCGGAGGACGGCATCGTGCTGATCGACCAGGAACGCTGCCGCGGCTACCGCTACTGCGTCGCCGCCTGCCCCTACAAGAAGATCTACTTCAACCCGCTGGCGGGCCGCTCGGAGAAATGCATCTTCTGCTATCCGCGCGTCGAGAAGGGCATCCCGCAGGCCTGTGCTTACCAGTGCGTCGGCCGCGCCCGGCATGTTTCCTACCTCGACGACCAGGCCGGCGCGGCGTATCGGCTGGTGCATGAGTGGAAGGTGGCGCTGCCGCTGCATCCCGAGCATGGCACGCAGCCCAATGTTTATTACGTGCCGCCGCTGTCCACCTCGACTTTCGACGCTGCCGGCAAGCCCACCGGTAAGCCGCGCATTCCCGATGACTATCTGGTGTCGCTGTTCGGCCCCGGCGTCGGCGGGGCGCTGGAAACCCTGCAGCGGGAGATTGCGAAGAAGGAGCAGGGCGCGGCCTCGGAACTGATGGACCTGCTGATCGCCTACCGCCACGGCGACATGTTCCGCCTCGGCCGGCTCGGAGAACAGAAGTCATGAGCGCGACCATTCGCGCCCGCGCTGCGCTCGGACTTCTGGCGGCGACCCTGCCGCTGGCCGCTCTTGCCCAGGAACCGGCAGCGACGATACAGGCCGCCCGCGCCGCTATCGCCGCAGCCGATCCCGATCATCCGGCATGGAACGCCGCACCGGCCAGCGTCGTCAAGCTCGAAACGGCTTTCCCCGGCCACCCGTCGATCGTTGGTACGGCCGTCGCCCAGCGCCTCGTGGTGAAGGCGCTGCGCAGCGCCGCCGGGCTGGCGATCCGCCTCGAATGGAGCGATCCGGCGGCAGACAGCCAAAAAACTCAACACCGCTTCGCCGACGGCGCGGCGATCCAGTTCCCCCGCGACGGCAAGAGCGACACGACGCCCTACATGGGCGGCGGCGGACGGCACGTCAACATCTGGTACTGGAATGCTGCCAGGAACACCGCAGAAAACCTCTGGGCCGACGGCTTCGGCACGCTCGCGCGCATGCCGACGCAGGATGTAAAAGCCAGCGGTCACCATGCCGACGGCAAGTGGCGGGTGGCCTTCTTTCGTGCCTTCCGTTCGTCCGAGCCGCGGGCCGCAAAACTTCCCGCCACGCCCGTCGGCACGCAGCCTCTGGCTTTCGCCGTATGGGACGGCGCCAACAACGAGCGCGACGGCTTCAAGGCCGTGACCATGAACTGGCAATCGCTGCAATGGGCACGCTGACATCATGTTCCCGATGCGCCAATGACGCCCGCTGACCATGATGCCAGGTGCGATACGCCGCTCCGGCGCTGGATCGGCGCGCGCCGTCTTCCTGCCGTTCGGCGGAGGCCTGGTGCGGACGCTCGCAGGACTAGGACTGATTCCAGCGGCGCTGCCGATCGGCGGCTTTCCCGCTCTGGCGGGGGACGCGCCAGCGGCCGGGGATCGCTCGCCATGAAAGCGCGCCTGCTCGCCGCGCTGGTCCTGCTGGCCGGCGTCGGCCCGTCGGCGCACGCCGACACCGGCATCGAGTGGCGTCATCGCGCCACGCAAGGTGCCGTAACGCTCGCCGCCAACCCCTTGGGAACGGCATCGCGCACGGCGTTCTACGTCGGGCGCGGTTTCAGCGCGGCGGCGATCCGGCCCTATGCGCAGGCCTGCGGTTTTTCGTTCGGCATACAGAACGGCGGCGCGGGTACCTTGAGCACCCGGCTCGCCGACTGGCGCGCCATCGGCGTCGACGGCCGCGCCGTGCGCTTGCGGCTGCCTGTCGAATGGGACTTGCAATGGGTCAGGGCGCAAGTTCCCGAAGCGGCGCTCATTGCCTTCCGCTGGGCACAGTTCCAGGCGGAAAACATTTTCGAGGCGGGCGACTGGATCATGGGCATGGCGACGCTCGAAGCACCGCTGTCCGGCCACTTCCGTCTGATTGCCCGTTACCATGATGAAAAGGGAGACCATGAAATCGTGCTCGACAAACTTGCCTGCGCCCATGACTGAGCGTCGCGATTTTCTTTTTACTGCAACCGGGCTTGCACTGCTCGCCGCCTTGCCTGCGGTACGAGCGCAAGGCAGGGGCATGTCTCCCGTGGCCGGCGTACCGCCAGCGCCAACTCTTGCCCTGCCGGACATGGATGACAAGATCATCGATCTGGAGCGCTATCGGGGCAAAGTGGTGCTGGTGAATTTCTGGGCCACCTGGTGCCCTCCCTGCCGCAAGGAATTTCCCTCGTTAGGGCGGGTGCGCAAGCTGTTCAAGCCGACCGAATTCGAGGTGATCGCGGTCAATGTCGGCGAAGATCCGGAGACCGTATTCTCCTTTGCCGGCACGCCGGATTTCCCGGTGCTGTTCGACCGAGACTCGCAGGCGATGGCGCGCTGGTCGATCAAGGGAATGCCGACTACCCTGGTGGTCGACCGTCAGGGTAGTCTGGCGCTGCGCGCCGTCGGTGGCCGCGAATTCGACGATCCCGCGATCGTCGAGCAACTCAAGAATCTGATTCGACAAGGGAGAACATGATGAGCGAAGGTCTTTCCACCCGTTGCGTCCACGCAGGCGAAATCCAGGATGCGCATGGCTCGCCACATACACCGGTCTACAACACCACGACCTTCAAATTCCCTTCGACTGCCGACTTGCTCGACGTGGTCGAAGGCCGGAAACCCGGCAGCCTTTACACGCGTTACGGCCTCAATCCGACGATCCAGGCGTTGGAGGCCAAGCTTGCCAGCCTCGAAGGCGCGGAAATGGCCTGGGCCTTCTGCTCCGGCATGGCGGCGGAGGCGGCGCTGTTCTTTACCCACGGCCGCGAAGGCATTGTCTGCCTCGGCGACGCCTATGGCGGCACGCTGGAACTTCTCGGCGACCAGATCCGGATGCACGGCACGCGCACCCACCTGCTGCTTGGCAGCGAACTGGAGCTGGCCGAAAGCCGACTCGCCGACGGTTGCGGCCTGGTCTTCCTCGAAACGCCGACCAATCCGACGCTGGAAATCCTCGACATCCGGCGCATCGCCGACATGTGCCATCGTCATGCTGCCTTGCTTGCGGTGGATAGCACCTTCGCTTCGCCAGTCAACCAGTCTCCGCTGGCGCTCGGTGCCGATTTCGTGGTGCATAGCGCCACCAAGTATCTCGGCGGCCATTCCGACATCACCGCCGGCGTACTCGCGGGCCGCAAGGACGTCATGATGCCGGTGTGGGCCTGGCGCAAGAACCTTGGCTCGATGATCGCCCCAGAAACCGCGGCACTGTTGTCGCGCAGCCTGCGCACGCTGGTGGTGCGCGTCGAGCGGCAAAATCGCACAGCCATGGCTGTGGCCGAAGCCATGGCGCGGCATGAGCAGATCGCCCGCGTGTACTACCCGGGATTGCCGGATTTCCCGGGGCATGACCTGGCCAGGGCGCAGATGCAGGGGTTCGGCGGCATGTTGAGCATTGAAGTCAAGGGTGGTGGCGAAGCCGCGACGCGGGTTGCCGACCGCCTCAAACTCTTCGCGCTGGCGCCCAGCCTGGGCGGAGCCGAGAGCCTGGTGACGCAGCCCTGTACCACGACTCATCACGGCCTGGCAGCCGAAGAGCGAACGCGGCGCGGGATTTCCGACGCCTTGCTGCGTCTTTCGGTCGGCCTGGAAGATGTCGATGACCTGATTGCCGACCTGACGCAGGCGTTAAGTTGAGCCGGCATACACGGATAGGAGGACTGACATGATGAATGGCTTCTGGGGTTGGGGCTGGGGATTTGGCCCCGTGTTCATGCTCATCTTCTGGGGGCTGATAATCGTCGGCATCATAGCCCTGGTTCGCTGGCTGGGCGAGGAATCGTCGCCGTCGCGGGCACGCGACAAAACGGCCGCCGAGATTGTTCAGGAACGCTATGCGCGCGGAGAGATCGATCGGCAAGAATACGAGCAGAAGATGCAGGATCTGGAGCGGCGCGGATGAGCACAGCTATCTATCTCGACTACAACGCCACGACGCCGGTCGCGCCGGAGGTGGCGGCCGCGATGCGGCCGTGGATCGAGGAGCATTTCGGCAATCCGTCTTCGTCGCACGACTATGGGCGGCGAGCGCGACAGGCGGTGGCGGTCGCACGGGAATCGGTTGCCGCCCTGATGGGCGCGAACGCGGACGAAATCGTGTTCACCGGTAGCGCCACCGAGGCCAACAATCTGGCGCTGCTGGGCCTTGCGCGCGCGGCGCCGCCGCACAAGCGCCGCCTGATCGTCAGCGCCGTCGAACATCCTGCCGTGATGCAGCCGGCCCTGCATCTGCGCGATGCCGGATGGGATCTGACGGTGCTCGCGGTGGACAGTTTCGGGCGCATCGCACTCGACGAACTGCGTGCCGCACTGCAGCCCGACACGGCACTGGTGTCGGTGATGCATGCCAACAACGAGGTGGGGACGATCCAGCCGGTGGCCGAGATCGCTGCCCTTGCCCGCGCCAACGGCAGTCTTGTGCACGCTGATGCCGCGCAGTCGACAGGCAAAGTGAAACTCGATGTCGGCGAACTGGGCATCGACCTGCTGACGTTGGCCGGCCACAAGTTTTACGGCCCGAAAGGCATAGGCGTGCTGTATGTTCGGCGCGGTACCCCGCTTAAGCCGATC
Source organism: Sulfuritalea sp. (assembly GCA_030696505.1). Classification (GTDB taxonomy): domain Bacteria; phylum Pseudomonadota; class Gammaproteobacteria; order Burkholderiales; family Rhodocyclaceae; genus Sulfuritalea. The sequence continues at coordinate 5,180 of JAUYSD010000006.1, read as the reverse complement.
CTCTTCGGCGCCGATCAGGAACATGGCCTGCGGCCGGGCACCGAGAATGTGGCGCAAATTGTCGGCCTCGGGGAAGCGGCGCGACTGGCGCGAAAACGGCTGCCGCATGCGACGCGGCATCTGGGCGTCCTGCGCGACGACCTCCACCAACGCCTGACATATGCGGTGCCGGGTCTGGTTCTGAACGGCCACCCTGAGCAACGCCTGCCGAATACTCTGCACATTTCCTTCCCTGGCGTTTCCGGGCGCGATCTGCTGGCGGCGGCCCGCGATGTCGCCGCCTCGGTCGGCTCCGCCTGTCACTCCGATGCCGATGCGGTTAGCGGGGTGCTTGCGGCCATGGGCTGCGATACGGCGCGGGCGCGCGGCGCGGTAAGGCTGTCGGTGGGCTTTCCCACCTCGACACGCGATATCGAACTGGCGGCAGCTTCCCTGGTCAGCGCATGGCGAAGCTTATTTTGATTGCCCACCCCTGGGCCGCCACTTTCCACTTCCCCACTGACTTCCGAGAAGGAAACCAAAGCATGCGTATCCCCATCTCCCTGATTCACATCGCCGCCGCAGTGAGCTTCGCTTTCGTGCCGCTGCTCGCAGCCGCAGACGCCGACAAGGAGGCTGTCAAGGCGATGGAAGACTACCTGGCCTTCGTCGATTACGGCGGTGCCACCATCTTCCCGGAGCAGATTCCGAAAGTGGACTGGCCGCGCTTTTACGTGATCGATGCCCGCGACAAGGCGCAGTATGACAAGGAGCACATTCCCGGCGCGGTGAATCTCGAATGGCGGCAGGCATTGGAAAAGCGCGCCACCATTCCGAAGGACAAGTCGGTACTGATCTACTGCAATACCGGCTCGCTCTCCGCGCAGGCCGGCTTTGCCTTGCGGGTTGCCGGGTATGAAAATGTTCGTATTCTTCAAGGCGGATTCGCCGAATGGAAGGCCAAAGGCGGTTTTGATGCAGCAACCAAGGCCGCCAAGGGCACCGGGCGCTGACGCAGCTTGCGTTGGCTGGCGTTCAGGATGATCGGCAGCGAAAGCGCCGGAAACAGCCATGACGCCTGATCCAGCCACTTATGATGCCTGGTACCGGACGGCGCGAGGGCGCTGGATCGGCGACTGCGAATACCGCTTGCTGCGTCGGCAACTGGCGCTGCACCCCGCCGAAACGATTCTCGACGTGGGCTGCGGCACCGGCTATTTCAGCCGCCATTTCGCACAAGACGGCCATCCGGTAGTTGGCATCGACTTCGATCCCGCGGCTGCAGGCTTCGCACGGAGCGGTCAAACGCCGGAACTTGCGGTCGCGGTGGCCGATATGACTGCCCTGCCATTTCCCGACCGCAGCTTCGACTGCGTGGTCGCAGTGACATCACTTTGCTTTGTCGAGGACGAGGCGGCAGCCATCAAGGAGATCGTTCGCGTGGCACGCCGACGCTTTGCCCTGGGGTTGCTCAATCGGGACAGTCTTCTCTATCGCGCGAAAAGCCATACTGCCGGCAGCTACGCGGGTGCACGCTGGCATAGCGCGTCCTCGATAGCGGAACTGATGGGTGATTTGCCGATACGTGACCTGCGCATCGCGACTGCCATACTCGTTCCAAGTGGCGGGCCGCTGGCACGGGTGTTGGAAAACATCGCCCCGGCAGGCCTGCCATGGGGTGGCTTCATCGCCGTGACGGGAAGCGTATCCGGCGATGAATGAAGGCAGCAACACAAACGCTCTGTTTCGGTAACGCCACAAGGAAAAAATCATGAACAGCAAGATCAGCATCATCGGCAGCGGCTTCGCTGCGTTGACCGCCGCCCGCAGTCTGCGTCGGCTCGATGCGCGGGCGGACATAACCCTGGTCGCGCCGCGGCCCGAATTCATCTACTTGCCCAGTCTCATCTGGCTGCCATCGGGAAAGCGCAAGCCCCAGGATCTCGTGGTGCCGCTCGACAAGTTCCTGCGCGGTCACGCGGTCCACTTTCTGGCCGGCGAGGCCACCGGCATCGAAGACGGCGGGCGTACCGTGCTGACCTCGGCAGGACCGATCAGCAATGACGGACTCGTCATCGCCTGCGGCGGTCGTTTCATCAAAAAACTGCCGGGGATCGAACACGCAATCCTGCCCTGCGAGGGCATCGCCCCTGTGGAGCGACTGCGCGAGCGGATCGCCGCGCTGCAAAGCGGAACCGTGGCGCTCGGTTTTGCCGGCAATCCGAACGAGCCGACGGCCATGCGCGGCGGTCCGATCTTCGAATTCCTGTTCGGGCTCGACACCCAGTTGCGGCGCGAAGGCCGGCGCGAGCGGATCAAGCTCGCCTTCTTCAACCCTATGCCGAATCCGGGAAATCGCCTGGGTGAAAAAGCGGTACAACGCCTGATGGCGGACATGCGGCGCCGCGAAATCACCACTCACCTCGGGCACAAGCTGCTTGGTTTCGAATCCAATAAGGTGAAGACCGAAGGCGGCGAGTTTGCCGCCGACATCATCGTCTTCATGCCGGGGATGACCGGCAACGCCTGGTTTGACAACACTGATCTGCCACGGTCGCCAGGCGGCCTGATCCAGGCCGATGCGCATTGCCGCGTCGACGGGCGCGAAAAGGTTTATGTGGTGGGCGACGCGGGCAGCTTTCCCGGCCCCGACTGGATGCCCAAGCAGGCGCACATGGCCGATCTCCAGGCAGCGACAGCGGCTAAGAACTTGCTAAGCGAACTGGCCGGCCGTGCGCCGACCGAGACCTTCAAGGCTGAACTGATGTGCATCGTCGACAGTCTCGATGCCGGCATGCTGGTGCGGCGCACCGAGTCGAGCGCCTGGGCGCTGCCACCGGTGAAGTTGATGCATGGTGCCAAGGACTTCTTCGAAACCATGTACCTGCGCCGCTATCGCTAGGGCACAGCGCTCTTGGTCCGATCGGCCACGCCGTGCTTGCGCATTTTTTCCCAGAGCGTCTTGCGGCTGATGCCGAGAGCCTCGGCGGCTTTGCCAACCCGCCAGGCATTGGCGGCAAGCATTTCCTCTATGTATAGCTTCTCACAGGTATCGAGATAGGCGATCAGCGAATTGCCGGTGCCGGACGTGTTGGGAGCGGCAGTCGGGAGGTGGCCGAGCAGCGCCTCGGGCGTCAATTGCGCGCGATCGGCCAGGATGCAGGCGCGCTCGATGCAATGCTTAAGTTGGCGAATATTGCCGGGCCAGGGATAGGACAGCAGCGCGCGCTCGGCGGCGGGGCTGAAGCTGAACGATATGCCTCCCTTCTTCGCCGATTGCTGCCCGGCAAAACGCTTCGCCAGCCAGAGAATGTCTTCGCGCCGCTCGCGCAGCGGCGGTACGCGCAGGCTGACGACATTGATCCGGTAATAAAGATCCTCGCGGAAGCGGCCGGCTTCGCCGAGCTGGAGCAGGTCCTCGTGCGTGGCGCAAACGAGTTGCACCGCAACGCGGATCGGCGTTTCACTGCCCAGGCGCGTCACGGTATGTTCCTGGATCGCGCGCAGCAGTTTCGCCTGCGTCGCCAGCGGCATGTCGCCGATCTCGTCGAGAAACAGGATGCCGCCGTCCGCCTGCTCGAAATAGCCGCGTCGCTCTTTCGCGGCGCCGGTGAACGCGCCCTTGTCGAAGCCGAACATCTCGGCTTCGAGCAGCGCTTCCGGGATGGCCGCGCAGTTGACGGCAACGAAGGGGCGCGGCCCCGCACTTTGCGCCAGTTCGTGCAGCCGCCGCGCCACGTGCTCCTTGCCGACGCCGGACTCGCCGGTGATTAACACCGAGCCGTCCGATGCCGCCAGACGTTGCAGCATGCGCTCTATGCGTCGCATCGACGGCGCGACACCGAGCGTCGCCGCAGCCGATTCGGCCGCCGGCGCCGGCTCGCTCAACTCGCGGATACGGCGAATCAGGTCATCTATCTCCAGCGGCTTGGCGATGTAGTCGGCAGCACCCAGCTTGAGCAGCCGCACGGCTTGGTCGATTGCGCCGAAAGCCGTCATGAAAAGAAAGGGCGGCGCATCCGCCTTGTCTTGTCGCAATTGAACGAATACGTCTTCCCCGCTCATGTCCGGCAGGCGCATGTCGCTCACCACGACACCGTAGTTCTGGCGGCGCAGATTGGCCAGTGCATCGCGTCCGCGCTTGTGCCAGGTATGACTGAGGCCTTCCATTTCGAAGCGTTCGCACAAGGCTTCGCCCATCAACTCGTCGTCCTCGATCAGACAGACGCACTGCGCTTCATTACGCATAACTTTCTCCAACCGGTAGCGTGACCCGGAATTGTGTCAGCCCGTCCTGGCTCTCGGCCGCGATCTGGCCGCCGAGTTGGGTGACGATCTGATAGGTGACCCACAGTCCGAGGCCGTGCCCTTCCTCGTTACCGCTGGCGAAGGGTTCAAAAAGATGATCCATGAGATTGGCGGGGATTGCGCTACCGGCATTCGTCGTCCCGATTTGCAAGCTGCCGTCCGCATACTGCACCGCGCAGCGAACCGTGCCGGATGCCGGCGAGGCGTGGACCGCGTTGAGCAGAAGATTCAACAGAATCTGGCGCACCAGTGTGGCCGGCAGCGCTACCGGCTCGGTCAAGCCGCAGTCGACGTTTATCGTAACGGCCTCGTTGTGCGCTTCGCCGGCGAGCAGCAGCCGGATATCCTCCAGATCATGCGGCGCAAAATCCCGGCCTTTGACCTTCGCGTCCACCAACATGGCGCTGACCGTGTCGCGAATCTGAGTCAAGCCTCGCTCGAGAATCGCCACGGTCTTCCCGGCACGCTCGTCGTCTTCGTAACGGCGCTTGAAATTCGCCAGGGCGACCAGCATGCCGCCCAGCGGATTGTTGATCTCGTGGGCAATGCCGGCCGACAGCCGGCCGATCGCGGCGAGCCGCTCGGAGCGGATCATTTCCTCTTCGAGCAGCGTCTTCTCGTGCAAGGATTTGACCATCAGGCCGTAAGCATGGAACAAGCGGCCAAGCTCGTCGTCGTAGGCGTAGGTGCCGGGCGGCGGTGCCAGCAGCGCGCCGCGCGCCACGTCGCCGGTACTGTTGGCGAGTGCGATCAGGGGCGCCGCGGTACGCTGTCCCCAGTACCAGTTGATCGGCAGCAGCACCGCCAGCACCAAGAGGCCGATGCCGGCGCCGCGCCAGGCGCCGGCGCGAAAACGCGATAAAAACACTTCCTTGGAGTAAACGATGACCAGT
>JAUYSD010000004.1 GCA_030696505.1 Sulfuritalea sp. | reverse complement strand
CCCTACAAGATCGGCCTGTTCATCGCCGCACTGGCCGGACTGGTGGTCGGCGCGGCGATGACGAGGAAGGCGGCATGAACCTCTGGCTCCTGATGCTGGTCTGCGGCCTGCTGACCTTCGCCATCCGCTACTCCTTCATTGCGGCGGAAGGGCACTATCAGCCACCACCCTGGTTTCGGCGCCTGCTGCCCTTTGTCCCGATCGCCGCGCTGACTGCGCTGACGGTGCCGGAACTGCTGCTGATGCACGGCGAGCTGGTTCTCGGCAGCGGCAACCTGCGCCTGTGGGCCGGTCTGGTGGCTATCGTGGTTGCCGCCGTCTGGCGCAACACCCTGTTGACCATCGGCAGCGGCTTCCTGGCGCTGTTCCTGCTGCAGCGTTTAGGCGGCTAACGGAGCGGGCAACTGCGAAAGCCGATGAAAATGTCGTCGCGCTGCGGCTCGTAGTAGTTGCGGTAGCGCGGATTGCGCATGCGCGGCCGGGTGGCGAAAGAACCGCCGCGCACGCTGCGATGGGTGTGGAAAAACGGCGCGGCGTATTCGGCGTAAGGGTCGGGGCTGAAACCCGGATAGGGCGCGAAGGCACTGGCCGTCCATTCCCAGACCTGGGTGCCCCAGTCGAAGCCGGCGACGTGCCGCGCCGCATATTCCCATTCGGCTTCGGTAGGCAAACGCCGGCCGGCCCAGCGGCACCATGCCTCGGCCTCGTGGGCCGTCAGATGGATTACCGGCTGGTCGGGCGCCAGGGCTATCCAGCGTTCGAAGCGGCGCTGCTGCCAGACGCCGTCCTGTCGGCGCCAGTAGTGCGGCATGGTCTGCCCGGTGGCGGTGAGCCAGGCCTGGCCGTCCGCCGACCACCATTGCGGATCTCGATAAGCGCCTGCCTCGACGAAGGCCAGGTAGTCGGAGTTCCGCACCGGCGTCGCCGCAATCGCGAAATCGGCGACGCGCTGCGGATGCGCCCATTTTTCGTTGTCGAAGACGAAGCCCCTGGCGGTCGGCGAGCTGCCCATGAGGAACTCGCCGCCGGTCAGTTCGATATCGGCTGCCGGCGACAGCTCGGCCGGTCCGTCGGCATGGGGCCAGCCCAGCGTCTGCCGGGTATAGCAGAACGCTTCGTCGTGCATGTCCTCGTGGAACAGTGCGAGACGGTGGAAATACAGCGCCGCATCGGTCTCGGGCAGCTTGTGCAAGGCATCCAGCGCGGCGGCCAGCGTGTCTTCGAGATAGCCTCGGGTGGCCTGCCAGTCGGGGAGGTCGAGATGCCAGCGGCTGTCGTGCGGGACCTTGCCCGAGTCGTACCAGCGATCGGCATCCGCCAGCAGCGACGAGGCCGGCGGCTGGTTCGCGCCGCGCTGGCGCAGGCACCAGTATTCGGTGAACCAGGCAACGTGGCCGAACTCCCACAGCGGCGGATTGATGATGGCCAGGCAGGGCACCCGCAGCGGATCAGGGGTTGCCGCTGACGGCCAGACGGCACAGGCGTCAAGCAGGCGCACCGTATAATCGCGGGCATCCCGCAACGCCTCGGCCAAGGCTTCTTTCCCAGCGATTCTCATATCCGGCATTGTCATGCGTGCACCTCCATCCGTCGCCATTATCAGCCCCGCGCTGGCCAGTGCCAATAACGGCAACTGGCATACCGCGCGACGCTGGGCGCACTGCCTGGCACCCCTGGCCCAGGTGCAGATCGAGCAGGAGTGGCGGGGCGCCAGCGCCAACTTTCTGATTGCGCTGCATGCCCGTCGTTCGGCGGCTTCGATCGCCGCCTTCGCCGAGCGTCATCCCGAGCGTCCGCTGATCGTGGTGCTGACCGGCACCGATCTCTACCGCGACATCGCGACGGATGCAGTGGCGCAGCGATCTCTGGCGCTGGCCAGTCATCTGGTGGTGCTGCAGGCGGAGGGTGTGCAGGCCCTGCCGCCCGAATACGCGGCGAAGACCGTGACCATTTACCAGTCGGCGCGCCCGCTGTTGCCGGGGCGGCGCAGCCGGCGTTATTTCGACCTCGCGCTGGTGGGCCACCTGCGGCCCGAGAAGGATCCGCTGACGGCCTTGCGCGCCTTGCGCCGCCTGCCGGCCGAACTGCCGCTACGACTGTTCCATATCGGCAGCGACCTCGATCCGGCGCTCGCCGCCGAGGTGCGCGCTTTGGGCGCCGCCGATCCGCGCTATCGTGCGCTGGGCGCCCTGTCGCAGGCGGCGACACGGCAGCGCATCAAGCGTTGCCACCTGCTGTTGCTGCCCTCGCTGATGGAGGGGGGCGCCAATGTATTGATCGAGGCCGTGACCAGCGGGGTTCCGGTACTCGGCAGCGACATCGCCGGCAACCGCGGCATGCTCGGTGCGGATTATCCCGGCTGGTTTCCGGTCGGCGACGCGGCGCGTCTGGCCGAGCTGATTGCGACCGCGATGCGCGACCCGGACTACTACGCGAGCCTGTCACGGCGCTGCGCCGAGCGGGTATCCTTGTTTTCTCCTACCCACGAATGCGCTTCAGTTTGCAGACTTCTCGATTTGACAAGGTGATCCAGCGAATGAATTCCAACAAGCTTTCCGCCAACCCGATTCGTCTTACGTCGTTCAGCCATGGCGGCGGCTGCGGCTGCAAGGTCGCGCCCGGCCTGCTGACCGAAATCCTGCGCGGCGTGCGCAACTTTCCGGTGCCGAAGGAATTGCTGGTCGGCATCGAAACCGCCGACGATGCGGCGGTGTATCGCCTCAACGACCAGCAGGCGCTGATCGCGACGACCGACTTCTTCATGCCTATCGTCGACGATCCCTTCGACTTCGGCCGCATCGCCGCCACCAACGCGATCAGCGACGTATATGCCATGGGCGGCACGCCGATCATGGCGCTGGCCCTGGTCGGCATGCCGATCGACAAGCTGCCGATCGAGGTCATCGGCAAGATCCTCGAGGGCGGCGAAAGCGTCTGTGCCGCCGCCGGCATCCCGATCGCCGGCGGCCACACCATCGATTCCGTCGAGCCGATCTATGGCCTGGTGGTAATGGGCCTGGTGCACCCCGACAAGGTCAAGACCAATGCCGGCGCGCGCGCCGGCGATGTGCTGATCCTCGGCAAGCCGCTCGGCGTCGGGGTGTTGTCGGCGGCGCTGAAGAAGGGCGCGCTGGATGCGGCCGGCTACGCCGCGATGATCGCCAGCACCACCAAACTCAACACGCCGGGCAGGCAACTGGCCAATCTCGAAGCCGTGCATGCCCTGACCGACATTACCGGCTTCGGCCTGCTCGGCCATCTGCTGGAAGTGTGCCGCGGCGCCCAGCTCACGGCATCCCTCGACATGGCAGCGATTCCGCTGCTGGCCGAGGTGGAGCAACTGGCGACGGCGGGCTACATCACCGGCGCCTCGGCGCGCAACTGGACCGCCTATGGCGACGACGTCGCGCTGGACGCCGCGATCACGACCATGCAGCGCGCGCTGCTGACCGATCCGCAGACCAGCGGCGGTCTGCTGGTGGCCTGCGATCCGACGGCGGTCGACGCCGTGCTGGAGGTGTTCCGCGCCGAAGGCTTTGCCGCGGCCGCGGTGGTCGGTCGCCTGGAGGCGGGGCCGGCACGGGTGACCGTGGGCGCATAGCCGTCCTTGCTTCGGCTCGTCGACAGCGCCTCAGTCGGCCAGCAGCAGAAACACGGTGGGACGCTTGTCCAGTTGTGGCGTCGCGGTCGCCTTCCATTCCGCGACGCGGCGCGTGGCGATTTGTTCGCTGGGGAGGCTCAGGTCGGTTGCCAGGCACAGGCGCGTCTTCGGTTTGCAGGCCAGCAGCAAGGCATTGAACAAGGCTTGATTCCGGTAGGGTGTTTCGATGAATATCTGGGTTTGCCGCAGACGCGTCGATTCGCCTTCGAGTTCCATGATGCGGCGGCTGCGCTCGGGTTCGCGCGCTGGCAGGTAGCCGTGAAAGGCGAAGCGCTGGCCGTCGAGGCCGGAGGCCATCAGCCCCAGCAGCAGGGAAGAAGGGCCGACCAGGGGCTTGACCGTAACGCCCAGTTCGTGGGCGCGGCGCACCAGCAGGGCGCCGGGGTCGGCCACCGCCGGACAGCCGGCCTCGGACATCAGGCCGATATCTAGACCCGCACGCAGCGGCGCCAGCAGGTGCTCGATGTCGGCGGCGGTGGGCGCTTCGGGCAGTTGTTCGATGGCCAGTTCGCGCAGGGGCCGCGGATGGCCGATGCGCTTGAGTTCGGCGCGCGCCGTCTTGGCGTTTTCCGCGACGAAATGGGTCAGGCGGCAGGTCGTGTCGCGGGTCGCCGCCGGCAGGCAGTTCTCCCATGGCGTGTCGCCGAGGGCCACCGGCAGCAGCCAGAGTGTGCCGGCCATCGGCTAGAGCGGCTTGCTGCGCATCACGGCAGTGCCACACCGGCGGTGCGCAACATGTTGCACAAGGCGATCAGCGGCAGGCCGACCAGGGCGTTGGGGTCGTCCCCACGCAGATAGCTGAGCAGGGAAATCCCCAGTCCCTCGGACTTCGCGCTGCCGGCGCAGTTCAGCGCGTCTTCCTTGTCGAGATAAGCGGCGATTTCGGCCTCGCTGAGCTCGCGAAAGCCGACATGCGTGTCGACACAGCACACTTGCACCCGGTTGCTCAGGCTGTCGAGAAGGCACAATCCGGTATGGAAGACCACTTCTTTTCCGCGCATCAGCCGCAGCTGGGCGATGGCATTCTCCCGCCTCCCGGGTTTGCCGAAGCGCTCGTTGCCGTGGGCTGCGACCTGATCGGAGCCGATGATCAGTGCGTCGGGATAACGCTGCATGACGGCGCGGGCCTTGGCCTCGGCCAGGCGCGTGGCAGTGGCCGCGGGTGCTTCTCCGGGCAGGGCCGACTCGTCGGTGTCCGGTGCAATGGTTTCAAAAGGGAGCTGCAGGCGCCCCAGAAGTTCGCGGCGGAAGGGCGATGTCGAGGCAAGAACGAGCAGGCGAGGCATGTTTCAGGCTTGAAAAAGGAGGGTCGGGCATGATAGCATTCACCGTTTATGTCGCGCGAGCGCTTGGCTGTGTCTGATTCGATTGCCGGAACAGTCCTTGACTGCCTCGAATTCGCGCGCAGCGGCGGTGTGCTGGAACGCAGCATTCGCCTGGATGAATTGCCGCGCCTGGCAGACATTCTGGTCACAAGCGAAGGTGTTCTGTCGGTTCGGCTGGAGGGATGGCGGGACGACGCAGGTAAGTCGTGGTTGCAAGTGGATATCGCAGGCGAGCCGGTGCTGTGTTGCCAGCGATGTCTGGGTGGCGTGAAGTTCCCGCTGGCTATCAGCAGCCGATTGCAGCTGATAGCGCCGGGGGAGGATTGGCCGGACGACGATCTGGTCGATGACAGTGCGGATGCCATTACAGCCGAAAAGGCGCTGGCGGTGCTGTCGCTGATTGAGGATGAAGTGCTGCTGGCGCTGCCCATCGCGCCGCGGCATGAGCAGTGCGAAGCGCCTTCGGCGAACGCAACAGGACATGGCGCATCGCCGTTTGCGGCGCTGGCTGATTTTAAGAAGCATTGAAGTACAAGGTGAAGTTTCAGAGAAGGCTAATGCCCGCGCCAGCGGACGTTAGGCCGTAGCTAAACAAGGAGTAGCGAAATGGCTGTGCAACAGAACAAGAAGTCCCCATCCAAGCGCGGTATGCATCGTGCGCATGATTTTCTGACCAACCCGCCGCTGGCCGTTGAGCCGACCACGGGCGAGGTTCATCTGCGCCACCATATCTCGCCTTCCGGCGTGTATCGCGGCAAGAAGGTGGTAAAGGCCAAGGGCGAATAATCCACTTTGTTGAATCCGGCCGGGTGCGCGCTGCGCGTCCGGCCGTTTTTACATAAAGAGCCCTGGAATGTCGATCACCCTCGCGGTGGATTGCATGGGCGGCGATCACGGTCCATCGGTGACGCTGCCCGCTGTTTTTGAATTCCTGCGTCATGACACTGATTGCGCCGCCATCCTGGTCGGCCGCGAGGAGGTTCTGCGTCCGCAGATGGAGCGCGAAACTGCCGAATTCGGCGCGCGCCTGGCGATCCGCCACGCCTCCGAAGTGGTCGAGATGGACGAGGCGGTGGCCAGTGCCTTGCGCGGCAAGAAGGATTCCTCGATGCGCGTCGCCGTCGATCTGGTCAAGCAGGGGGCGGCCGATGCGGCGGTATCGGCGGGCAACACTGGCGCCCTGATGGCGGTCTCGCGCTTCGTGCTGAAAACCCTGCCCGGCATCGACCGGCCGGCCATCTGCTCCATCCTGCCGTCGCAGCGCGGCAGCACCTATGTACTGGATCTCGGCGCCAATGTCGATTGCAGCCCCGAACACCTGCTGCAGTTCGGCATCATGGGTTCCCTGCTGGTGTCGGCGCTGGAGCACAAGGAACGGCCTACTGTGGGCCTGCTGAATATCGGTGAGGAAGCGATCAAGGGCAACGAGGCAGTCAAGCGCGCCGCAGAATTGCTGCGCGCCACCGACCTGAATTTTGTCGGCAACGTCGAAGGCAATGACATCTTCAAAGGCACCTCGGATGTCGTGGTGTGCGACGGCTTTGTCGGCAATGTCACGCTGAAGGCCGCCGAAGGCCTGGCCCACATGATAGGCGGCGGACTCAAGGAAGAGTTCTCACGCAATATTTTCACCAAACTGGCGGCCCTGGTCGCGATGCCCGTGTTGAAGTCGTTTCGCCAGCGCTTCGATCCGCGTCGCTACAACGGCGCCAGTTTGCTCGGCCTCAAGGGTATTGTGGTCAAGAGCCACGGCTCGGCCGATCAGTTGGCGTTCCGCTGCGCGCTGGAGAAGGCGGCCGAAGAGGCCCGGCAGCGCCTGCCGGAGGCCATCGCCGCGCGCATGGCAGCCGTTGCCTCCCCGCGAAGCGGAAATCCGGGTACGCAGAGCGCGCCTGCGCCGACTCTCTGCGATCAATGAAAGTCGAGTGATGATATATACGCGAATCAGCGGTACCGGCAGCTATCTGCCGGGCGAGCCCGTCGGCAATGCGGCCTTGATCGCCGCGCACGGACTCGATTCTTCGGACGAGTGGATCGTCGAGCGCACCGGCATTCGCAGCCGCCATCTGGCTGCGGCGGGCGTCACCAGCAGCGACCTGGCGCTGGAAGCCAGCCGTCATGCGCTGCAGGCGGCCGGCCGCACGGCTGCCGACGTCGATCTGATCATCGTCGCGACCTCGACGCCCGACTACGTATTCCCGAGCGCGGCGGCCCTGCTGCAAAGCAAGCTGGGCAACATCAACGGCGCGGCAGCATTCGACGTGCAGGCAGTCTGCAGCGGCTTCGTCTATGGACTGACGATCGCCGACAAGTTCATTCGTTCCGGTTCGCACAAGTGCGCACTGGTGGTCGGTGCCGAAGTTTTTTCGCGCATCCTCGACTGGAAGGATCGCGGCACTTGCGTGCTGTTCGGCGACGGCGCCGGCGCTGTGGTTCTGGAAGCGTCAGACCAGCCGGGCCTGCTGTCCAGCGCTTTCCACGCCGACGGTAGCCATCACGGCATCCTTTCGGTGCCGGGCCAGCTTTGCGGCGGCGTGGTCACCGGCGATCCCTTCCTGCGCATGGATGGGCAGGCCGTGTTCAAGTTTGCCGTCAAGGTGCTGGCCGACGTTGCCAACGAAGTGCTGGGCGCCGCAGGCATGACCGCTGCCCAGGTGGACTGGCTGATTCCGCATCAGGCCAACGTGCGCATCATGCAGGCCACGGCGAAGCGGCTGCATATCGCACCTGAGAATTGCATCGTGACCGTAGGGCATCACGGCAATACGTCCGCGGCATCGATTCCACTGGCGCTCGACGAGTCGGTACGCGCCGGTCGAATCCAGCGCGGCCAGCATCTGCTGCTCGAAGGTGTCGGCGGCGGCTTCACCTGGGGCGCGACCCTGCTCAAGTTCTGAACTCGGGAAAATCGACATGAAATTTGCATTAGTGTTTCCCGGCCAGGGTTCACAATCACTCGGCATGATGGCCGCCTATGGCGATGCGGCGGTAGTCCGCGCCACGTTCGACGAGGCGTCGGCCGCACTCGGCCGCGACTTGTGGCAACTGGTCAGCCAAGGTCCGGCCGAGGCGCTGAACCAGACCGTCAATACCCAGCCCCTGATGCTGACCGCAGGTATCGCCGTCTATCGTCTGTGGCTGGAAAAGGGTGGCGCGCAGCCGGCTCTGGTCGCGGGACACAGCCTGGGCGAGTATTCGGCGCTGGTGGCGGCCGGGGTGCTGCAGTTGAAGGATGCGGTGCCGTTGGTCGAACTTCGCGCCAAGGCCATGCAGGCTGCCGTGCCGGCCGGCGAGGGTGCCATGGCGGCGGTGATGGGCATCGATGCCGCGGCCGTGATCGACGCCTGTGCCGAGGCGGCGGAGGGACAGGTGGTGCAGGCGGTGAATTTCAATGAGCCGAAGCAGACCGTGATCGCCGGCCACAAGGCGGCGGTCGAGCGGGCGGCGGAGCTGGTCAAGGCCAGAGGCGCCAAGCGCGCCCTGATGCTGCCGGTATCGGCGCCTTTCCATTGCACACTGATGCAGCCGGCCGCGGCAGCGCTGAAGGCGCGTCTTGCGGATGTGAGCTTTGCCGCGCCGAAGTTCCCGGTGATCAACAACGTCGACGTCGCGCAGCTTGCCGACCCGGCCGCGATCAGGGACGCGCTGGTGCGCCAGGCGGCCTCGCCGGTGCGCTGGGTCGAGACCATGCAGGCAATGCAGGCCGCGGGCGTGACCCATGTTTTCGAATGCGGCCCCGGCAAGGTGCTGACGGGCCTGGTCAAGCGTTGCGTCGACAGCCTCGGCGGCGGCGCCATGAACGACTTGGCCGGCATGGATGCCGCGCTGGCTGCAGTAAGAGGAGCTTGAGATGGCCGACTTGAAGGGACAGATTGCACTGGTGACGGGCGCATCGCGCGGCCTCGGCCGCGCCATCGCGCTGGAACTGGGAGCGCAGGGCGCGACCGTGATCGGCACCGCGACCACCGATACGGGAGCAGCCGAGATCCAGAAGGCGCTGGATGCAGCCGGTGTCGCCGGCTGGGGTGCGGCGGCGGATGTCACCGCGGCAGCGGCCTGCGAAGTGCTGATCGGTGAGATCGAGAAGAAATTCGGCGCGGTTTCGATACTGGTGAACAACGCCGGCATCACCCGCGACAACCTCGCCATGCGCATGAAGGACGACGAATGGGATCTGGTCATCGAGACCAATCTCAAGGCGGTGTTCCGTCTGTCCAAGCTGGTCATGCGCGGCATGATGAAGGCGCGCTTCGGGCGCATCATCAACATCACTTCGGTGGTCGGCGAAGCCGGCAATCCTGGCCAGGCCAATTACGCCGCTGCCAAGGCCGGCGTCGCCGGCATGAGCCGCGCGCTGGCGCAGGAACTTGGCAGCCGCAACATCACGGTGAACTGCGTGGCGCCGGGTTTCATCGATACCGACATGACGCGCGCGCTGCCCGAGGCACAACGCGATGCCCTGCTTGGCAAGATTCCGCTGGGCCGTCTCGGACAGCCGGACGAGATCGCCGCAACCGTGGCGTTTCTGGCGTCGAAGCGCGCCGGATACATCACGGGCAGCACACTGAATGTCAACGGCGGCATGTACATGGCTTGACCGGATGTCAAACCCGCGAGGGAGCCGGTGTTTTTGTTAAAATAAGCAGGTTTTTACCACCCGAACAACATAGGGAAGGAGTTTCAAGATGGAGAACATCGAACTACGCGTCAAGAAGATCGTCGCCGAGCAACTGGGCGTCAATGAGGCCGACATCAAGAACGAATCCAATTTCGTGGACGATCTCGGTGCCGATTCGCTCGACACGGTCGAGCTGGTCATGGCGCTGGAAGAAGAGTTCGAGTGCGAGATTCCTGACGAGGACGCAGAAAAGATCACCACCGTGCAACAGGCGATTGATTACGTCAACGCCAATATCAAGAAGTAATTTCAAACCCGTTCCAATCCTTTTTTTCGGAGTTCATCTTGTCGCGACGCCGTGTGGTCGTCACCGGTCTGGGCCTTGTCTCGCCGGTTGGCAATAGCGTTCCAGAAGCCTGGAGCAACCTGGTAGCCGGCAAGAGTGGCATCGGGCCGATCACCCGCTTTGATGCATCGGCCTTTGCGGCGCGCATTGCGGGTGAAGTGAAGGGTTTCGACGTTGCCGCCTATCTGTCGGCCAAGGAAGCGCGTCGGATGGATACCTTCATCCACTACGGCATGGCGGCCGGCATCCAGGCCTTCCGCGATTCGGGGATCGAGGTCAGCGCCGCAAACGCCGATCGCATCGGCGTCAACATCGGTTCGGGCATCGGCGGTCTGCCGATGATCGAGGATACGCACAACGATTATCTGGGTGGCGGGCCGCGCAAGATTTCGCCTTTCTTCATTCCCGGCACCATCATCAACATGATCTCGGGCAACCTCTCGATCATGCTGGGTCTGAAGGGGCCGAACATTGCGGTGGTGACCGCCTGTACCACCGGTTTGCACGCGATCGGCATCAGCGCGCGCATGATCGAGTACGGCGATGCCGACGTGATGGTCTGCGGCGGCGCTGAAGCGACCACGACGCCCTTGGCGGTGGGCGGCTTCGGTTCGGCCAAGGCGCTTTCCACGCGCAACGACGATCCGGCGACCGCGAGCCGGCCCTGGGATAGGGATCGCGACGGCTTTGTGCTCGGTGAAGGCTCCGGCGTGATGGTGCTCGAAGAGTACGAGCACGCCAAGGCGCGGGGCGCAAAAATCTACGCCGAACTGGCCGTTTTCGGCATGAGCGGCGACGCCTACCACATGTCCGCACCGGACACCGACGGTCCGCGGCGCAGCATGGTCAATGCGCTGAAAAATGCCGGTGTCAATCCCGATGAGGTGCAGTAC
>JAUYSD010000311.1 GCA_030696505.1 Sulfuritalea sp. | reverse complement strand
GAAGCGCTCGCGCCGCCCGGCGATCAGGTCGACGATTTCCGGCAGGTGCACCAGGTCGTCCTTGTCCACCTCGATCAGGCGCAATCCCTTGGCCGCGAACTGGTTCAGCACGGCCTTGACCAGCGAACTCTTGCCGGTGCCTCGCGCGCCGGTCAGCAGCACGTTGTTGGCGCTGCGCTTGGCGACGAACTGCCTGGTGTTCTGCGCGATGCGCTGCTTCTGGTCGTCGACGCCCTGCAGATCCTCAAAACGGATGCGGTGCGGCTGCTTGACCGCTTCGAGCCAGCCGCGTCCGGCGCGGGTGCGCCAGCGGAAGGCGCTGGCCGACCAATCGGTAGCCGGCAGGGGCGGCGGCAGGGCCGCCTCGATGCGATCGAACAGCGTATCGAGGCGATTCATCAGTGGCGCTAGGGCGCGGGTCAGGTCGGACATCGGTTAAGCTTGCGGGCTCATGAAAGCATGGCACTTTAGCAGATTCATGTTTCGCTTCTTTCCCGCCCTGATCGTTCTGCTGGCCCTCGCCGGCTGTGCGCCACTCGCCGTAGAGCCAGCGCCAACTCCCGCCGCCTGCCCGCCGCCGCAAGCCTGTCCGGCCTGCCCGGTGTGCCCCGCCGTGGAACCGCCCAAGCCTGCCGAAAAACCGCTGCAGCCAGCCGACTGGAGCGACCTGCCGGGCTGGGGCGAGGACGATCCCGGCGCCGCCTTCGCCGCCCTGGTCGCCAGTTGCCGCAGCCTCGAACGCCAGGAGCAATGGCAGCCGGTGTGCGGTTCGGCGCGGGAACTCAATGACAAATCCGACAAATCCGCGCCGGCCCTGCGCGCCTGGTTCGAGGCACAATTCCGCCCCTGGGCGCTGGTCAATCCCGACGGCACACGTAGCGGGCTCATCACCGGTTATTACGAACCCATCCTCAAGGGCAGCCGCCGGCAAGCACGCGGCTACGCGCATCCGGTGTTCGGCCCGCCCGAGGACATGATCGTCGTCGAACTCGCGCAGCTCTACCCCGAACTCAAGCACCTGCGTCTGCGCGGACGCCTCGAAGGGCGCAAGCTGATTCCTTACTATTCGCGCAGCGAATGGACGCCGCAGGAGAGCAAGCGCTCACCTGAGGCACTGCTGTGGATAGACGATGCGATCGACCTGTTCTTCATGCAGATCCAGGGCTCGGGTCAGGTGCAGCTTGCCGACGGCAGCCGCGTGCGGCTGAATTACGCCGACCAGAACGGCCATCCCTACCGTTCGATCGGCCGCTGGCTGATCGAACGCGGCGAGCTGAAACCCGAGCAAGCCTCGATGCAGGGCATCAAGGCCTGGGCCCGCGCCAACCCGACACGCCTGGCGGAACTGCTCAACGCCAACCCGAGCCTGGTGTTCTTCCGCGAACTTCCAGTCGAAGGCAGCGGCCCGCAGGGCGCGATGGGCCTGGCCCTGACGCCCGAACGCTCGCTCGCCGTCGATCCGCGCCATGTGCCGCTGGGTGCACCGATCTGGCTCGCCACCACACGACCCAACAGCGAGCAAGCGCTCAACCGCCTGATGCTGGGACAGGACACCGGCGGCGCCATACGCGGCGTGGTGCGGGCGGATTTCTTTTGGGGCAGCGGCGCGGAGGCCGGCAGCCAGGCCGGCAAGATGCGCCAGCAAGGGCGCATGTGGGTGTTGATGCCGCGCGCCTATCAACCCACGGACAGCGGCAACAACGCACCAAAATAAACGCCGAGCGAAATTCGCCGTCGCGCCAGCACCAACTCTCACCATTGCGGTGCAGAAGTTTGGCGGAGCGCACCGCTACGGTGCGCTCTCTGCCGCATGAATTGTCCAACTCAATGATTCATAAGTAATTCGCCGCCGGGAATGTTCATTGCTTTAATGCTCCGCATTCGTGCCTTTGGCCTCTGGGAGCCCCGCAATGGAGAATTTGAAGACATCCGCCGACGTGCTGTTCATACTGCTCGGCGCCATCATGATCCTGGCCATGCATGCCGGCTTTGCCTTTCTGGAACTGGGCACGGTGCGCAGGAAGAACCAGATCAATGCGCTGGTGAAAATCCTGGTCGATTTTTCCGTATCGACCCTGGCCTATTTCTTCATTGGCTACAGCATCGCCTACGGCGTCAATTTCTTCGCCGGCGCCGAAACGCTGGCGCAGAAGAGCGGCTTCGAACTGACCAAGTTCTTCTTCCTGCTGACCTTCGCCGCAGCGATCCCGGCCATCGTCTCCGGCGGCATCGCCGAACGCGCCCGCTTCAACCCCCAACTGGCCGCCACCTTCCTGCTGGTCGGCTTCGTCTATCCCTTCTTCGAGGGCATCGCCTGGAACCAGGCCTACGGCATCCAGGCCTGGCTCAAGGCCAGCTTCGGCGCGGAGTTCCACGACTTCGCCGGCTCGGTGGTAGTGCATGCGGTCGGCGGCTGGATCGGCCTCGCCGCAGTGCTGCTGCTCGGTGCCCGCACAGGCCGCTACCACAAGGACGGCCGCATCGCCGGCGCCCACCCGCCGTCCTCCATTCCCTTCCTTGCGCTCGGCGCCTGGATCCTGACCGTCGGCTGGTTCGGCTTCAACGTCATGAGCGCGCAGACGCTGGACAAGGTTTCCGGCCTGGTCGCGATGAACTCGCTGATGGCCATGGTCGGCGGCACGCTCGCCGCGACGATCGCCGGCAGGAACGACCCGGGCTTCGTGCATAACGGCCCGCTGGCCGGCTTGGTGGCGATCTGCGCCGGTTCCGACCTGATGCATCCGCTCGGCGCCTTGGTCACCGGCGCCATGGCCGGCGGCCTCTTCGTCTGGATGTTCACCCTGACGCAGAACCGCTGGAAAATCGACGACGTGCTCGGCGTCTGGCCGCTGCACGGCCTGTGCGGCGCATTGGGCGGCATCGCCGCCGGCATCTTCGGCGCCAAGGCCCTCGGCGGATTGGGCGGCGTCAGTTTCATGTCACAACTGATCGGCACCGGCATGGGCGTGGCCATCGCCTTCAGCGGCGGCTTCATCGTCTATGGCACGCTGAAGAAGTTCGTCGGCATACGCCTCGACGCCGAGGAGGAATTCAACGGCGCCGACCTGACCATACACAAGATCTCATCCAGCGCCGAGCGGGAAACGCTCTGGTAGCGTCGAACCTGTCGCAGACAGCTTGAAATGAACCAAGCCCGGCCCTGCCGGGCTTGTTTTTTGGCATCCGCCTGACGCCCGATCCGGCGCCGGCGAGGGAAGATTTTCCACCGTTCCGCCGCGTTTCGCTTGAAACATATATTTTTTATGTTGCTTCTAGGTCGGCGATCGCATAACATGCATTTTCCGCATAGC
>JAUYSD010000251.1 GCA_030696505.1 Sulfuritalea sp. | reverse complement strand
TGGAAACCCGCCAAGGAGGGCGATGTCCTGGAGCGCGGCGACCGTGCCGTGGCTCATGACAAGTCGGCCGCGCTGCTGACCTGGTCCAACGGCAGTATGGCGAAGCTCTATCCGAATACCGAGATAGAACTGTCCGGTGTGTCCTTCGATCTCGAAAAGAAGCTGGAACAAACCATCCTTGATCTCGTCAAGGGACGTGTGTTTATAAAGGCCCAAGTGCCCGAGCATCTGTTCGCGGATTTCCGGGTGCGCATGGGCGGACTGAGCGCGCGCGCGCAGGGCGCGGAATTTGCCGTGAACTATGATCCAGACAAAAAGACCTATACGGCATGGACGATACTGGGCCGCGTGGTCGCCGAAACCGCTGCCGATGCCGTCCGCATCGACGACGGCTCGCAGGCCACGATCCAGGCTGGAGTCAAACCGGGCGGCACCGCGGCCATGGACGACAAGATCAGGCAGTCGCTGACGAAGGTGTCGAGAGATCTCGGTGGCAGCTTGCTGATCGAAGAAGCAGGTGCGGCCGGCGGCAAGTTCGCCGTGAAGATCGGCGGGGTCGTCAGTCGCCGTGGCAATGCGCCTTACAAGGTAAACATGAAAGCGCTGGCCAAGGGCGGCAGCGGCAAGCTCAAGGCGGTCTCATGGGAATTCGGTGACGGTGAATCGGCGAAAACCAAGGAAGTAGAGCACACCTTCACTCAGGGCCTGTATGTGGTGATCCTGCGGGCGGAGGATGAAAACGGCGAAAAGGCAACTGCCCAGACTGCAATCTCGGTGGAAGCGGACTGCGGCTGCTGACGACCGGCGGCCATCGAACCATTATTTTGAAACGGAGAGCGAGAACATGAAGCGATTCCTGCAACAACTTCTGGGTGCCGCGGCACTGGCCTGCCTGGCGCAAGCGGCGGTTGCCGCGCCGACCTACGTCGGCGTCAAGGTCTGCACCAAGTGCCACGATGTCCACGGCGAATCCTGGGCGACAACCTCGCATGCCAAGGCCTTCGACTCCCTGAAAGCCAATACCAAGGCCGAGGAGAAAAAGAAGGCCAAGCTCGATCCGGCCAAGGATTACACCAAGGACAAGGATTGCGTCGGCTGCCACAGCACCGGCTTCGGCAAGGCCGGCGGCTATGCCCTGGGCAAGGATCCGGGTGGCCCGGAAAAACTCGGATCGGTGGGCTGCGAAGCCTGTCATGGCCCGGGCTCGGACTATCGCGAAGAGCATGGCACGGCGGAAAAGAAATTGTTGCGGTCGCAGCAGAGCACGCCGCGCAAGCTCCTCGTCGGCAAGGGCCAGAACTTCGACTATGAAAAGGCATGCGCCACCTGCCACCTGAATTTCCAGGGCTCGCCGCTGAAGGGCGCCAAGGCACCATTCACGCCCTTTACCCCCGCCGTCGATGCCAAGTACAAGTTCGAGTTTGACAAGGCCGTGCGCACCAAGGCCCTGCACGAACACTACAAGCTGAAAGGTTCTTTCGAAGGCGAACCGATACCCAAGGTCCGTGCCGAATTCCAGAAGACCGCCAAGGACATTCCGGAATGAGCGATACGAAACCATCGGACGATGCGACTGGCGGCCGGGGCCCAGGCGCGCTTGCCCGCGCCTGGGCGGCTCTCCGGCGTCCCAGCGCAAAGTTTTCCGTGCTGTCGGTGTTGGTGGTCGGCTTCCTGTCCGGAATCTTCTTCTGGGGCGGCTTCAATACCGGTATGGAGGCGACCAACACGCTGGAGTTCTGCGTCTCCTGCCACGAGATGCGGGACACGGTCTATCAGGAATACAAGAAGACCGTGCATTACTCGAATCGTAGCGGTGTGCGCGCCGTTTGCTCCGATTGCCATGTGCCGAAGGACTGGGTGCACAAGATGGGCCGCAAGATACAGGCCTCCGGCGAGATCTACGGCAAGATCATGGGCACCATCGACACGCCGGAGAAGTTCGAAGCGAAGCGACTGGAGCTGGCACAGCATGAATGGGACCGCATGAAGGCCAGCGACTCGCGCGAGTGCCGCAACTGCCACACCCTCGACGGCATGTCGAAGGAGGCCCAGACGCCGACCGCCTGGCGCGGCCACAAGGGCGCCAAGGCGAAGGGCGAGACCTGCATCGACTGCCACAAGGGCATCGCGCACAAGGATCCGAGCGGAGCGAAGAAGGACGAAGGATAGCCATGCTGCTCGATGGCTTCGGCCGCCACGTCGACTACCTCCGGCTATCGGTTACGGACCGCTGCGATCTGCGCTGTTCGTATTGCATGCCGGAGGGATTCAAGGGCTACGAGGAACCGAAACACTGGCTGAGCTTCGACGAACTTGAGCGCCTGCTGGCGGTATTCGCCCGCCTTGGACTCCGGCGCGTCCGGCTTACGGGCGGCGAACCGCTGCTGCGCAAGAATTTGCCCGATCTGGCGCAACGCCTGGCGGCGCTCCCGGGCATCGACGATCTCTCGCTGTCCAGCAACGGAACACAACTGGCGAAACATGCGGCGCGCCTGCGCCGGGCCGGCGTGACGCGGCTCAATGTCAGCCTCGATTCGCTTGACTGCGCGCGGGTCCGCGCGATTTGCCGACGGGATGTGCTGCCGCAGGTGCTCGCAGGCCTCGAGGTCGCTCGCAGCGAAGGTTTTCGCTTGATCAAGATCAATATGGTGGCGCTGGCCGGCACCACGGACGAGGACATCGCCGCCATGGTGGCCTACTGCATGGAGCGCGGCTTCGTGCTGCGCCTGATCGAGACCATGCCGGTGGGCGCGACCGGCCGCGAGGCGGGTTTCCTGGATTTGTGTCCGGTACGCGAGCGCCTGCGTGAGCGCTTCGGCCTGATCGATGGCGTGGTTCCCGGCGGCGGCCCGGCGCGCTACCTGGTGTCGCCCGACGGCGGCTTTCAGATCGGATTCATCACGCCGATTTCGCAGCACTTCTGCGAGACCTGCAACCGGGTACGCCTCGGCGTCGACGGCGCGCTGCACCTGTGCCTTGGCCAGGAGGACCGGGTCGAGTTCCGGCCGTTGCTGCGAGGCGGCTGCAGCGACGCCGAACTGGAGCAGGCCCTGCTGGAAGGGTTGCGCCGCAAGCCGGCGCGCCACGAGTTCGGCGAGCGGCCGCGGCAGGTAGTCCGCTTCATGTCATCCACCGGCGGCTAGCAGCAACGCTGGCTCTCGCTCGAACGAGTTGTATGCTAAAGGCGTCGCGGAGCAAGGGCTACGAGACGAAGTCGCCTCGGTTTGAGGCTGCCCTCGTATCAGGCAGAGGGCACGCCCTCCAGTGGCATGCCCGCAGACGACCACTCGGCGATGCCGTCGCTGATCTTGCTGGCGCGGAAGCCCTTCTTGCGCAGAAGCGCCACGGCTTCCGTGGCAAACAAGCAGAACGGGCCGCGGCAATAGGCGATGATCTCACTGTCCTGGGGCAGTTCGGCGAGCTTGAGTTCCAGTTCCTGGATGGGTATGGATCGCGCGTACGGCAGATGACCCGCCCGGTACTCCGCTTCAGGACGTACGTCCAGTACCAGGACATCCCCTTGCCGCGCTTTGTCCAGAAGGCCGGCGCGTGTTTCCGGCGTGAGCCGTTCGGGTGCGGCGATGATCTTCTCCAGCGCCGCGCGCAGCTCCATGAGGTGCTCCTCCGCGACCATATGCAGGCTCACCCACAACCCGGCGACATCGTCGCCGCTCAGTCGATAGGCGATGAATCGCCCTTCCCGGCGGGACGTCACCAAGCGGGCTTCCTTGAGCACTCTCAGATGGGAGCTGGCTAGCTTGATGTCGATGTCCACCTCGCGCGCCAAGGCGTCGACCATCCTTTCCCCTTGCACCAGCACTTCCAGCATTTCCAGGCGCTTCGGGCTGGAAACAGCTTTCCCTACGCGCGCCACTTGCTCGTACAGAAGATCTTTGATTTTTCTCTTTTGCATGGACTCTCCCTCCCAGGATCGCAGCGAGTAACAAAACACGTATCACGTCTGCATGAAGATCATAAACCACCGTCCCACTGCCGTCGCAAGGTGATGGATTTGGCATGGAAATGCCGTCACAGAATACCATTCTAATAATCGTACGAATGTTGACCTTAATCAAGATCCAGCAAACTGCCCGCTTGTATTCTGTTTCGAACGATGCGCCTGCCGACCCAGTGCGGCCGTCCAGGTTGAAGCAGCAAACACCCGATCCAGGATTCGATCGAATTTCGATGCACGCAGTCCGCACCCAGAAGTTCGGTGTGCCCCGACAACCGTTACATACATAAAGGAAATGCAATGAGTACTCCGAACGACGGCAACGGACGCCGCAGGTTCCTGCAGATCTCCGGTGCAGCGCTGGCCAGCACCGCCGTGCCCTCAGGCGTGTGGGCGTTCTCGAAGATCCAGGTCATCGATGATCCCCTCAAGAGCTATCCCTACCGCGGTTGGGAAGACCTCTATCGCAAGGAATGGACCTGGGATTCGGTGGGCTTCACCACCCACTCCAACGGCTGCGTCGGCGGTTGTGCTTGGAAGGTCTACGTGAAGAACGGCGTGCCGATGCGTGAGGAGCAGGTCAGCGAGTACCCGCAACTCCCCGGCATTCCCGACATGAACCCGCGCGGTTGCCAGAAGGGCGCCGTGTACTGTTCCTGGGTCAAGCAGCCGGACTTCCTCAAATACCCCCTGAAGCGCGTCGGTGCGCGCGGCGAACGCAAGTGGAAGCGCATTTCCTGGGACGAGGCGCTGACCGAGATCGCCGACAAGGTCATTGACACCACGATCAAGCGCGGTCCCGGCAACATCTGCATTCCGAAGCGGCCCTTCGCGGTGATCAGCCACACCGGCTACACGCGGCTGGCGAATTTGTTGGGCGGCATCAAGCCGGACGTCTCCTCGATGACCGGCGACCTCTATCCCGGCATTCAGACGGTGCGCATGCCCGCGCGCACGGTGTCCACCTTCGACGACTGGTTCACCTCCGACCTGATCCTGATGTGGCACAAGAATCCCATCGTCACGCGCATCCCGGACGCCCACTTCCTGACCGAAGCACGCTACAACGGCGCGCGGCTGGTGAACATCTCGGTGGACTACAACCCCTCCTCGGTTCACGCCGATCTGTTCGTGCCGGTGAAAATGGGCACCGACTCCCATCTGGCCGCGGCGATCGTCCATGAACTCATCGCCGGCAAGCACTACAAGGTCGACTACCTCAAGGAACAGACCGACCTGCCCTTCCTGGTGCGCACCGATAACGGCAAATTCTTGCGCGAGAAGGACTTCAACCCTGAGGGTAGCGTAGAGATTTTCTACGTCTGGGACACGAAGACCGGCAAGGCGGTGCCGGCACCCGGCAGCATGGGTTCCAAGGACAAGACCCTGAAACTCGGAGCGGTCGATCCGGCCCTGGAGGGCACGTTCGACGCCAATGGGATCAAGGTCACCACCGTTTTCGAGCGCTTGAAGGCGGAGATCGCTCCCTACACGCCCGAGGTGACCCAGGCCACCACGGGCATACATCCCAGCGTAGTGCGCAAACTCGTCGGCTGGATCGCCGAGTGCAAAGCCCTGCGCATCCTCGACGGCTACAACAACCAGAAGCACATGGACGGCTTCCAGTGCGGCCGCCTGAAGATTCTGATCCTCACCCTGATCGGCCACCACGGCACCACCGGCTCGATCGATACCACTTACGAGGGTTGGCGCCTGGAAGGGAATACCGAACTCGGCGCCGTCAAGGGCCGGCCCGGCCGCAGCGTTTCGATGGTGCTGGCGCAGTGGGTGTGGGGCGAGCAGTACCGCCGCTCCAAGGCCTACTACAACGACGCCGAACTGAAGGAGCAGATCGGCTTCGGCGTGGACGACATGGAGGCTCTGCGCAAGGAGTCGGAAGCCAAGGGCTGGATGCCCAAGTGGCAGTCGATCAAGGACCCGGTGGTCTACATCAACGGCGGCATCAACCTTTGGGCCACCTCCAACGGTTACTCGCATCTGGCGGAGAACTTCCTCAAGCGCTGCGAGTTGCTGGTGGTGGTGGACTTCCGTCTCAACTCGGGCGCGATGTACGCCGACATCGTGCTGCCGGCGGCATCGATGGAGAAGCTGGACATCCGCGAAACCTCGGTGACGCGTTTCATCCACGCCTTCGGCCAGCCGATCAAACCGATGTACGAGCGCAAGACCGATTGGCAGATCAACGTGGCGCTGGCGCAGAAGATCCAGGAGCGCGCCAAGGCGCGCGGCATCGGCCGCGTGGAAGACCCCGAACTCAAGAGCTTCATCGATTTCGACAAGGTCTATGACGAGTTCACCATGGACGGCAAAGTCGTTACCGACGAACAAGCGCTGCGCTTCGTCATGGAGCGCTCCAAGGCATTGGGTCCGGGCACTTACGAGGAGGTCATGAAGAAAGGCTTCGTCGCCGTCGGCCCGTCCGCAGGCAAGACGGGGCCGGTGCCGAAGGACAAGCCCTATCGCCCCTTCACGGTCAACGTCACGGACAAGAAGCCCTACGGCACGCTGACCGGGCGCTTGCAGTTCTATGTCGACCACGACTGGTTCCAGCGCTTCGGCGCCACCGTCCCCAAGCCGCAGGTCAAGGGCGGCCACCTGGGCCCGAAGAAGTATCCGTTCAAGACCAACTCGCCGCATACCCGCTGGGGCATCCACTCCTTTGCCCGCAACGAGAAGTGGCTGATGCGCCATCAGCGCGGCGAGCCGGACATCTGCCTCAGCCCGAAGGCGATGGCGAAGAAGGGTATCAAGGACGGCGACATGGTGCGGATATTCAATTCCCAGGGCGAATTCTTTGCCGTGTGCAAAGTGGCGCCTTCGCTGCCGGACGATCAGGTTTTCTCCGAGCATGGCTGGGAGCAGTACCTGTACAAGAACATGACGCACTACAACAACGTCGGCGCTGAACTGATCAACCCGCTGGAACTGGTGGGCGGCTACGGCCACATCAAGTACGCATCCGGCGGCTTCAACCCGAATCGCATCTTTTACGAAACGACGGTCGACGTCGAGAAAGTCTGAGGAAATACATCATGAGCCAAAGACAGTTGGCCTACGTGTTCGATCTGAACAAGTGCATCGGCTGCCACACCTGCACCATGGCCTGCAAGCAGTTGTGGACCAATCGGGACGGGCGCGAGTACATGTACTGGAACAACGTGGAAAGCCGCCCCGGCAAGGGCTACCCGAAGAACTGGGAACAGAAGGGTGGTGGTTTCAAGGGTGGGGTGCTGCAAACGGACGGCAAGATTCCGCCGAAGGAAGACTACGGCGGCACCTGGGAGTACAACCTCGAAGAAGTCTTGTTGCAAGGCAAGGGCAACCAGGTCGTGCCGCACGAGAAACCCACCTGGGGCGTCAATTGGGACGAAGACGAGGGCAAGGGCGAGTTCCCCAATAATCACTACTTCTACATGCCGCGCATCTGCAATCACTGCTCCAATCCAGCCTGCCTGGCGGCCTGTCCGCGCAAGGCGATCTACAAGCGGCCGGAGGACGGGCTGGTGGTGCTGGACCAGGAGCGCTGCAAGGGTTACCGCTACTGCGTCAAGGCCTGTCCCTACGGCAAGGTGTATTTCAATCTGCAAACCCAGAAGTCGGAGAAGTGCATCGGCTGCTATCCGCGCGTCGAGAAAGGCGTTCCGCCGGCTTGCGTGGCGCAATGCGTGGGCAAGATCCGCTTCGTCGGTTACCGCGACGACAAGGACGGGCCGATCTACAAGCTGGTCGAGCAGTGGAAGGTGGCGCTGCCCCTGCATGCCGAGTACGGCACCGAGCCCAACGTGTTCTACGTGCCGCCGATGAACGTCACGCCTCCGCCTTTCGAGGAGGATGGCCGGCTGGGCGACAAGCCGCGTATTCCGCTCGCCGACATCGAGGCGCTGTTCGGCCCCGGCACCAAGCAGGCGCTGGAAACCCTCGGGCGCGAGATGCAGAAACGCCGCGAGGCCAAGCCTTCGGAACTGACCGAGATCCTGATCGGCTACACCAACAAGGACAGGTACCGGCTATGAACGCACAGACCGACCACGCCGGCATCCTGGCCGGCGCTTATCTGGGCATGGCGCAGCTGTTCTCCTATCCGAATCCGGAAACGTGGCAGCGTCTGGTGGAGCATGGACTGATCGACCCGACGCTCGGCCAGGAAGTCCTGGCGGCCGACTACCTGGCCGCCTTCGAACTGGGACGCGGCAAGTCGCCGGTGCCCCTGTTCGAAGGCATGCACCGGGGGGATCTGGGGCGTGAGGGCATACTCGAAGATCTCTTGCGCTTCTACGAGTTCTTCGACGTCAAGCTGTCCGAGATTGATCGGGAGTATCCCGATCACCTCGTCACCGAACTTGAATTTCTCGCCTGGCTCTGCTTGCGGGAACAGGCGGCAGAGCAGAAGGGCGGCGATGCGGAGTCCTTCCGGCGCGCGGCGCGGGACTTCCTCGACAGACACCTGGCGGCCTGGCTGCCGGCATTTCGCCGCAAGCTGGAAGCGACCGACAGCCCGTATGTGCAACACGTTACGGCGCTCGCAGAACTGGTGGAAACACACCGCAGCCGACTCGGCAGCGAAACCCAATAATCGGGAGATACACATGAAGCCAATCAATCTGATCAAGCAAGCAGGGGCGCTCGCCATCGTTACAGCCGCCGCGACGATCGGGCTCGCGGCCACCGCAGTGCAGGCCGCTCCCGCGTCGAAGACGATTCGTGTCCTCTCTGCGGCAGGTGTGGACGCCGCCTCACCCGAGGCGGCGATCTGGAAGAAGGCACCAGCCACCCAGGTCGCCTTGCAGGCGGCCTTTCCGGGGCATGGCTCGATCGTCGGCACTCCCGTCACCGAGCGCCTTACGGCTCAGGCGGTGCGTGCCGGTGACCGGCTGTTCGTGAAGCTGGCCTGGAACGACCGTAACGCCAACACCACGATCAAGGACACCGGGCAGTTCGTGGACGGGGCGGCGGTGCAGTTTCCCATCAACGGCAAAGCCGCCACCACGCCCTTCATGGGCGACAACGTGAACGCGGTGAATGTCTGGCACTGGCGTGCCGACGGACATACCGAAAACCTGGTAGCCAAAGGCTTCGGTACTTCCACCCGGGTACCCTTCGAAGGGCTGAAGGGCGCGGCGGTGCGCACGGACAGCGGCTGGGCGGTGGTCTTGACCCGTTCCCTGAAGGTCAAGCCCGACGAGGGCGCCAGCCTGTCGGGCAAGGGCACCATGCCGGTGGCCTTCGCTGCCTGGGACGGCGACAACCAGGAGCGCGACGGCCTCAAGGCGGTGACGCTGGAGTGGTGGCAGTTGCGTTTCTGATGGGTTCGCAATCGCCCCCGCCGCGATGGGCTTGGCCACGGTAAGGCCAAGCCGGCAAGATGGCCAATGGTAGCTGTCGGGGGTTAACCGAGGCGCGCAATCTGCGCCTTGAGCTTTTCGCACAGCGCGGCAAAACCTTCAAGCCGCTCGCGTTCCTGCGCCACGACCTGGGCCGGGGCGCGGGCGACGAAGCTCTCGGTGGCGAGCTTTTTTTCGGCCTTGAGCATTTCGCCTTCGACGCGCGTGAGTTCCTTGGCGAGACGTTCCTTCTCAGCAGCGACATCGATCTCGATCTTCAGCATCAGCCGGAATTCACCGACGATCTGCACCGGCGCGTCGGAATCGGGCAGGGCGTCAGCTACCGTGACCTCGGAGAGCTTGGCCAGCGCCGCGAGGTAGGGTGCATAGGCGTTGAGTATCGCCGTGTCGCCAGCACCAACTAAGGGCACACGCTGCGCCGGGGAAATGTTCATTTCGCCGCGCAGGCTGCGGCAGGCGTTGATCATCTCCTTGAGTCGCGCCACCCAGGTTTCGGCCGCCGCGTCGCAGCGCGACAGGTCGGCTTTCGGGTAGGCCTGCAGCATCAGCGACCGGGTTGCGTCCGCGGCATCGGCGCGGCCGGCCAGCGGTGCCACGGTCTGCCAGAGTTCCTCGGTGATGAAGGGGATCAGCGGATGTGCCAGGCGCAGCACGGTTTCCAGCACGCGCACCAGGGTGCGCCGCGTGGCCCGCTGTTGCGCTTCCGTGCCCTGCTGCACTTGGACCTTGGCCAGTTCCAGGTACCAGTCGCAGTATTCGTCCCAGACAAATTCATAAATGCAGCGCGACAGCAGGTCGAAGCGGTAGTCGGCGAAATGCTGCGCGACTTCCTGTTCGATCTTCTGCAGGCGGCTGACGATCCAGCGGTCGGCCGGCGAGAAATCCAGGTAGCTGCCGGTGCAGGCGTCCGACCCGTGTTGCGCAAGCCCGCAATCCTGGCCCTCGCAGTTCATCAGCACGAAGCGCGAGGCGTTCCACAGCTTGTTGCAGAAGTTGCGATAGCCCTCGCAGCGCTGCATGTCGAACTTGATGTCGCGTCCCGGCGAGGCCAGCGAAAGGAAGGTGAAGCGCAGTGCGTCGGTGCCGAAACCGGGGATGCCGTTCGGATATTCCTTGCGCGTGCGCTTTTCGATCTTGGCCGCGTCGCGCGGGTTCATCAGGCCCGTGGTGCGCTTTGCCACCAGGGCGTCGAGCGTGATGCCGTCGATCAGGTCGATCGGGTCGAGCACGTTGCCTTTCGACTTGCTCATCTTCTGGCCTTCCGCGTCGCGGATCAGGCCATGCACATAGACGTCCTTGAACGGAATCTTGCCGGTGATGTGCTTGGTCATCATGACCATGCGCGCCACCCAGAAGAAGATGATGTCGAAGCCGGTGACCAGTACCGTCGAGGGCAGGTAGAGGTCGAGCGCCGGGTTCGATTTGGCCGGCGAGTTTGGGTCCCAATCCGGCGTCCAGTCCAGCGTCGAGAAGGGCCACAGCGCCGACGAATACCAGGTGTCGAGCACGTCGGGATCGCGTTCGAGGCCGCCGCTGTAGCCGTCGCGCTTTGCCTGCGCGTAGGCTTCGGCTTCGTCGTGGGCGACGTAGAAGCGGCCGTCGTCGGAATACCAGGCCGGGATCTGGTGGCCCCACCAGAGCTGGCGCGAGATGCACCAGTCCTGGATGTTGTTGAGCCACTGGTTGTAGGTATTGACCCAGTTCTCGGGGACGAACTTGATCTCGCCCGAGGCCACACACTCCAATGCCTTGCCGGCGATGCTGGTGCCGTCGGCACCCGGCTTGGTCATGGCGACGAACCACTGGTCAGTCAGCATCGGTTCGATGACGACGCCGGTGCGGTCGCCGCGCGGCACCATTAGCTTGTGCGGCTTGAC
Organism: Sulfuritalea sp.; assembly: GCA_030696505.1. Lineage (GTDB taxonomy): Bacteria > Pseudomonadota > Gammaproteobacteria > Burkholderiales > Rhodocyclaceae > Sulfuritalea. The sequence continues at coordinate 10,491 of JAUYSD010000251.1, read as the reverse complement.
GGAATCGAGGAAACCACTGGCATCCAGATCGGCCACGATGAGCTTGCGGGCGTCGAAGCGGTCCATGCCGCGGTATTTCTCGGGGCCGTGCTCGTTGATGCGGGCGTCCAGGGTCAGGATGCCGATCGGCGCGAAGCCGTGCCTGTGCCCGACCTGCCAGTCGTTGAAGTCGTGGGCCGGCGTCACCTTGACCACGCCGGTGCCGAATTCCTTGTCGACGTAGCTGTCGGCGATGATAGGGATTTCACGATCGCACAGCGGTAGCACGACATGCTTGCCGATCAGGTGCGCGTAGCGCTCGTCCTCGGGATGCACCATCACGGCGACGTCACCGAGCATGGTTTCCGGGCGCGTAGTGGCGACGGTCAAATGCCCCGAGCCATCGGCCAGCGGATAGCGGATGTGCCACAGCGAGCCGTCTTCTTCTTCCTGTACGACTTCCAGGTCGGAGACGGCGGTGAGCAACTTCGGGTCCCAGTTCACCAGGCGCTTGCCGCGGTAAATCAGGCCCTCGTTGTAGAGCCGGACGAAGGTTTCGGTAACGATCTTCGACAGCCCGGCATCCATCGTGAAGCGCTCGCGCGACCAGTCGGGCGAGGTGCCGAGGCGGCGCATCTGCTTGGTGATGGTGTTGCCGGAATACTCTTTCCACTCCCAGACTTTTTCCAGGAACTTCTCGCGGCCCAGGTGGTGGCGCGAGATGCCTTGCGCATCGAGCTGGCGCTCGACCACGATCTGCGTGGCGATGCCGGCGTGGTCGGTGCCCGGCTGCCACAGCGTGTTGTCGCCGCGCATGCGGTGATAGCGCGTCAGCGAATCCATGATCGCCTGGTTGAAGCCGTGGCCCATGTGCAGCGTGCCGGTGACGTTCGGCGGCGGCAGCAGGATGCAGAAATTGTCTGTCTTGGCGGTGTCGAGCCCGGCGGCGAAATAGCCGCGCGACTCCCAGGTCGGGTACCAGCGCCGCTCGATTTCGGCGGGTTCGAAGCTCTTGGCGAGTTCCATAAGTCTTACGCGAAGCGGAAAAGCAGCAATTTTAGCGGAAGGCGCTGGCGCGGCCGCTGTAAATATGCGGTTGCCGGGGGTTTGGGCTATCATTGCCGCCTCTCGCAGCATGACCCCGATGGTTCCCGCTCCTTTCCAATGATCCGCAAGTTGTTGCGCCGCGTATTCCGTCGTGGCGAATCTCCGTCAGACAGCGCGCCGTCCACGATCCCCGTGGCACGCCATGGCATACGCCGCGACCATGTGTCCCTGGGCGCCCGGCGCACCTGCGAAACCCTGCAACAGGGGGGCCACAAGGCCTACATCGTGGGCGGCGCGGTGCGCGACCTGATTGCCGGGATCGACCCCAAGGACTACGACATCGCCACCGATGCCACGCCGGAGCAGGTGCGCGCGCTGTTCCGTCGCGCGCGCATCATCGGCCGCCGCTTCCAGATCGTGCATGTGATGCAGGGCGGCGAGACGCTGGAAGTGTCCACCTTCCGTGCCGCGCACGATGTCAATACCGTCAAGGACGAGCATGGCCGCGTGCTGCGCGACAACGTCTTCGGCTCGATCGCGGAAGACGCCGCGCGGCGCGACTTCACGGTCAATGCGCTCTACTACGATCCGTCCTCGGAGACGGTGATCGACTATCACCACGGCGTGGCCGACCTGCAGCAGAAGACCCTGCGCATGATCGGCGAGCCGAAGCTGCGCTACCGCGAAGATCCGGTGCGCATGCTGCGCGCCGTGCGGCTTTCCGCCAAGCTCGGGCTGACGCTGGACCCCGCGGTGCGCGCACCGATCCGCGAAATGGCACAGTTGATGGAAAACGTGCCGGCGGCGCGGGTCTTCGACGAGATGTTGAAGCTGCTGTTTTCCGGGCATTCGGTCGAATGCGTCAAACGTCTGCGCGACGACGGCCTGCACCACGGCCTGCTGCCGCTGCTCGATGTGATCCTGGAGCAACCGCTGGGCGAGAAATTCGTCATGCTCTCTCTCGCCAGTACCGACAAGCGGGTCAAGGCCGGCAAGTCTCTGTCGCCCGGCTACCTGTTCGCCACCCTGCTTTGGCACGAAGTGCTGGCCGAGTGGGAAGCGCGCAAGGCACGCGGCGAAGTGCCGATTCCGGCGCTGTATGAAGCGATGGACGACGTGCTCAACGTGCAGGGTGAAAAACTCGCGATCACGCGCCGCATCGCCGGCGACATCAAGGACATCTGGGCGCTGCAGCCGCGTTTCGAAAAACGCGCGGGAAAATCGCCTTACCGCCTCATTGAACTGCCGCGTTTTCGTGCCGGCTATGACTTCCTGGTCTTGCGCGCCGAGAGCGGCGAGATAGACATGGAACTGGCGGACTGGTGGCGCGACTTCCAGAATGCCGACAGCGATGGCCGTGAAGCCTTGCTGGTGCCGGACAGCGGCCCGAAAAAGCGCCGCCGTCGCGTGCGCGGCAAGAAGTCGGCGGGCGAGGGAGATTCCGCCAGCCCGGCGAGCAGCGAAGCCTGAGGTGGGCCGGCCTTGTTTCATCGCGCTGGGCGCCAACCTGGGAGACCCGGTGGCGACGGTGCAGGCGGCGATCCTGGCCCTGCGCAAACTGCCGCAGACCGAGTTCATCGCCGCGTCCTCGCTGTATCGCACGGCGCCGGTCGGACTCAAGCGTCAGCCCGACTTCATCAACGCCGTGGTGGAACTGGTCGCCGAGTCCCCAGCGCCAACTCTTCTGCAGGCGTTGTTCGAGATCGAGGCGCGCTTCGGTCGCCGGCGCAGCGTCAAAAACGCCCCGCGTACCCTGGATCTCGACCTGCTGCTCTATGGCGACGAACTCAGCGACGATCCGCAGCTCACGCTGCCGCATCCGCGCCTGCACCAGCGCGCCTTCGTCCTCGCCCCGCTGGCCGAGATAGCGCCGCAGCTGGTGATTCCCGGCCGTGGTCCGGCGGCCGATCTGCTGCTGCGCTGCGCCGACCAGCAGATCGAAAAGCTGCCGCGAACAGGCTGAGCCATGTCCTCGCTGCCGCATATCCCGGTGGTCTGGCAGACGACGTTGTTGCTGACGGCCTCGAACGTCTTCATGACCTTCGCCTGGTACGCCCACCTGAAGAACCTCAACGACCGGCCGTGGTGGATTGCGGCGCTGGCGTCATGGGGCATCGCGCTGTTCGAGTACCTGCTGCAGGTGCCGGCCAACCGCATCGGCCATCACGAGATGTCGCTGGGGCAACTCAAGATTCTGCAGGAAGCGATCACTCTCACGGTATTCGTTCCCTTTGCCCTGTTCTACATGAAGCAGCCGCTCAAGCTTGATTTTCTGTGGGCGGGTTTGTGTATCCTAGGCGCCGTTTACTTCATATTCCGTTCGCCATGACTTATCTCGCCAGCAACAAGCCGATCACGCTGCCTGAACTCGGGCGCATGAAGCATGACGGCCAGAAGATCGCCATGCTCACCGGCTACGACGCCAGCTTCGCCGCACTGGAGGACCGTTGCGGCGTGGATGTGATCCTGGTCGGCGATTCGCTGGGCAACGTGCTGCAGGGCAAGACCTCGACCTTGCCGGTGACCATGGAGCAGATGGTCTATCACACCGAGTGCGTCGGCCACATGGCACAACGTGCGATGTGCGTCGCCGACATGCCCTTCGGCAGCTACCAGGAATCGAAGGAACAGGCGCTGAGGAATGCCGTGCGCCTGCTCGCGGCCGGGGCCGAGATGGTCAAGCTGGAAGGCGGCGAAGTGATGGCCGAGACCGTGCATTTCCTGGTCGAGCGCGGAATTCCGGTTTGCGCCCACATCGGTCTGACGCCGCAATCGGTGCATGCCCTGGGCGGCTACCACGTGCAGGGGCGGGGCGAGGAGGGCGCGGCGCGCATGAAGCGCGAAGCGCTGGCGCTGGAGCAGGCCGGAGCCGCGCTGACGGTGCTGGAAATGGTGCCGGCCCAGCTTGCCGGCGAAATCACCGCCCTGCTCAAGGTCTGCGCCACCATAGGCATCGGTGCGGGCAAGGACTGCGACGGCCAGGTACTGGTGCTGCACGATATGCTCGGCGTCTATCCGGGCAAGAAAGGGCGCTTCGTGCGCAACTTCATGGAAGGCGCCGCCAGTATCGACGCCGCCGTGATCGCCTATGTCAGTGCCGTCAAGGACGGCAGCTATCCGGCGCCCGAACACGCTTACTGACAGATGCAGATTCACGAAACCATCGCCGGCCTGCGCGCGGCGCGCGCCAAGGCCGGCGAGGTTGGCACCTTGGCGCTGGTGCCGACCATGGGCAACCTGCACGAGGGCCACATCGCACTGATGACCCAGGCGCGGACCCATGCCGACCAGGTCGTCGCCACCATATTCGTCAATCGCCTGCAGTTTCGTCCCGGCGAAGACTTCGAAAAATATCCGCGAACCTTCGTCGCGGATTGTGAAAAGCTGGCCGCGGCCGGCGTCGAGCATCTGTTCGCGCCCGACGAAGCGGAAATGTATCCGCAGCCGCAGACCTACCACGTCGAACCGCCGCCCGACCAGGCCGGCATACTCGACGGCGAATTCCGCCCCGGGCATTTCCGCGGCGTCGCCACCGTGGTCATGAAGCTGTTCCAGATCGCCCAGCCCGACGTGGCGCTGTTCGGCAAGAAGGATTACCAGCAACTGATGGTTATTCGCAACATGGTGCGCGAGTTCGATCTGCCGATCGAAATCATCGGCGGCGAGACCGTGCGCGCCGCCGACGGCCTCGCCCTGTCCTCGCGCAACGGCTACCTGTCAGCCGCGGAAAGGGCCGAAGCGCCGCGCCTGTCCAGGGTATTAACCAAAGTCATAGACGCGGTACGTGCCGGCGCACGCGATTTCTCCCTACTGGAGCAAGGGGCAATATCCGAATTACGGGCTAATGGCTGGATGCCGGATTATGTTGCATTGCGTAAAAAACTTGATCTACAATTGCCGTCCGCTCACGATTCCGGGTTGGTGGTGTTGGCGGCGGCGCGTTTGGGAAGCACGCGCCTCATCGACAATCTGGAAGTTTAGGTCACTGCGATGCGCTCATGCCGGCGGTGTGCCAGAAGCGAACGAGGCGGGAGTTTGATCCTTTTGGACGGCTCTCGGTTTATTGCCGCCTTTGCATGAGAAAGGTCTGACAATGCAACGCACGATGCTCAAGTCGAAACTCCACCGCGTGACGGTGACGCATGCCGAACTGCATTACGAGGGTTCCTGCGCGATCGATGAAGCCCTGCTCGAAGCGGCCGACATCAAGGAATACCAGCAGATCGACATCTACAACGTGAATAACGGCGAACGCTTCACCACCTACGCCATTCGCGCCGAGCGCGGCAGCGGCACCATTTCGGTGAACGGTGCCGCCGCACGCAAGGCCGCCACCGGCGACCTGCTGATCATCGCCACCTACGCCATGATGAACGAGATCGAATTGCAGCACTTCGAGCCCGATCTGGTGTACGTCGATGCCAGGAACCGCATCACGCACCATAGCCGGCAGATCCCGGCGCGAGCGGCCGCCTGATCCACCCCGTCCGGCGATGCACGAGCCCACCCTTGCGGTGGGCTTTTGGTTTCTGGCGTTGCGCAGGCACGGCGGCTATGGCTCGCGGCTCCGGCGCAGTGTATTCTTTCGGGCACAACAAGAAGAACACAAGAGAGAGGGGAGACATGGCCACGAAGATACTGATCGCCGACGACGAGCCGAACATCGTCATTTCACTGGAGTTCCTGCTCAAGCGCGAAGGCTACGAGGTCGTCGTCGCGCGCAACGGCATCGAGGCTCTGGAGCGGGTCCGCGCCGAGCGCCCCGACATGGCGATACTCGACGTCATGATGCCGCAGCGCAACGGCTTCGAAGTCTGCCAGGATCTGCGTCAGGATCCGGAGTTCAAGGATCTGCGCATCATGATGCTGAGCGCCAAGGGACGCGACACCGAGGTTTCCAAGGGCCTCGCGCTGGGCGCCGATGTGTATATGACCAAGCCGTTTTCGACCCGCGAACTGGTCGCCAAGGTCAAGGCGTTGATCGACCGGGCCTGAGCGCCGGGCAGCCCGCGTATCGCCGATGCCGTCGTGAGTTCCCCGGCCAAACTGATCGTCGCCGTCGCTGTCGCCTGCGGCTTCCTGGTAGCCGTCCTGGCGGCCCTGTGGCTGGTGATCGGCGCGGGTCTCGAAGCGCCGGAACAGGCGCTGCTGGCCGGCCTGCTCGAACGCCGCGTGGGAGCCCTGCTGATGATCGTGTTTGCCGCCTGGGTGTTCCTGTTCCTGATGCTGCGCGCGGCCTACGAGTTCCTGCTGCTGCCGCTGGCACGCGCGGCCGAGGAAGCCGCCGCCTTGCTCGAGCGGCCGACGGTGCGCCTGAGCCCGCAGGGCAGCCGCGAACTGCAGGACCTGATCGGCGCGGTCAACCGGGTTGCCGTCCAGCGCGAGGCGCGCGAGGCCGCTATCGAAGGCCAGATCCGCGCCGCCAATGCCGCCGCCGAGGCCGACCGCAACCGTTTCGCCGTGCTCATGTCGGAACTCGCCCAGGGCGTCATCGTCTGCAACCTCGATGGCCGCGTGCTGCTCTACAACCGGCGCGCCCGCGCCCTGTTCGCCGGCTCTTCGGGCCACGGCATGGCGGCGCTGGGCCTGGGACGCTCGATCTACGGCATCTTCGACCGGCACCTGATCGCCTATGCGCTGGAGCACATCGCCACGCGGCGCCGCAGCCACGGCCATTTCGTCACCGCGACCGAATCCGGTAGGCTGCTGCGCGTGCTGGTGGCGCCGATACCCGAGGCCGGAGCGGCTAGCGACGAAGGCGCCGGCACGGGGATCTCCGGCTACATGACGATGATCGAGGACATGACCGAGACCTTCGACAGCGAGTCCACGCGCGACCGCCTGTTGCAGGATCTGACCGAGAGCAGCCGCGGCCCGGTGGCGAACCTGCGCGCCGCTGCCGAGACTCTGTACGACTATGCCGACATGGACGCCGAGGATCACCAGCGTTTCCTGGCGGTGGTCCGTGACGAGGCCGAAGGCCTTGCCGGTCGCATCGAAGCGGCCGCGCGCACTTATGCTGCCGTGCTCAAGGCACGCTGGCCGCTGGAGGACATGCTCGGCGCCGACCTGCTGACCGCAGCCTGCCGCCGCATCGCCGACCGCTGTCCGCTGCAGGTGAGCCTGGAGGACGTCGATGCCGGGGTCTGGATCAAGGTCGACGGCTTTTCGATGCTGCAGGCCATGAGCTACCTCGCCGCACGCCTGCATGACGAATACCGGATCCGCGACCTCAAGCTGCGGCTGAGCCGCGATGGCGCCATGGCGCATATCGACCTGATCTGGTCGGGTGTGTTCATGAGCACGGAAACCGTGATGCAGTGGGAGCTCGATCCGATGAATGCGGCCGGGGAGGCCACGCCGCTGACGGTGCGCGATGTGGTCGAGCGCAATGCCGGCGAGGTCTGGTTCCAGCGCGACCACGCGTCCTATCGCGCCTTCTTCCGCTTCCTGCTGCCGGCCGTCAGCGCGCAGGAAGCCGGCGTTTCCGGCGCGGCGGGGGCGATGGTCGACAGCCGTCCCGAGTTCTACGACTTCGACCTGTTCAAGGGCGAGGAGACCGATCTGGCGCTGGACGACCGGCTCCTGGCGCAGCTTGCGTACACCGTGTTCGACACCGAAACCACCGGCCTGGAACCCTCGGCCGGCGACGAGATCATCCAGATCGGTGCGGTGCGCATCGTCAATCGCCGCCTGCTGCGGCACGAGGCATTCGACCAGCTGATCGATCCGCAACGCAGCCTGCCGCCGCAATCGGTGAAGATCCACGGCATCACGGCGGAAATGCTCGCCGGCCAGCCGCCGATCGCGCGCGTGCTGCCGATCTTTCGCGCCTTCGTCGCCGATACGGTGCTGGTCGCGCACAACGCGGCCTTCGACATGCGCTTCCTGGAACTCAAGGAAGCCGCCACCGGCATCCGCTTCGATCGCCCGGTGCTCGACACCTTCCTGCTCTCCGCCGTGCTGTTTCCGAACCAGGAGACGCACCGCCTCGAAGCCATCGCCGAACGCCTCGGCGTATCGGTGCTGGGACGCCACACCGCGGTCGGCGATGCCATCGTCACCGCCGAGGTCTTCCTCAAGATGCTGCCGCTGCTGGTCGAACGCGGCATCCGCACCCTCGGCGCGGCACGCGAAGCCAGCGAGAAAACCTACCATGCCCGCATCCGTTACTGAAACCGACGCCTGCGACGCGGTATCGGTGAATCTCAACACCGCGCTGTGCCGACTGCCGTTGGCGCCGCCGGTGGTGGTCGATCCGGCGTGCTCGGTGCGCGAGGCTCTGCGCGCCATCGACCTGCAGGGAGCCGAGGCAGCCGTGGTGGTCGATCCGGCGACGGCCGTGCCGCTGGGCATCGTCAGCCTGCGCGACCTGATGCGCTCGATCATCAACGACGACTGCGACCTGGCGGGCCCGGTCGCCGGTGTGATGACCGGCGGCCTGGCCAGCCTGCCCTCCGACGCCACGGTGCATCAGGCCATGGTGCTGATGTTTCGCCGCGGCATGCGCCAGCTGATCCTGACCGGGGCCGACGGGCGTCTGTACAACGTGGTCTCCCAGGGCGATCTGTACGGCATGCAGGCGGCTGATTCGGCGAGCCTGACCAATGCCATCCTGGCCACCCGCAGCATTGCCGAACTGGCGCAGCAGACCATGGCCGTAAGGCGCTTCGCCGCGCGGCGACTGGCCGAAGGCGACGGGCCGGAAGCCCTGTGCGAATGGATTTCCGCGCTCAACGACCTGGTCGCGCTGCAGGCGATCGATCTGGTCGAAGGCGAATTCGAACTGCCCTACGTGCCCTGGTGCTGGATCGTCTTCGGTTCGGAAGGCCGGCTGGAGCAGACGCTGGTCACCGATCAGGACAACGGCATCGTGTTCGCGGCGGAATCGGCGGCCGAGGCCGCGGACCTGCGGCAAAAATTCCTGCCCTTCGCCCAGGCCGTGAATCGGGCGCTCGACGCCTGCGGCTTTCCGTTGTGCACCGGGCAGATCATGGCCGGCAACCCGGCCTGGTGTCTTTCCTTCGACGAATGGAAACACCGCTTCGAAGACTGGATCGTGGTGCCCGAGCCCAAGGCCTTGCTCAATGCCACGATCTTTTTCGATTTCCGGCCGCTCTACGGTCGCGAGGAACTGGTGACCGAGCTGCAGGACTGGCTGCTGCAGCGCCTGAAGGGCAATGGTGCATTCCTGCGGGCGATGGCCTGCACCGCGCTGGAACAGGAACCACCACTCTGCTGGTGGCGCGACTTCCGCCTCAGTGGCGGCAAGGAGTTTCCCCATACGCTGGATCTCAAGGGCCAGGGCATACGCGTCTTCGTCGATGCGGTGCGGATATATGCGCTGGCGCACGGTATCGAACCCACCAACACCGTCGAGCGCCTGCGCAGCGTGCGCCCGGCGCTGGGCATGCCGATCGAGGAAGTCGCGGCGATGGCCGCCGCCTTCTACCAGATACAGCGCCTGCGCCTGCAGAACCAGGTGTCGGGCGAGTTTCCGGCGGCCACCAACCGGATCAATCCCGATCGGCTGCACAAGCTCGACCGGCAGATTCTCAAAGAAGCCTTTCGCCTGGCGCGCACGCTGCAGCAGAGGTTGCGGTTGGATTATCTGAGTTGAGCTCCGTATTGACGTTGCTCACCTGACCGACCATGCCCATGAACCCCGACATATTCCGGTCGGCCGATATTTTCCGCGATCGCTTCGAACAGGGGTTGGTCGATCTGTTGCGCGCCAGCGGCGAATTGGGCGAGGATATCCTGGTGCTGGCCAACGCCAATTTCGAGCCGCGCATCTGGATGGACCTGCATGGCGAACTGCGGATATGCTTCGCGCGGCTCGCTGCCGAACAGGCAGCGGCAGCGCGGGAAGGACGCCAGCCGCACGGCGCGGCGGACGACGTGGTGGCACTGCGCCAGATTCTCGATCATGGCTTCGAAACCCTGCGCTCGACCGAACTGCGCCGCGCCGGGCCGTGGGAACTACAGTTCAATCCGCTGCGGGCCTATCGTCCGGCACGCCACGGCAATGCTGCCGTCACGGGCATCCGCGCACCCTTCGAGACGACGCGTTTTCACTTCGACAAGCCCTTCCTGCGTCGGGAAATCATCTGGCAAGGCCCGCTGGGCGGCCGCGACGCGACGCTGATGTACAACAAGTTCCCCTTTGCCGATTACCACGGCCTGCTGGTGCCGGACATCGGCGCCCATCGGCCGCAGTTTCTCGAGGCGGCCGACTTTGCCTGGCTGTGGAAGCTCGCGCGGGAACTGGGCGAACGCATGCCGGGCTTCGGCATCGGCTACAACAGCTATGGCGCCCATGCCTCGGTGAATCACCTGCACTTCCAGACCTTCCTGCGCACCGCGCCGCTGCCCATCGAAGATGGGCGCTGGAGCCACAACGGCGGCGCCGAGCCCTATCCATGCCGCTGCCTGTGCTTCGACCGGCAGCAGGCGGCGTATGAA
>JAUYSD010000229.1 GCA_030696505.1 Sulfuritalea sp. | reverse complement strand
ACGCGGCGGTGTGGTTCCTTCTCGGCCTTCTCATTGCTGCTCCTTTTTCGGGCGATTGCGTCGCCCATCAGAGCAGAGTCTTCACTTATCCACCAGCACTAATTTCCGGGACCATCTCTGTCCCCTGCACAACCCCTTGAGGGATCGGAGTGATTTGGCAATTTGCACGTCCTATTGCCGTCCTGTCAGCACCAACTTTTCAAATTACACTGACCCCATTGGTTCTGCGACGATCGATAAAGTGCCGCTACGGCCTCCTTGGGAAATTATCTGCGTCAAAGAGTGGGTCCTTTGTCCAGCCCAGTTTACGTTTCATATTTTCTCTGAATACTACGGCCTCCCAGTGATGGAGTAAGCCTTGCGTTGCTTCGAACTCTTGCTCAAACAGGTCTACCTCAATGTCAACTCGGTCGTAGCTCTTCTGCTTATTAAATGCAGTTCTTCGGGAAACCCCGAACCGAAAGAGGTCGCCCGATGGGTCAATTTCGTGGAACGCCGAAATCAGGTGCTCTGTCATTTCAAGGCGCGCATCTTCTTGCAGTTTGTAGCTTCGTCTGAGAAGCCACGTATGGCATGCCGACCAAATGGATTCGAGGTTGTGGCCCCCCAAAAGGGTCGTATCAAAGCTGTTATCCAAAACCTTGATGGAATCCATTAGCGCCTTAAGGCGTAATTCAATTACCTGCCTAGAAATATGGGCTATTGGCGCCATCCAGTTTCCGAGCCTGGTTTTTCTATACTCCTCAATTAGCAGATTTGCGGCATAACTGAAGTCGAGAGCAAGCTCTGCATACCCACACGAAGCGTTGTGGTTCTCGACATAGCAGATTGCCTTTCTTTGCACCCCAAAATCAGGCAATGGCCCACTCCAGATTTCGTAGTGAAAACGTGGATTGCTTGCATCCGTCTTCTTAGGCATTGAAATCCCCCTGCATCCTGCAATTGACCTCAGTTGAATTGCCTAACGAATTTAGAATAACTGATTCAAGGTTCCGGGCTCGAATTGTTCGCCGTGTCGCCAGCACCAACTCTTGACGCGGCTCAGCCCAGCGGCCGCGGCACGGCTTCGACGTTCCAGATGGTCCTGGCGTACTGGCCTATGGTGCGGTCGGAGGAGAACTGGCCCATGCCGGCGACGTTGAGGATGGACTTCTGCACCCAGGCCGCCGGGTCGCAGTAGAGGGCGCCGACCTGCTCCTGGCAGGCGAGGTAGGAGGCGTAGTCGGCGAGCAGCAGGTAGTGGTCGCCGTTGGTGGTCAGGTTGTCGAAGATCGGCCTGTAGCGCTCGCGCTCCTCGGGCGAGAAGAAGCCGTCGCGCAGCATGTCCAGGGTCTGCCGCAGTTCGCCGTTGCCGTTGTAATAATCCCAGGGCCGGTGGCCGGCGGCGTAGGTCTGCGCGACTTCGTCGGCGGTGAGGCCGAAGATGAAAATGTTCTCCGGCCCGACCTCGTTGCGGATCTCGACGTTGGCGCCGTCGAGGGTGCCGATGGTCAGCGCGCCGTTCAAGGCCAGCTTCATGTTGCCGGTGCCCGAGGCTTCGGTGCCGGCGGTGGAGATCTGCTCCGAGAGGTCGGCGGCGGGGATGATGATCTCGGCGTTGGAGACGTCGTAGTTGGGGATGAAGACGACCTTGAGCCGGTCCTTCATCAGCGGGTCGTTGTTCACGATGTCGGCGACGTCGTTGATCAGGCGGATGACCAGCTTGGCCATGCGGTAGCCGGGCGCCGCCTTGCCGCCGAAGATCACGCTGCGCGGCGGCGCGTCGCCGCCGGCGCGCAGGCGGTTGTAGAGCGTGATGATGTGCAGCACGTTGAGCAACTGGCGCTTGTATTCGTGGATGCGCTTGATCTGCACGTCGAACAGCGAATCGGGATCGAGCCGGATGCCGAGCCGCTTGTCGACCACCTGCGCCAGGCGGGCCTTGTTGGCACGCTTGACGCGCACGAACTCGTCGCGGAAGCCGGCATCGGCGGCCAGCGGCGTCAATTGCCGCAACTGGTCGAGATCCTTGAGCCAGCCTTTGCCGAGATGGCCGCTGATGAGCTTCGACAGCGCCGGGTTGGCCTGGTTGAGCCAGCGCCGCGGCGTCACGCCGTTGGTCATGTTGACGATCCGGTCGGGCCACAGGCGGTGGAAGTCGGCGAAGATGGTTTCCTTCATCAGGCGGGTGTGGATCGCGGCGACGCCATTGACCTTGTGGCTGCCGACGATGGCCAGGTGCGCCATGCGGATGCGCTTGCCCTTGGACTCGTCGATCAGCGACATGCGCTGCCACAGCACCGGGTCGCCGGGGTAGTGGTGCATCACGTCCTTGAGGAAGCGGTGGTTGATCTCGTAGATGATCTGCAGGTGGCGCGGCAGCACGCGCTCGAACAGCGGCACCGGCCAGGTTTCCAGCGCCTCGGGCATCAGCGTGTGGTTGGTGTAGGCGAAGGTGCGCGTGGTGATGTCCCAGGCCCGCGCCCAGTCGATCTGGTGCAGGTCCATCAGGATGCGCATCAATTCGGCCACGGCGATCGACGGGTGGGTGTCGTTGAGCTGCATCGCCACCTTGTCCGGCAGCGAATCGAGCGGCGTGCCCGACTTGGTGAAGCGGTAGAGCATGTCCTGCAGCGAGGCGGAGACGAAGAAGTACTGCTGCTTCAAGCGCAGCTCGCGGCCCATCTCGGTGGTGTCGTCGGGGTAGAGCACCTTGGAGAGGTTCTCCGAATCGTTCTTGTCCTCGACGGCGCGGATGTAGTTGCCCTCGTTGAAATATTTGAGGTCGAAATCGCGGCTGGCCTTGGCCGCCCACAGCCGCATGTTGTTCACCGTGCCGGTGTCGTAGCCGGGAATCGGGTAGTCGTAGGCCATGGCCATGACGTCGTCGCTGTCCACCCACTGGAAATGCTTCTTGCCGTGCTCGTCGGCGAAGTCCACCACGCGGCCGTGGAACTTCACCTGGTAGAGCACCTCGGGGCGCGGGAACTCCCAGGGGTTGCCGTAGCGCAGCCAGTTGTCGGGGTGCTCGACCTGCTGGCCGTCCTCGATGCCCTGGTGGAACATGCCGTATTCGTAACGGATGCCGTAGCCGTAGCCGGCAACGCCCATGGTCGCCATCGAATCGAGGAAGCAGGCCGCCAGCCGCCCCAGGCCGCCGTTGCCCAGCGCCGCGTCCTGCTCCATCTCGCGGATGTCGTCCGGCTTGAGGCCGATTCCGACCACCGCTTCCAGCGCGTCCATGAATTCCTTGTCGCAGCAGATGTTGAGCATGGAGTTCATCATGGTGCGGCCCATGAGGAATTCCATCGAGAGGTAATAGACGCGCTTGCGGTCCTCGACGTAGTAGCTGCGCATGGTTTCCATCCAGCGCTCGATCATGCGTTCGCGCAGTACCGCGGCGGCGGCGTAGAACCAGTCGCGGTCGGTGGCGGTGATCGGGTCCTTGCCGATGGTGTAAACCAGACGATGGACCAGCGAGCGCCGGATCGAGGCGGCGTCGAGAGCGGGATGGTCGAGCTCGGGCAGTGCGGCTGGCTTCTTCATGGCGGGCTCCCTGAAACAATACGAACAGCATGATACTCGCCGGCCGCGCGCTGCGCCGGGGCGGTCGCGCCGTTGGCGGGTCCGCCGCCGGGGTCCAAGCTTTTTTTCCGGATACGGCGTATCCCCGGGATAATAGCCGGCCCGGGAAAGGTCAGCCGAATGGAAAGCCATCAGGATCACGCGCACGAAGAACCCACCGAAAGCCTGCTCACGCTCGAAGAGGCCCGCCTCACGATCGGCGACCTGATCAGCCTGCAGGCGCACCGCGGCGAGGTCGTCGAACGCTATACGGTGCGGCTGATGGGGATGTCCAAAGGCCGCAGCGTGCTGGTCACGACGCCGATGGTCGACGGCCACTACCTGTTCATGCGCGAAGGCCAGGCGCTGATCCTGCGGGCCTTCTCGGGCAGGAGCGCGTACGCCTTTGCGACCCAGATCCTGAAGAGCGTCAACACGCCCTACCCTTACCTGCACCTCAGCTATCCGCGCCAGGTGCGCTCGCTGGTGGTGCGCCACGGCGCCCGCGCCGACGTCCGGGTCATCTGCGCCGTCACGCATTGCGACGGTGTGGCGATCGAAGCGGCCGGCACCATCATCAATCTCAGTATCGGCGGCGCGCTGATCACTTTCGCGCGCATCCCGGGCAATAAAGGCCAGTGCCTGACGCTCAAGTTCAAGTGCGTGCTCAACGGCATCGAGGCCCTGCTGGAACTCGACACCGTGATCCGCGCCATCAACGTCGACCAGAGCGGCGATACCGAAACGCCTTATCAGATCGGCGTGCAGTTCACCGACGTCTCCGCCGAGGACTCGATCCCGCTGCTGGCCTTCGTCTATCAGGCGCTGCTGGAACAGCTGCCCGGCGCCTGAACGGCGGCGCCGGACAGGCCGTCGCGCCAGCGCGCCAGCTTTTCCTCGAAGCGCATGCCGGCATGCGCCGGGCTGGTCGAAGGCAGCACCAGCGCTTCGAAACCCATCCCCTCGACTTCGCGGATGCGCCTCGCCGCCATGCGGCCGTTGAAGCAGATTCGCCGTAGCGCGGGCGCCAACTCTTTGAGGGCTGCCAGCGGATTCGGCACGGCGTTCTGGATCGCGCTGTCGAGGCTGCCGGCGCGTTCGCAGGCGGCATAGACGTCCCAGATCGCGATGCCGGCGGCCTGCACCGCGGCGATGCGCGCCGGGTATTCCATCGCCGGCAGCGGCTGATCTATCGCCGCGCCGAGGATGCGCCAGAACTGGTTTTGCGGATGGGCGTAGTACAGCTGCGCGGCGAGCGAGGCCGTGGTCGGACACGAGCCCAGGCTCAACACCCGGGCTCGGTTGTCGATGACGGGCGCGCGGC
>JAUYSD010000225.1 GCA_030696505.1 Sulfuritalea sp. | reverse complement strand
GCGCGGCGGTTTCGATGTGCAGCACGAGCGCGTCGACAGTGCCGCGGCGATGACGGCTGCGCTGGCACGGCAGCAGTGGGATGCGGTGATTTCGGATTTCAGGATGCCGGGATTCACCGGACTGGATGCCCTCGGGATTTTCCGCGGCGCCGATCTCGACATTCCATTCATCCTGATTTCCGGCACCATCGGCGAGGAAACCGCGGTGGACGCGATGAATGCCGGCGCCAGCGACTACGTGATGAAGCAGAGCCTGGAGCGACTCGTGCCGGCTCTGGACCGCGAGCTGAAAGAGACGCAAATGCGCGCAGCCCATCGCCGCGCCCAGGAAGCTCTCGCCGACAGCGAAACGCGATTCCGGCAAATGGCGGAGAACATCCGCGACGTGTTCTTCCTTGTCAGTGCGGACCGCAGGCAGATGTTGTACGTCAGTCCGGCCTACCAGGAAATATGGGGTCGCAGCTGCGAAAGCCTCTATGTCGATCCCGAATCGTGGACCGCGGCGATTCACCCGGACGACAGCCAGGCGGTGCAGGACAATTACAGGAACCGTCTGGAAACGCCAACCGGCAGTTTCGAGGATCACTACCGGATCGTGCGTCCGGATGGCTCGATTCGCTGGATCCAGGCACGGGTCTTCCCGGTGCGCGACGCGGCCGGCGCGATCGTGCGTTTCGCCGGCGTCGCCAAGGACGTCACCGAACGCGCCAAGGCCATGCAGGAATTGCGCGAAAGCGAGCGTCGCTTCAGCGGCCTGCTGCGCAATGTGCAGCTGGTTTCCCAGATGCTCGACCGCGAATCGCGCATCACCTTCTGCAACGCCTACTTGCTGCGTCTGACCGGTTGGCAGCACGAGGAAGTCATCGGCAAAAGCTGGCCGGAGATTTTCCTGCCCCCCGAAATCGTCGAGGAGTGGAATGTTGCCTATGCGGCGCTGCTCGCCGATCTGCCCGAAACCTGGCATCGCGACGACGAGATCCTGACCCGCGCCGGCGAGCGCCGGCTGATTCGCTGGAACAATTCCGTACTGCGTTCGGGGGCCGGCGACGTAATCGGCACGGCAAGCATCGGCGAGGACATCACCGAGCAGAGGCGGGCGGAAATCAAGATCAAGCGCCTGAACCGGGTATACGCCGTGCTCAGCGGCATCAACAGCCTGATCGTGCGCGTTGGCGAGCGCGACGAGCTGTTCCGCGATGCGTGCCGGATCGCGGTCGAGCTGGGTGGATTCCGCATGGCCTGGATCGGCCTTGTCGATCGGGATGCCATGGAACTGGTGCCGGTTGCCGCGGCGGGCACGACACAGAATCCTGCGGCCTTGGTCAATCAACGGTTCTCCATGCGGGAAGCGTCACCGGAGGGAAATGGCCTGAGCGCACAGGCGCTGCGCGAGCGGAGGGCCGTGTTTACCAACGACGTGCCGAACGATCCCGCTGTCGCGTTCAAGGATGAGCATGCGCGACGCGGCTCGCGTTCGATGGCGATTCTTCCGCTCCTGGTTTCCGGCGAGGCGGTGGGCCTGCTCGCACTGTATGCCGCCGAGGCCGGCTACTTCGACGACGAGGAAATGAAACTGCTGACGGAGCTTGCCGGCGATATCGGCTTTGCGATTGATCACATCGCCAAGCAGGAGCAGATCGACTATCTCGCCTACTACGATCCGCTCACCGGGCTGGCGAACCGCCGCCTGTTCCTCGAACGGGTGGCGCAATACATGCGCAGTGCCGTCAGCGGCGGGCACAAGTTGGCCTTGTTCCTGCTCGATCTGGAGCGTTTCAAGAACATCAACGACAGCCTCGGCCAGACGGCCGGCGACGCGCTGTTGAAACTGGTGGCGGAGTGGCTGGCGCGCGATCTCGGCGATCCGGGCATGCTGGCGCGCCTGGGCGCCGATCATTTCGCCGTCGTCTTGCCGGAAGTCCGGCAGGAAGGCGATGTGGTCCAGCTCCTGGAAAACAAGATGGGCGCTTTTCTGGACCATCCGTTCCGTCTGCACGACTCGGTGTTGCGGATACCCATCAAGATCGGCGCCGCGATATTCCCCGACGATGGCGCCGACGCCGATTCCCTGTTCAGAAATGCCGAGGCCGCGCTCAAGGCGGCCAAGGTCGGCGGCGAGCGCTACCTGTTCTATACACAGAAGATGACCGATGCCGTGGCCGGCAAGCTGACGCTGGAGAACCAGTTGCGCCAGGCGCTGGACAATCACGAATTCGTGCTGCATTACCAGCCCAAGGTGAACCTCGCCAGCGGCAAGCTGGTTGGTGCCGAAGCGCTGATCCGCTGGAACGATCCGCACACCGGCCTGGTGCCGCCGGGCCATTTCATTCCTATCCTGGAAGAAACCGGACTGATCCACGAGGTCGGCCGCTGGGTGCTGCGCCAGGCCATTGCAGACTACCTGCGCTGGCGTGGCGCAGGCCTGCCGGCGGTGCGCATCGCGGTGAACGTGTCGCCGCTGCAACTGCGCCAGCGCAGTTTCGTCGCCGAGATCGAGCAGGTCATCGGTATCGACGCGCGGGCGGCGGCCGGGCTGGAACTGGAGATCACCGAAAGCGTGATCATGGAAGACATCAAGCACAACATCGCCAGCCTGCAGGCGATCCGCGACCTGGGCGTGCGCGTCGCCATCGACGACTTTGGCACCGGCTTCTCCTCGCTCAGCTACCTCGCCCGGCTGCCGGTGGATACGCTGAAAATCGACCGCTCCTTCGTCATCGACATGACCGCCGGGCCGGAGGGGCTGGCGCTGGTGTCGACCATCATCAACCTGGCCCAGGCGCTGAAGCTCAAGGTGGTGGCCGAAGGCGTCGAAACCGTTGAGCAGCAACGTCTGTTGCGCCTGCTGAACTGCGACGAAATGCAGGGCTACCTGTTCAGCAAGCCGCTGCCGGCGGAGGTCTTCGAGGCGCGCTACCTGGCGCTGCCCGATAGCGGTTAAGCTGGCACGACACGCGGGACCGATGCCTCTGGGTATTGCGTTTTTCAGTCCGGAGGCGGTGAGGAACAAACTGGTCATGAACAAGTTTTCCGAACGTCCACACAGGGATCTTCTGCGGCCCAAACTGGTTCTGGCGGCAGCAATTTCGCTGTTGATTCTCGGCTGGCTTAGCTGGGATGCGTACCACCACTACCGCGAAGTGGAATCACGGCTGCCGGTGATCGCCCGCCTGGAAACAGTCCGAACGCAGATCGTTCATCTCGACGAAGTCCTGACCATGTCGGCACGGATGGCGGCGGCCACCGGCAATCCGGACTGGGAGGCGCGCTACCGCCGCTTCGAGCCGCAACTCGACCAGGCCATCAAGGAAGCCTTGCGGCTGGTGCCGAATGCGAGCCAGGGCGCGGCGGCGGCAAAGACCGACGCGGCCAACGTCGCGCTGGTCGCCATGGAACATCGCGCCTTCGAACTGCTGGGGCGCGGCGAAAAAGCCGAGGCGCAACGCCTGCTGTCGAGCGCGGAGTACGCAACGTAGAAGAAGATCTATGGCGAAGGCATGACGGAGTTCAATCGCCAACTGCTGCAGTCGACCGCCGGCTTGCGTGCGGAAATGCTGGCGGATATGCGCCGCAGCGTCATCCTGACCATCATCGCGGCCGCGTTGCTGATACTCGGTGCATGGTTTGTATTGCGCGCCGCGCGGCGTTGGCAGGCGGCCATTGTCGCCGGCAACCGGCAATTGAATCAGGCAACGGCGGAGCTTGAGGAGTTGAACAACCAGCTCGACGAGATGGTTCGCGAGCGTACCCTGGAACTCAGCGAGGCGGTGCGCCAGCACCAACTCGCCGCCGAGCGTGCCGAGTATCTCGCTTACTACGATCCGCTCACCGGCCTGGCAAATCGCAGTCTGTTCCTCGACCGCCTGGCACAGTACATGCGCGGCGCGGCCAGCGGCGGACACCAGCTAGCCGTGGCGGTGATCGATCTGGAGCGTTTCAAGAACATCAACGACAGCCTCGGCCAGCCGGCCGGCGACGCGCTTTTGCGGCAGGTGGCGGAGTGGTTGCTGGGCATCACCGGGGACGCCAGCCTGCTGGCGCGCGTGGGCGCCGACCATTTTGCCGGAGTGCTGCTGCAGGTAAGGCAGGGTGGCGACGTGGCGCGGCTGCTGGAAAAGACCATGGAAGCTTTCCTGAACCATCCGTTTCGCATAGACGACGGCGTGTTCCGGCTCGCCGCCAAGGTCGGCGTCGCCTTGTATCCCGAAGATGGCACGGATGCCGATACCTTGTTCCGCAACGCCGAGGCCGCGCTCAAACGCGCCAAGGCCAGCGGCGAGCGCTACCTGTTCTACACCCAGACCATGACCGCGAAGGCGGCTGCCAGCCTCAACCTGGAGAACCAGTTGCGCCAGGCACTGGACAACGACGAATTCGTGCTGCATTACCAGCCCAAGGTGAGCCTTGCCAGCGGCAAGCTGGTCGGTGCCGAGGCGCTGATCCGCTGGAACGATCCGCGTACCGGCCTGGTGCCGCCGGGTGATTTCATGCCGACCCTGGAGGAAACCGGACTGATCTACGAGGTCGGTCGCTGGGCGCTGCGCCAGGCCATCGCCGACTACCTGCGCTGGCGCGCCGCAGGCCTGGCCGTGGTGCGCACCGCGGTGAAGGTGTCGCCGCTGCAACTGCGTCACCGCGGCTTCGTCGCCGAGATCGAGCAGCTTGTCGGAGTCGACCAGCTTGCGGCCGCCGCGCTGGAACTGGAGATCACGGAAAGCGCGATCATGGAGGACATCAAGCGCAACAGCGTCAGACTGCATGCAATCCGTGATCTGGGCGTGCGCATCGCGATCGACGATTTCGGCACCGGTTTTTCCTCGCTCAGCCACCTCGCCAGGCTGCCGGTGGATGCGCTGAAAATCGACCGCGCCTTCGTCGTCGACATGACGGCCGGGCCGGAGGGCCTGGCGCTGGTGTCCACCATCATCAAGCTGGCGCAGGCGCTGAAGCTCAAGGTGGTGGCCGAAGGCGTCGAAAGCGAGGAACAGTCGCGTCTGCTGCGCCTGCTCAACTGCGACGAGATGCAGGGCTATTACGTCAGCAAGCCGCTGCCGGCCGATGTCTTCGAGGCCGGATACCTGGCTGCGCCGTCCGACCCGGCGGCCTGAAGCTTGGTCGCCGGGTCGCCAGCGCCAACTCTTGCGGTAACGGATACAAGAGCAGCCGAGTAAGCCCGCGTGCGTCGCGGCTTGTGTGTGCTGGCGCACAGACCATGACAGTGGTATGGGCGATCCTGTCAGTTCACCGCAGGAGGCGAATCATGCCCACAATCAATTCAGACGCCGAGATTCTGGATCGCGAGACCGGATGCAGTCCGCATTGGTCGCGGTCGGATTCCGGGCGTGAGCCCAAGTCATTCGTCTATCCCTTGCAAACCATGCCTGAAAGGCGACAGGGCTCGCCGCGCCTGGCCGGGAATCGGTCGCCGATGGCCGAACAAACTGCCGGCAAGGTGGATGAGATTCTTTGCGTGACGCCACGGCAGTGGCTGAGTCAGTGGTGCTGCCTGGACGCACAATCATGACGTCCGCCCGGGCGTCCGCTGCCAAGTTGTCCGTCAAGGCGTCGACCGGCATCGCCGGCTTCGATGAAATTACCGGGGGCGGCCTGCCGCGCGGTCGCACCACGCTGCTGGTGGGCGGACCTGGTTCGGGCAAGACGATTTTCGGGCTGCAGTTTCTGGTGCACGGTGCGCAGGAGTGCAGGGAGCCGGGTATCTTCGTCGCGTTCGAGGAGTCTTCGCCGCGCATCGTGGCCAATGCCGAGAGCTTCGGCTGGAACCTCGCGGCCCTGCAGAAGAAGAAGCTGTATTTCATGGACGCCCAACCGCTGGCCGACCTGGTCCAGTCGGGGGATTTCGATCTTTGCGGTTTGCTCGCGGCACTGGACGCCAAGTCCAGGGAATTGGGCGCGCGACGCATCGTGTTTGATGCCCTCGATGTCGTCCTGGCCCTGTTGCCCGATCCGGCGCTGAAACGACGCGAGATCTATCGTCTGCATGAGTGGCTGTTGGCGCGCGAACTGACCGGCATCATCACCCTCAAGGCGGGCGGCGACGAGACGATGTCACTCAGCCAGCAGCCCTTCGGCTTCATGCAATTCATGGTGGACTGCGCCGTGATGCTGAACCACAGCGTGGTGCTGGGGGTGTCGCAACGCAGTCTGCGGGTACAGAAATATCGCGGCTCGGGTTTCGACGAGAACGAGTCGGCCTTCCTGATCGGCAATCGCGGCTTCGAGGTCGCGGTCGCGCACACGCAGAGTCGCATGGATGCCACGGTCAGCAACGAGCGCGTTTCGAGCGGCGTGGAGCGGCTCGATACGATGCTGGGCGGCGGTTATTACCGTGGCGCCAGCGTGCTGATCACGGGATTCTCCGGCACGGCCAAGACCACCCTGAGCGGTGCCTTTGCCGAGGCGGCCTGTCGGCGCGGCGAACACACCATGTTCGTCTGTTTCGATACCAACAGCACCGAGGTGATCCGCAACCTGCGCTCGGTCGGCATCCGGCTCGATCGTTACGTCAAGAACGGCAGCTTGCGCATGATCTCGTCCCGCGCCATCACCGGCAGCGCCGAGACCTACCTGGTGCGCATCAAGGCGCTGGCCATGGAGCATGGCGCCCGTTGCGTGGTGATCGATCCGGTATCGGCGTGGTCGAAATCCGGCAATGACCTGAGCACGCAGAGCGTGGCGGATCGCCTGATCGACTGGTCCAAGGGCGAGGGTACCACCCTGGTCTGCACCAGCCTGCTGGACGAGATGTCGGGCCAGGGGGAAGGCGGTTCGCAGTTGCAGATATCCGCCCTGGTGGATACCTGGATCCACCTCAATTACCTGATCCAGGCCGGCGAGCGCAACCGCGGCCTGTCCATCGTCAAGTCCCGCGGCACGGCGCATTCGAACCAGGTGCGGGAGCTGATCCTGAGCGATGCCGGCGTGACCCTGACCGATACCTACACAGCCGGCGGCGAGGTGCTGATGGGTACCTTGCGCTGGGAAAAGGAACGCGCCGAGCGCGTCGCCACCGAGGCCACCGATGCCGCCGCAAAACTCAAGCGCCTCAGGCTCGACGCCGAGGAAGCCGAGCTTGAAGTGCGGGTGAAATCGTTGCAGACGGAACTCGTGGCCAAGCAGGTCGAGAAGGCCTTGCTGGTGCGCACCACGCAGAGCCACGAAGGGGAGCTGTCGCGCGGCCGTACCCAGATGCAGGAACTGCGCGGGGCGGATGCGACGACCGCGGTGAGGAAAGCGACTCCGCCATGAGCCAGCGCGGAATTTTCAGGTTCAGGCTCTATGTCGCCGGTGAAGCGCCAAACTCGACGCTGGCCATCGCCAACCTTGCCGCCTTCTGCCGGGCCTACCTGCCGGACAGATACGAGATCGAAATCGTCGACGTGTTCCGGGAACCGAAGCGCGCGCTGGCGGACAGCATCTTCATGACCCCGACCCTGGTGGTGCGCACGCCGCCGCCAGCGCGAAAGATTGTCGGCACCTTGAGTCAGACGCAGACCGTGCTGCTGGCCCTGGGTCTGGTGAGCGACGTCGGATGAAAGCCGTCAGATCACCGCCTGCGGGGGCGGCGAACGATGAAATTTCCGCGCTGATCGCCACCTTGCATGCGACGGGGCAGCGTCTGGAGGAACTGACGGCCGGCGAGGTGGATGGGGTGACGGACAGCGAAGGCCGCACCTTCCTGCTGCGGCATGTGCAGGAGAAATTGCGACACAGCGAAGCCGCCAAGCAGGCCGCCATCCTCAATGCCCTGCCCGCGCATATCGCCTTGCTCGATGCCCAGGGCATCATCATCTCGGTGAACGACGCATGGCGGCAGTTCGCCGCGACGAATGCGCTGCAGGGACCGCAATTCGGGATCGGTGTCGATTACCTGGCGCTTTGCGACAGCGCAAGTGGCGACGGTGCGACCGAGGCGCGGCAGGCTGCCGCCGGCATCCGCGCCGTGCTGGCTCCGGGCCGTGGCGCAAAGAGCTTTTCACTCGAATATCCCTGCCATTCGCCGACGCAGCAGCGCTGGTTCCTGATGACGGCAACTCCCTTCGCCGACGATCCCCCGGTCGGGGTGGTGGTGATGCACAGCGACGTCACGGAACGAAAGCGCGGCGAAGAGGCGCTGCGACGTTTCGTTTCGGCGCTGGACACCATCGCTGACGGGATATTCCTGACCGATCGCACGACGATGAGCTATATCCATGTCAACCAGGCCGCCTGCCAACAGACCAACCAGACGCGCGACGAGTTGCTTGCCATGGGCCCGATGCGCTTGCTGGGCAAGTCGCGCGCCGAAGTCGAAGGCGATTTCGACGCCATCATCGACAGTGGGGTGGACGCAGAGCCGTTTGAATTGCTCTGGCACCGCGCCGATGGTGCGCCGCTCTGGGTCGAATTGCGCCGCCATGCGCAGTGGTCGGGCGGCCGCTGGACGATCGTGACCATGGTGCGCGACATCACGGCACGCAAGCAGGCGGAAAACCGCATCCGCCGGCTCAATCGCGTCTATGCGGTGCTGAGCGGCATCAACGCCTTGATCGTGCGCGTCGCCGATCGCGATGCGCTGTTCCGCGAGGCGTGCCGGATCGCAGTCGAGGACGGCGGATTCCGCATGGCCTGGATTGGCCTGGTCGACCAGGCTGCCATGGAACTGGTGCCGGTCGCCGCGGCCGGTACCACCATGGATGCCGCCACACTGGTCAATCAGCGCTTCTCGCTGGCCGAGGAAACGCCGCACGGGAATACCCTGAGCGCAATGGCGATTCGGGATCGGGTGCCGGTATTTACCAACGATGTACCGAACGATCCCCGTGTCGTATTCAAGGCGGAACATGCGCAGCGGGGATCCCGCTCAATGGCGATCCTGCCCTTGCTGGTTTCCGGCGACACGGTCGGCGTGCTCGCCTTGTATGCCGAGGAAGCCGGCTTCTTCGACGAGGAGGAGTTGAAACTGCTGACCGAACTGGCCGGCGACATCGGGTTTGCCATCGACCACCTGGCAAAGGGCGCAAGGCTCAACTATCTTGCCTACTACGATCCGCTGACCGGACTGGCCAACCGCAGCCTGTTTCTCGAACGGGTGGCGCAGCACCTGCGCAACGCAGTGGCCGGGGGGCATAAGCTGGCGATGTTTCTGATCGACCTGGAACGCTTCAAGAGCATCAACGACAGCCTCGGCCGGCCGGCCGGCGATGCACTGTTGCGCCTGGTGGCGGAGTGGCTGACGAGCCACGTGGAAGACGCCAGCCTGCTGGCGCGCGTCGGCGCGGACCATTTTGCGGTGGTGCTGCCGGAAGTGAAGATGGATTGCGACGTGGCGCGCCAGCTCGAAACGACCATCGAAGCTCTGGTGGAGCACCCGTTCCGCCTCAACGACGCCGTGTTTCGTGTCGCCGCCAAGGTCGGTGTCGCCTTGTATCCCGAAGATGGGACGGATGCCGATGCCCTGTTCCGCAACGCCGAGGCCGCGCTCAAGCGCGCCAAGGCCAGCGGCGAGCGCTACCTGTTCTACACCCAGACCATGACCGCGACGGCGGCTGCCAGCCTCAGCCTGGAGAATCTGTTGCGTCAGGCGCTGGACAATCACGAATTCGTGCTGCATTACCAGCCCAAGGTGAATCTCGTCAGCGGCAAACTGGTCGGCGCCGAGGCCCTGATCCGCTGGAACGATCCGCGTACCGGGCTGGTGCCGCCGATCCGCTTCATCCCTGTCCTGGAAGAAATCGGACTGATCCATGACGTCGGGCGCTGGGCGCTGCGCCAGGCCATCGCCGATTATCTGCGCTGGCGTGCGGCGGGCTTCGCGGCGGTGCGCATCGCGGTGAACGTGTCGCCGCTGCAACTGCGCCAGCGCGGCTTCATCGCCGAGGTCGAGCAGGCCATAGGCGTCGATGCGCAGGCGGCGGCCGGACTGGAACTGGAAATCACGGAAAGCGTGATCATGGAGGACATCCGGCACAACATCGCTAGCCTGCAGGCGATTCGCGCCATGGGTGTGAGCATCGCGATCGACGATTTCGGCACCGGTTTTTCCTCGCTCAGCTACCTCTCCAGACTGCCGATCGATACGCTGAAAATCGACCGTTCCTTCGTCATCGACATGACGGCGGGGCCGGAGGGCCTGGCGCTGGTGTCCACCATCATCGATCTGGCCCATGCGCTGAAGCTCAAGGTGGTGGCCGAAGGCGTCGAAACCGAGGAGCAGCGACGCCTGCTGCTCTTGCTCAACTGCGACGAGATGCAGGGCTACTACGTCAGCAAGCCGCTGCCGGTCGATGTCTTCGAGGCCAGGTACCTGGCGGCATCGTCCGCCACGCCTGCCTGAAACCCGGCCGCCGGGTCGCCAGCGCCAACTTTCGGCGGCGCGTGGCGGCTTTCAGCTACCGAAGAAATCCCTGACGCGATCGAGCCAGCTCTGCGCGCGCGGACTGTGGCGCTGGGCGTTGCCCTTGCTGATTTCCTCGAATTCCTGCAGCAGTTCCTTCTGCCGGTCGGTGAGGCTGACCGGGGTTTCCAGCACGACGACACACAGCAACTCGCCGAGACAGGCCGAGCGCACGCCCTTGATGCCCTTGCCGCGCAGGCGGAACACCTTGCCGGTCTGCGTTTCGGCGGGCACCTTGAGCTTGGCCACGCCGTCCAGCGTCGGAATCTCGATTTCGCCGCCCAACGCCGCGGTGGCAAAGCTGAGCGGCATTTCGCAATGCAGGTCGTCGTGGTCGCGCTGGAACACGGCGTGGGCCTTGAGGTGGATCTGCACGTAGAGATCGCCCGGCGGACCGCCATTCACGCCCGGCTCGCCTTCGCCGCTGAGCCGTATCCGGTCGCCTTCGTCGATCCCCGAGGGTATCTTGACCGACAGCGTCTTGTGCTGCTTGATGCGGCCCGAGCCATGGCAGGTGCCGCAAGGGTCGGGAATGTAGCGGCCGGTGCCGTGGCACTTGGGGCAGGTCTGCTGGATCGAGAAGAAACCCTGCTGCATGCGCACCTGGCCGTGGCCGCCGCAGGTCGGGCAGGTCTTGGGTTCGCTGCCCTTCTTGGCGCCGCTGCCGCTGCAGGTTTCGCATTCGGCCATGGTCGGGATGCGGATGCGTGTTTCGGTGCCGCGCGCCGCATCTTCCAGGGTGACTTCGAGGTTGTAGCGCAGGTCGGCGCCGCGATAGACGTTGGAGCGACCGCCGCGCTGACCGCCGCCACCGAAGATGTCGCCGAAGATGTCGGAGAAGGCATCGGCGAAACCGCCCGCGCCGCCTCCCATGCCGGCTTGCGGATCGACGCCGGCGTGGCCGTACTGATCGTAGGCGGCGCGCTTCTGTGCATCGGAAAGAATCTCGTAGGCTTCCTTGGCCTCCTTGAACTGCTCCTCCGACTTGGGATTGTCAGGATTGCGGTCCGGATGGTGCTTCATGGCCAGCCTGCGGTAGGCCTTCTTGATGTCCTCGTCGGAGGCGTCGCGGTTGATGCCGAGGATTTCGTAGTAGTCGCGTTTAGCCATTTCGATTCGCTATCTCTTTATGTAGCACAAAGGCCGAGCCAAGCGGTGAGTTGCCTCCGCCCGGACCCGGCCACCTAAAGCGGCACGCTTGCTGCAAATGCGCGTTGCTTCAAGCCTTCTTGTCGTTCACCTCGGTGAATTCGGCGTCGACCACATCGCCGTCGTCCTTCTTGGCTTCGCCGCCACCCGCGCCGCCACCTGCACCACCGGCCGCGCCCGCGGCACCTGCCGCCGCTTGCGAGTCGGCGTAGACCTTCTCGCCGAGTTTCTGCGAAGCCTTGGCCAGCGCCTCGGTCTTGGCTTCGATGGCGGCCTTGTCGCCGTCCTTCAGCACGTCCTCGGCATCCTTGATCGCGGCTTCGATGCTGGCCTTTTCCTCGGCGCCGAGCTTGTCGCCGTGCTCGGACATGGCCTTCTTGATCGAATGCACCATGGCGTCGCACTGGTTGCGCGCATCGACCAGTTCGCGTGCCTTGTGGTCGTCTTCGGCGTGGGCCGCGGCGTCCTGCACCATGGCCTGGATTTCGGCTTCGGAAAGTCCCGAATTGGCCTTGATGGTGATCTTGTTTTCCTTGCCGGTGCCCTTGTCCTTGGCAGAGACGTGCAGGATGCCGTTCGCATCGATGTCGAAGGTGTCCTCGATCTGCGGCATACCACGCGGCGAGGGCGGAAGGTCGGACAGGATGAACTGGCCGAGGCTCTTGTTGCCGCTGGCCATTTCGCGCTCGCCCTGCATGACGTGGATGGTGACGGCATTCTGGTTGTCGTCGGCGGTGGAGAAGGTCTGGCTGGTCTTGGTCG
>JAUYSD010000224.1 GCA_030696505.1 Sulfuritalea sp. | reverse complement strand
ATGGATACCTTCATCCACTACGGCATGGCGGCCGGCATCCAGGCCTTCCGCGATTCGGGGATCGAGGTCAGTGCCGAAAACGCCGATCGCATCGGCGTCAACATCGGTTCGGGCATCGGCGGTCTGCCGATGATCGAGGACACGCACAACGATTATCTGGGTGGCGGGCCGCGCAAGATTTCGCCTTTCTTCATTCCCGGGACCATCATCAACATGATCTCGGGCAACCTCTCGATCATGCTGGGTCTGAAGGGGCCGAACATTGCGGTGGTGACCGCTTGTACCACCGGTTTGCACGCGATCGGCATCAGTGCGCGCATGATCGAGTACGGCGATGCCGACGTGATGGTCTGTGGCGGTGCCGAAGCCACGACCACGCCGCTGGCGGTGGGCGGCTTCGGTTCGGCCAAGGCCTTGTCCACGCGCAACGACGATCCGGCGACCGCGAGCCGGCCCTGGGATCGGGATCGCGACGGCTTTGTGCTCGGTGAAGGCTCAGGCGTGATGGTGCTCGAAGAGTACGAGCACGCCAAGGCGCGGGGCGCAAAAATCTACGCCGAACTGGCCGGTTTCGGCATGAGCGGCGACGCCTACCACATGACCGCACCGGACACCGACGGTCCGCGGCGCAGCATGGTCAACGCGCTGAAGAATGCCGGTGTCAATCCCGATGAGGTGCACTACGTCAATGCCCACGGCACCTCGACCCCGCTCGGTGACAAGAACGAGACCGAAGCGATCAAGCTGGCCTTCGGCGTCGATGCGGCGAAGAAGCTGGTGGTGAATTCCACCAAGTCGATGACCGGCCATCTGCTGGGCGGCGCCGGCGGCCTCGAATCGGTGGTCACGGTGCTCGCCGTGCATCACCAGATATCTCCGCCGACCATCAACATCTTCAACCAGGATCCGGAGTGCGATCTGGACTACTGCGCCAATACCGCCAGGCCGATGAAGATCGATGTGGCGCTGAAGAACAACTTCGGTTTCGGCGGCACCAACGGCTCACTGGTCTTCCGCCGCATTTAACGTGAAATTCGTTGCCAAGCGCGCTGTGTCAGGACCGAGCGCAGCGAGCCAACTGATAGCCTCCCCGTGAGGGGAGGATGGGAGGGGCGGGCCCATTTGCCAGCGTGAGACCCTACGACGTCGCGGTGTTTCATGATATGGGGTGGGTCATCGAAGCCATGAGCGTTAGGTCGACCAGGCGATGAAGCCGGTCGCCACCCGTTCTGTTGCCATAAAGTCGTCGCGCCGGCTGCTGTTCGTCCAGTCGCTGGCTCACCTTGCCGCCGCCGCTGCGGTACTTGCCAGCCATGTGCCGTCGTGGCTGGCGGCGCTGCTCCTGCTGCTGGTCGGCGCTTCCCTGGCGCGCCTACGCCGGCTGCTACCGGTTACGGGTCTGGTGCTCGGTGGCGACGGCCGCCTGCAGACAGTTGCCGCTGACAGCACGGCGAGCGAGGCCACGGTGCATCCGCATACGCTGGTACTGTCTTTCCTGGTTGTGCTGTTGTATCGGCAACATGGCCGCTTGCGCGCGTTGACGCTGCCCGGCGACAGCCTGAGCGCGGAAGATTTTCGCCAGTTGCGGCTCTGGCTGCGCTGGCGCTCGGCAGCGGCGAATCCGGCCTGAAGCGCTACGCGCTCTGGCCTAGCGCGGGTGAAGTACCGTGTCCAGTGCGCGCGGCAAGGTTTCCGGATAGTCGCGGCTGAAGTGGAGTCCGCGGCTTTCGTGACGGCGCAGTGCGCTTTTGACGATCAGGTGAGCCGTCAGCACCAGGTTGCGCAACTCGATGAGGTCGTTGCCCACCCGGTAGTTCACGTAGTACTCGTCGATTTCCTTTTCCAGCAAGCGGATACGGTGCAGGGCGCGTTCCAGCCGCTTGTTGGTGCGCACGATGCCGACGTAGTCCCACATAAAGCGGCGCAGTTCCGCCCAGTTGTGGGAGATGACGATTTCCTCGTCGGCGTCGCGTACCCGGCTCTCGTCCCATTGCGGCAGATGCGGCAGCGGCTCCACCGGTGCCGCGAGTATGTCCTGTGCCGCCGCGGCGGAAAACACCACGCATTCGAGCAGCGAATTCGAGGCCAGCCGATTGGCGCCGTGCAGGCCGGTGAAGGTCGCTTCGCCGATCGCGTAGAGCCCGTTCAGATCGGTGCGCGCGGCAAGATCGGTGACCACGCCGCCGCAGGTGTAATGGGCCGCAGGCACCACCGGAATGGGTTCGCGAGTGATATCGATTCCCAGTTGCAGGCAGCGCGCGAGGATGGTCGGAAAGTGATCCTTGAGGAACTCCGCCGACTTGTGCGTCATGTCGAGAAACACGCAGTCGAGGCCATGGCGCTTCATTTCGAAGTCGATCGCACGGGCGACGATGTCGCGCGGCGCGAGTTCGGCGCGGCTGTCATGGTCGGGCATGAAGCGCGTGCCGTCGGGCAGGCGCAACAGGCCACCCTCGCCGCGCAGGGCTTCCGAAATAAGGAAGGACTTTGCGTGAGGGTGATACAAACAGGTCGGATGGAACTGGATGAACTCCATGTTCGCCACCCGGCAGCCGGCACGCCAGGCCATGGCCACGCCATCGCCGGTGGCCGTGTCGGGATTCGTGGTGTAGAGATAGACCTTGCCGGCGCCGCCCGTGGCCAGTGCCGTGTGGCTGGCGCCCAGGGTCAGCACCCGGTCGCGGGCGATATCCAGCACATAGGCGCCGAGGCAGCGATTGCGCGGCAGGCCGAGTTTGGCCGCGGTGATCAGGTCGACCGCAATGTGTCGCTCCATGACGGTGATATTGGGGTGCTTCCTCACCTGTTCGGTCAAGGTCTCCTGCACGGCGGTGCCGGTAGCATCGGCGGCATGTATGATGCGGCGCTGGCCGTGGCCGCCTTCGCGTGTCAGGTGAAAACCCAGCGAGGAATCGTCGGGCGTGAAGGGGACACCTCGCGCAATCAGCCACTCGATGGCCTCGCGACCGTGCTCGACCACAAAGCGGGTGGCCGTCGGGTCGCAGAGGCCGGCGCCGGCCGTGAAGGTATCGTTGACGTGGGCGTCGATCGTATCGGCGGGGTCGAGGACTGCCGCGATACCGCCCTGCGCCCAGGCCGAGGCCGAGTCCGCCAGCATCTTTTTGGTCACCAGGGCCACCCGGCGGCTGTCCGCAAGCCGCAGCGCCAGCGACTGTCCGGCCAGCCCGCTGCCGATGATGAGGACGTCGAAATGCTGAATGGCGGCTGGATTCATGGGGCGGGACTATATCACTGCTCGGAGTGTGGAACTATTTGCACAGGCCCCGGTCATTGTCGGCAACGGCTGAACTGCAGCAGCCGAGACGGTGACGAATGTGGGCTGAGTGGCTTGTTATACTCGCTTGCGGCCAAAGTGAAGCCGCGCAATTTATCTGGCGAGAATAAACGGCAAAGCCCATGGGAGATCGCGAAGCAGACCGGATATTGGTCGAGCGGGTGCAGGCTGGCGACAAGCAGGCTTTCGGCCTGCTGGTCGCCAAGTACCAGCGCAAGCTTGCGCGTCTGATTTCGCGCATGGTGCGTGATTCAGCCGAGGTGGAGGATATTGTTCAGGACAGTTTCATTCGAGCTTATCGGGCCTTGCCGGGATTTCGCAACGACAGCGCTTTTTATACCTGGCTGTACCGGATTGGTGTCAATACCGCGAAGAACTGGCTGATCACCCATGGCCGGCGCGCTTCGGCGACGACCGGGGTGGATAGCGAGGAGGCGGAAGGCTATGACGAAGCCGACCTGCTGCGCGACAGCGATACTCCCGAGCGCCTGTTGATGACCAAGCAGATCGGTCAGACGGTGAATGCGGCGATGGAAGCGCTGCCGGAGGATTTGCGCACGGCGATCGTCTTGCGCGAAATAGATGGATTGTCGTACGAGGAAATTGCCAAGGTAATGGACTGCCCGATTGGAACCGTACGTTCGCGGATCTTCCGCGCACGCGACGCGATTTCGGCGAAATTGAGGCCTCTGCTCGATGCGGCCCCGGATAAACGATGGTGAGAACATGAAGACACGAATTTCTGCCCTGATGGATGGCGAGCTCGAAGTCCAGGAGATTCCCGAAACGCTGCGGGCGATACGCCGCAGCGAGGAGCTGCGCAGTCAATGGTGCGATTGCCAATTGATCGGCGCGGCCTTGCGGGGGGAACGGGAACTTGACGTCGATGTCACGACACGCGTCATGTCGGCGCTTGAACTCGAGCCGACGGTGATGGCGCCTGCACGGCGAAATAGCGCCGATTGGCAGCGGCCGGTCCTGGCGCTGGCGGCGTCCGCTGCCGGCGTTGCGGTCGTGGCCTGGCTGGCGCTGGCGCCCGGCAGCGACGCGACGCCCGTAGGTACCGGCAACCTGGCCGGAACCAAGGCGGCAGTGGTGGCGCAGGCGACGCCGCGGCTGCAGGAGTATCTGGTGGCACATCAGGCCTATGCGCCGGCCGGCGCCATGGTCGGTGGTGCGCGCAATATCCGCACCGTTGCCGTATCGGGCGAGGGTCGTTGATGACGTTTGTCCGCACCTCGCTGCTGCTCCTGTCCACCGTCCTGCTGCTTCCCGTGCCGGCCCTCGCCGACGATGGGCTGGCCTTGTTGCAGCGTATCGCGCAAGGCTCCCGGGAGCTGACCTACAGCGGCACTTTCGTCTATCGCAGCGGCGGCAAGGTCGACACCTCGCGCATAGCGCATTCGCTGCGGGATGGCATTGAATTCGAGCGCATCGAGGCCCTCGACGGCAGCCCGCGCGAGGTCATCCGTGCCGGCGGCGAAGTCAAATGCTTTTTTCCGGACGAGAAGCTGGTCATCATCGAGAACCGCTCCATCGGGCGCGGATTCCCGGCCCTGCTGCCAGCCGGGCTGGGCAGCCTGCCCGAACACTATGCCATTCGCAGTGGCGCACAGGGACGTGTCGCGGGGCTGAAGAGCCGCGCGGTATTGCTGCAGCCGCGCGACGACTTGCGCTATGGCCATGAGTTCTGGATGGATGCGGCGAGCGGTTTGCTGCTGAAGGCCAACCTGGTCGACGCGCGTGGCGAGACGCTGGAGTCCTTCGTGTTCACCCAGGTCAAGATCGGCGGCCCGCTCGAACATGGGGCGCTGCTGCCGCGTTTCAATACTGAACAAGTGCGGGTACAGCAGGTACGGACGACGGAGCTCAAGGCGGACGATATGGACTGGATGTTTCGCACCCTGCTGCCGGGCTTCCGCAAGGTGGCGTCGATGAAGCGGCAGTCGGCTCCCGAGCATCCGGAAAGCCTGCACGTGGTGTTTTCCGATGGCCTCGCGTCGATCTCGGTATTCATCGAGCCCGGCGGCTCGGCCGGGGATGCCGAGACGGTGGCCACGCTGGGACCGGTCAATGTGTATCGGCGCCAACTCGGCGATCATCGCGTGGTGGTCATGGGCGAGGTACCGGCGCTGGCCGTCAGACGACTCGGCGACGGCGTCGAACGGAGACGCAAATGAACCAGTGCGAAGCGGTGGTGGTGGCCGTATCCGGCGACGATGCCTGGGTTGAAGTGCCCGGGCGCGCCCCCAGTTGTGGTAACTGCAAGACTGCAGACGCTTGCCAGACAGGTCTGCTCGGATTGAGCGCCGCGCCGCGCCGCTACCAGGTGGCCAATTCGATCGGCGCGCGCGTGGGAGATCACGTGCAGCTGACCGTAGCCGGCGGCGCCCTGTGGCGCGCGTCGCTGATGTCCTATGTGCTGCCCTTGCTGCTGGCGATCGCCGGGGCAGCCGGCGGGCAGTCGCTGGCCGGCGATGCGGGAGCCATATTGGGAATGCTGGCGGGTCTCGGCGGCGGTCTCGTCCTGTTGCGCCGTAATGAAATGCGTGCGCGTCGCGAGGGTAGTCTGTATTCCTTGCAGGTTCAGACCAGGGAAGTACGATTCAAGGAGCAATCATGAAGAAATTTATAGTCTCTCTCGCACTGGCTTGTTGTGTGGCGTTGCCCTTGCAGGCATACGCCCGCGACCTGCCCGACTTTACCGAACTGGTCGAAAAACAGGGTGCGACGGTGGTCAATATCAGCACTACCCAAGTCATCAAGGGACGCCGCGGCGGTCCGCAGTTTCCCTTCGATGGCGACGACGCTACGCAGGAGTTATTGCGCCGCTTCTTCCCAGGACAGATTCCGAACCATCCCGGCGTACCGCAGGAGTTCAAGAACCGTTCGCTGGGTTCCGGCTTCATCGTCAGTGCCGACGGCCATATCCTGACCAATGCGCATGTGGTCGACGGAGCCGACGAAGTGCTGGTCAAACTCACCGACAAGCGCGAGTTCAAGGCCAAGGTGCTGGGTGCCGACAAGCGTACCGACGTCGCGCTGATCAAGATCGAAGCCAGCAATCTGCCGGTGGCCAGGCTGGGCGATTCGGTCAAGCTCAAGGTCGGCGAATGGGTGGTGGCGATCGGTTCGCCCTTCGGCTTCGAGAACACCGTCACCGCCGGCATTGTCAGCGCCAAGGGGCGCTCGCTGGCACACGAGAACTACGTGCCCTTCATCCAGACCGACGTGGCGATCAATCCGGGCAACTCGGGCGGGCCGCTGTTCAACCTGAAGGGCGAGGTGATCGGCATTAATTCGCAGATATATTCCCGTTCCGGCGGTTCCATGGGCCTTTCCTTCGCGATCCCGATCGATCTGGCGATCGACATCCAGAATCAGTTGAAGGCCAAGGGCAAGGTGAGCCGCGGCCGCCTTGGCATCGGCATCCAGGAAGTGAGCAAGGAGCTGGCGGAGTCCTTCAATCTCGGCAAGCCGCAGGGCGCGCTGGTCGCCTCGGTGGAAAAGGGCTCGGCGGCCGACAAGGCCGGGATCGAGATCGGCGACATCATTCTCAAGTTCGACGGCCGGGTGGTGAACGAGTCCGCCGACCTGCCGCGCATGGTGGGATCCACCCGTCCCGGCAGCAAGTCCATGGTGCAGGTCTGGCGCAAGGGCGCCACCCGCGACCTCGGCGTCACGGTCGGCGAACTGGCAGAGGAAGACGACAAGACGCGGCTTGCCAGCCGTGGCGGCAAGCCGGCCGAACCCCAGGCAGCCAACCGGCTCGGACTGGTGCTGGCGGTGCCGAACGCGGAGCAGAAGCGGGCACTGGGCATCCAGCACGGCTTGATCGTCGAGGACGTCAAGAACGGCGGCGCCCGTTCCGAACTCCGCTCCGGCGACATCATCCTTTCGGCGATCGTCAAGGGCAGCCAGACCGACATCAAGTCGCTGGCGCAGTTCAACGACATGCTGCAGGGCGTTGAAAAGGGCGGCGCCATGACCCTGCTGGTGCGGCGTGGCGACGCGCAGACCTTCATCACCCTCAAGAGTCCGTCCGATAAATAAGTCGCCGCAGTTGCGGCTGTTCAGCCGCAACTATTGCCATCTGTGCCACGACATGCTCGCTGCGCTGGAAATCTTGCGCAGCGAGCCGGACGTGCCGTTTTTCGATATCGAGGTGCTGGACGTCGATGCCGATCCGGCACTGGAGGCGAAATACGATGAACTGGTGCCGCTGCTGGCCGATGGCGAGGGCCGGGAACTCTGCCACTACTTCCTCGACGCGGCGAAAGTGCGTGAGTATTTAGGTGCTTTGGGCTAAAATCCGCCCCTTGCTTTTTAAGTCTCCAAGGTGCTCAAGAGCTTGAATGAGCGCCTTTTTTGTTGACCCCATGGATCACATCCGCAACTTCTCCATCATTGCCCATATCGACCACGGTAAATCCACCCTGGCCGATCGCATCATCCATCGCTGCGGCGGCCTGTCCGACCGCGAAATGGAGGCGCAGGTGCTTGACTCGATGGACATCGAGCGCGAACGCGGGATCACCATCAAGGCCCAGACCGCGGCCCTCAGCTACACGGCGCGCGATGGCAGGACCTACAACCTGAACCTGATCGATACCCCGGGGCACGTGGACTTCTCGTATGAAGTCAGCCGCTCGCTGTCCGCCTGCGAGGGCGCGCTGCTGGTGGTCGATGCCTCGCAGGGCGTCGAGGCGCAGACCGTGGCCAACTGCTACACGGCGATCGAACTCGGCGTCGACGTGGTGCCGGTGCTGAACAAGATCGACTTGCCGGCGGCCGACCCCGACAATGCGCGGCAGGAAATCGAGGACGTGATCGGCATCGATGCGACCGACGCGATTCTGTGCTCGGCGAAGACGGGCATTGGCGTCGATGACGTGCTGGAAGCCGTGATCGCCCGCATCCCGCCGCCCAAGGGCGACCCCGCAGCGCCGCTGAAGGCGCTGATCATCGACTCCTGGTTCGATAACTATGTCGGCGTCGTGATGCTGGTGCGTGTGGTGGACGGCACCCTGCGTGCCAAGGACAAGATACTGCTGATGGCGGAAGGCTCGCAGCATTTGTGCGAACAGGTCGGCGTATTCACGCCGAAGTCGGTGACCCGCCCCGAATTGCGCGCCGGCGAAGTCGGCTTCATCATTTCCGGCATCAAGGAACTCGATGCCGCCAAGGTGGGCGACACCGTCACCATCGCCGACCGGCGCGCCGCGGAGGCGCTGCCCGGGTTCAAGGAAATCAAGTCGCAGGTCTTCGCCGGACTGTATCCGATCGAATCCAACCAGTACGACAGCCTGCGCGACTCGCTGGAAAAGCTCAAGCTCAACGACGCGTCGCTGCACTACGAGCCGGAAGTGTCGCAGGCGCTAGGCTTCGGCTTTCGCTGCGGTTTCCTTGGCCTCTTGCACATGGAAATCGTGCAGGAGCGCCTGGAGCGCGAGTTCGACCAGGACCTGATCACCACCGCGCCGACCGTGGTGTACGAAGTGCTGATGCGCGACGGTAGCACCCTCCAGGTGGAAAACCCGGCCAAGCTGCCGGACGTCCAGAAAATGGAAGAAATCCGCGAGCCCATCATCACCACCAAGATTTTCGTGCCGCAGGAATATCTCGGCGCAGTGATCACCCTGTGCGAGAGCAAGCGCGGCTCGCAGGTGAACATGGCCTATCACGGCCGCCAGGTGCAGCTGACCTACGATATGCCGATGGCCGAAGTGGTCATGGATTTCTTCGACAAGCTGAAGTCCGTGTCGCGCGGCTACGCCTCGCTCGACTACGAGTTCAAGGAGTACCGGGCCGCCGACGTGTGCAAGCTCGACGTGCTGATCAACGGCGACAAGGTGGACGCCCTGTCCTTGATCGTGCATCGCGCCAATGCGCCCTATCGCGGCCGCGAGCTGGCGGCCAAGATGCGCGAACTGATTCCGCGCCAGATGTACGACGTCGCGATCCAGGCCGCGATCGGCTCGACCATCGTGGCCCGCGAGAACGTCAAGGCCATGCGCAAGGACGTGCTGGCGAAGTGCTACGGCGGCGACATCACGCGCAAGAAGAAGCTGCTGGAAAAGCAGAAGGCCGGCAAGAAGCGCATGAAGCAGGTCGGCAGCGTCGAAATTCCGCAGGAGGCTTTCCTCGCGGTGTTGCGTGTGGGTGACAAATGAACTTTGCACTGTTACTTTTCA
Organism: Sulfuritalea sp.; assembly: GCA_030696505.1. Lineage (GTDB taxonomy): Bacteria > Pseudomonadota > Gammaproteobacteria > Burkholderiales > Rhodocyclaceae > Sulfuritalea. Next base: position 10,383 of record JAUYSD010000224.1, on the reverse strand, counting down.
TACTCGTTGTTGCCACTGGCATCATCTGGGCCTTCGATCAATTCTGGGCCAGGAAGAAGCGCCCGCAGGACGCCAAAGATCCCTGGTGGGTCGAGTACGGCGGCAGTTTCTTCCCCGTCATCCTCGCGGTTTTCCTGCTCCGCTCGTTTCTCGTGGAACCCTTCAAGATTCCCTCGGGATCGATGATTCCGACCCTGTTGGTGGGCGATTTCATCCTGGTCAACAAATACACCTATGGCGTGCGCCTGCCGGTGATCAACAAAAAGGTCGTTGCGCTCAATTCGCCGCAGCGCGGGGACGTGGTGGTGTTTCGCTACCCGCCCGATCCTTCGCTCGACTACATCAAGCGCGTGGTCGGCCTGCCGGGCGACAAGGTGGTCTACCGCAACAAGAAGCTGAGCGTCAATGGCAAGGAAATTGTGCAGAAGAAGACCGACGATTACCTCGATCGCGATCGCCTGTTCTATACGCCGCGCTTCGTCGAAACCCTGGGCAGCGTGGACCATCAAATCCTGGTCGAGGCCGACGCGCCATCCTTCGTGCAGCAAAGCGTGCGCTTTCCGTACGCCGACAAATGTCACTACAATAGTGAGGGCGTGAGTTGCGAGGTACCGGCCGGGCACTATTTCATGATGGGCGACAATCGCGACAATTCGCAGGACAGCCGTTTCTGGGGCTTCGTTCCCGACGAAAACCTGGTCGGCAAGGCGTTTTTCATCTGGTTCAATTTTTCCGATCTGAAGCGGATCGGCTCGTTTAACTAGGGGCAAACATGAAATTTCAGCGTGGACTCAGCCTGAACGGTATGGTGCTCATTGGCGTCGGCTTGGGCATGGTCGCCCTGCTGGCGATGAAGGCCGTTCCGCCCTGGATCGAATACGGCAACGCGGTCAAGGCGATCAAGGGTACCGCCGGCGACAACAGCCTCAAGGAGGCGACCGTGGCGCAGGTGCGGGCGGCCTACGGCAGGCGCGCCGATATGGATGATGTCAAGAGCATTCCGCCGGAGGATATCGAGATTACGAAGGAAGGCGGCGAACTGGTGATCACCTTTGCCTATTCGAAAAAGGTTCCGCTGTTCGGCAACGCCAGCCTGGTCTTCGATTTCGAGGGCAGCAGCGCCAAGTAATGAAACTACAGCGCCTGGAGGCGGCCCTGGGTCACGGCTTTGGCCGGCCGGAGTTGCTGCGCCAGGCGCTGACCCATCGCAGTTTCGGTTCCTCGCACAACGAACGCCTGGAGTTCCTCGGCGACTCGCTGCTCAACTGCATCGTCGCGGCTGCTCTCTACCAGCGTTTTGCCGCACTCAAGGAAGGCGAACTTTCGCGTTTGCGCGCCAGCCTGGTGCGGCAGGAAACCCTGGCCGAAATCGCGCGTGGTTTGGGCCTCGGCGAGCTGCTGCAACTGGGCGAGGGCGAGTTGAAGAGCGGCGGCGCCAGGCGTCCCTCGATTCTCGCCGATGCGCTGGAAGCGCTGTTCGGTGCGATCTACATCGATGCCGGCTTCGATGCGGTGCGGCGCGTCATCGAACGGTTGTACGAACCGGCCATGACGCGCATCGATCCCAATGACAGCGGCAAGGATCCGAAAACCGCCTTGCAGGAAATCCTCCAGGGGCGGCACCTGCCGCTGCCGCGCTACACGTTGCTGGCGACCAGCGGCGAGGCGCATGCCCAGCAGTTCGAGATCGAATGTGTCGTTGCGGACCTGGGCATACGCAGCACGGGCACCGGCGCCAGCCGGCGCATTGCCGAACAGCAGGCCGCACAGCGCGCCATAGCCGAGATCAAATCATGAACCCAGCGTTCCGCACCGGCTACCTGGCCGTCATCGGCAGGCCCAACGTCGGCAAATCGACCCTGACCAATCGCCTGGTCGGCGCCAAGGTCAGCATCACCTCGAAGAAGGCGCAGACCACGCGCCACCGCATCCACGGCGTGCTGACCACGGACGATGCCCAGTTCATCTTCGTCGATACGCCGGGTTTCCAGATGACCCATAAGAACGCGCTGAACCGCCTGATGAACCGCAGCGTGACCTCGACCTTCGCCGATGTCGACGTGATCCTGCTGGTGGTCGAGGCCGGCAACTGGGGCAACGGCGAAGCCGAGATCCTGCGCATGCTGCCGGCAGGTACGCCGGTCGTTCTGGTGATCAACAAGATCGACCGCCTGACCGACAAGAAGGAACTGCTGCCCTTCATCGCCAAGGTATCCGCATTGCATGAATTCGCCGAGCTGGTGCCGCTGTCGGCCGAGAAGGGCATCGGCACCGACGAACTGCTCAGCACCGTGGCGCGCTACCTGCCGGAAGGGATGCCGGTGTTCGACGCCGACGACATCACCGACCGCTCCGAACGCTTCATGGCCTCCGAGATCCTGCGCGAAAAGCTGTTCCGCAATCTCGGCGAGGAACTGCCCTACGGCATTGCCGTCGAGATCGAGAAGTTCGAACAGGAAGGCGAGCTGCGCCGCATCCACGCCGCGGTGATCGTCGACCGCGCCGGGCACCGCGCCATCGTCATCGGCAAGGGCGGCGAGCGCATGAAGCGCATCTCGACCGACGCGCGTAAGGAAATGGAGACCCTGTTCGGCGGCAAGGTCTGGCTGGAGACCTGGGTCAAGGTCAAGGGCGGCTGGGCCGACGACGAGCGTGCGCTGAAATCGCTGGGTTACGATTGAACGCCGTCCGCCGGGCCGCCCCAAGGACGGCGCAGCCAACCCCATGGAGCGAGCGCAGCTTGCGAACCATAGTCACCCCCTTCCTCGGGGAGGGGGCTGGGGGGAGGGCATCTTCGTGAGCAAGCGCGTCGACGGGCAGGCGGCGTATGTCCTGCATCTGCATCCCTACAGCGAGACCAGCCTGGTGGTCGATGTCTTCACCCGCGAGCATGGCCGCGTGCCGCTGCTGGCGCGCGGAGCGCGGCGCCCGCGTTCGGCCATGCGCGGCCTGCTGATGTCCTTCCAGCCGCTGGAGCTGGGCTGGTTCGGCGGCGGCGAAGTGAAGACTTTGGCCCGTGCCGAATGGCTCGGCGGCATGCCGCTGCTGGGCGGGCGCTGTCTGCTGCTCGGCTATTACCTGAACGAACTGCTGCTGAAGATGCTGCCGCGCGAGGATGCCCACGCCGCGCTGTTCGACGCCTATGCCGCGGCCCTTTACGCCCTGGCCGCGGGCGGTGCCGACGCGCCGGAACTGCGGCGCTTCGAGAAGACCTTGTTGAAGGAACTCGGCTACGGCCTGACGCTGGACGTCGACGTCGACAGCGGCCTGCCGGTGGCGCCGGAGCAGGAATACGCCTTCCTCATCGAACGCGGCCCGGTGGCAAGAGTTGGCGCTGGCGACCCGGCGTCGGGCGAGGCGCCGCGCCTGCGCGGCAAGACCCTGCTCGACATGGCGGCCGACGACTACGCCGATCCGCGCACGCGGCTCGAAAGCCGGCAACTGATGCGAACTTTGATCGCGCATCATCTGGGCGGCAAGCCGCTGCAATCGCGGCGGGTTTTCATCGAATTGCAGGAACTATGACTACTTTTCCCCCAGCCCCTTTTAGTTCCGGCGTAACGCCTGCTGTGCAGGCATTAGCCTTCTCTGAAGCGCTGGCGCGCTTTCCGAGAAAAGGGGTGACGGTTGTTCGCGGGCCAGGCCCGCTCCATGTGTTGGCTGTTCCTCCTTGGGGCGGCCCGGCGGAGGAACCATGATCGAACTAGGCGTCAACATAGACCACGTGGCAACCGTGCGCGAGGCGAGAAAGACCCACGAGCCCGATCCGGTCTGGGCCGCCGTCGAAGCGCACCTTGGCGGCGCCGACGGCATCACCGTGCATTTGCGCGAGGATCGCCGCCACATCCAGGACCACGACGTGCGGCGCCTGCGCGAGCTGACCCACATCAAGCTCAACCTGGAAATGGCGGCCACCGACGAGATGGTCGGCATCGCCTGCGCGCTGAAGCCGGAGATGGCCATGCTGGTGCCCGAAGGCCGCCACGAAATCACCACCGAAGGCGGCCTCGACGTGGCCGGCCAGGAAGCCCGCCTGCGCGACGTGGTGGCGCGCCTGCGTGACGCCGGCATCGTCACCAGCGTCTTTATCGATGCCGAGCTGCCGCAGGTCGAAGCCGCCGCCCGCATCGGCGTCCGCGTCTGCGAAATTCACACCGGTCCCTACGCCCATGCCTTCTTCAACCAGGGCCGCGACAGGGAAAGCCCGGCCGTGGTCGCCGAGCTGAACAAGATACGCAGCGCCGGCGCTGCGATCCGCGCCGCCGGCATGCGCTTCAACGCCGGCCACGCGCTGAACTATTTCAACGTGCAGCCCGTCGCCGCGTTGCCGGGAGTGCGCGAACTGCACATCGGCCACGCCATCGTCAGCCGCGCGCTATTCGTCGGCATGCGCGAAGCCGTCGCCGAAATGAAGCGCCTGATGCGCGAGGCGCAGTGCGGATGATGGCCGAGTACCATTTTCCCGTTCCATGGAACGGGCTGACCAGTCACCTCTCCCGCCCGGCGGGGGAGGATGGGAGGGGGTGCCCATTGAAACGTGATCGTGTGCGGGCAAGCCCGTCGGTCACGACGGGCGACCGCACATGATCCACGGCATCGGCACCGACATCGTCGCCGTCGCGCGCATGGCCGATTACTGGCAGCGTCACGGCGAGCGCGGCCTGGAAAAGATGCTGGCGCCGGAAGAACGCGAAGACTGCCGCAGCAGCCTCGATCCCGCGCGTTTCCTGGCCAAGCGCTTCGCCGCCAAGGAGGCGCTGGGCAAAGCGCTTGGCACCGGCGTGCGCGCCCCGTTGTTGCTGCCCGAGATCGCCGTCGCCCACGACGAACTCGGCAAGCCGTCCTTCAGCTATTCGCCCAAACTCGCCGCCCATTTCGCCGAGCGCGGCTTGAGCGCCCACCTGTCCATCAGCGACGAGCAGGACTACGCCGTCGCCTTCGTCATACTGGAAAAATCATGAACAGTCTGCCGCTCGGCCCGCTGATGATCGACATCGCCGGCCTCGAACTTTCCGCCCTCGACCGCGAGCGCCTGGTCCACCCGCTGGCCGGCGGCGTGATCCTGTTCGCCCGCAACTACCGCGACACTGCCCAGCTCACCGCGCTGTGCGCCGCGATCCACGCCCTGCGCAGCCCGGCGCTGCCGATCGCCATCGACCACGAAGGCGGCCGCGTGCAGCGCTGCCGCGCGGGCTTCACCCACGTGCCGCCGATGCGCCGCCTGGGCGAACTGTGGGACAGCGACCGCGCCGCCGCGCGCCAGGCCGCCACCGACATCGGCTACCTGCTGGCCGCCGAACTGCGCGCCTGCGGCGTCGATTTTTCCTTCACCCCGGTGCTCGACCTCGACTGGGGTCCCAGCGGCGTGATCGGCGACCGTGCCTTCCACAAGAACCCGGATGCCGTCGCCGAACTCGCCGGCGCCCTGATCGAAGGCCTCTCCGCCGCCGGCATGGGCTGCTGCGGCAAGCATTTCCCCGGCCACGGTTGGGTCGCGGCGGATTCGCACCTGGCGATCCCGGTCGATGAGCGCAGCCTGGCCGAGATGGAAGCCGACCTCACGCCCTACCGGCGCCTCAAACTCGACGCCGTGATGCCGGCGCATGTGATCTACCCGCAGGTAGATGCCCGGCCCGCCGGTTTCTCGCCGGTCTGGCTGGAAAAGCTGCGCAAGGAATTCGCCTTCGACGGCGTGATCTTCAGCGACGACCTCTCGATGGAAGGCGCCGCCTTCGCCGGCGACATGGTGCAGCGCGCGGACGCGGCTTGGAGCGCCGGCTGTGACGTACTGCTGATCTGCAATGCGCCCGATGCCGTCGCCACCGTGCTGGAGCACTGGCAGCCCGCCGCCGATCCGCTGCGCGCCGCACGCCTCGCGCGGCTCTCGCCGCCGGCCGGCTGGCAGCAGGATGTGGCGCGCTACGCGGCGGGCAGGGCGGCGGTGGAGAGCCTGGTCGCCTGACCCGGCAAGGATGCTGCCTTTTCGGTCGGGCTGGAAACCATTATCATCGCAGCCATCATGAATGCGCCCGACCTGCCTTTTCCCGAGAGCCTGCAAAACTACTGTCGCGATCACCATGTGCGGCGGCTTTCGCTTTTCGGCTCATATGCGAAAGGCACTGCGCGCGCGGACAGCGACATTGATCTGCTCGTCGAATTCGATGGTGGTATGGAACCAGGGCTGATAGGTCTGGCGGCAATGGAGTCGGAGCTGTCGGCCCTGATGGGAGGGCGCAAGGTGGATCTGCGAACGCCACGCGAATTGAGCCGTCATTTCCGCGATCAGGTCATGCGCGATGCCGTAGTGCAATATGCCGCCTGAAGACCGGGTTCGTCTGCTGCACATGATCGAGGCCGCGGACGAAGCCGTGAGCTTCATTGCCGGATGCACGCCGATCGGGTTGGAGAATGACAGGAAAACACTGTTTGCCGTGATCCGCTGTATCGAGATCATCGGCGAAGCCGCGGCAAGGGTTTCCGACGCGACTCGCAACAGTGCGCCGGATGTTCCCTGGAGTGCCATCGTCGGCATGCGCAACCGTCTGGTTCATGCGTATTTCGATGTCGATGCTGATCTTGTCTGGAAGACGACCAGTGTGGAACTGCCCGTGCTCAAGGCGCGCTTGCAGGCGCTGATTTGACGGGTTGGGCGAAGAAAGTCGGCGCTGGCGATACGGCGCCGGGCACGCCTGCCTCCCCGGCAAGCCAATGTCAGGCGCGTACCGCCGCCTGGCGGTGCCTGTCGATCCAGTAGCCCCATAGCACCAGCAGCCACTGCGCATGCCCTGTCCAGGCAATGGCCTCGGTGCTCGGCGGCGGCGGGCCAAACAGGTTGCCGGCATAAATCCCCGCCAGGAAAATCACCAGCGCCGCGAAGCCCCGGCGGCCAATGGCATCGCTGGGCGAGGTCGCGCGGGCATACAGCCACACGCCCAGGGCGAACAAGGCGCCTTCGATGATCAGGGTGGCCGGCAACGACGACCACAGGTTGAGGCCGACGACCATGGCGCTGCCGGGAAACAGCGGCAGGTCGGGTCGATGAACAAGCGCGTCGAGCGCCCAATGGCTGACGACCAGCACGCCGAGCGCGAGCGCGGCAAGGCGATTCCGCTTCAGGAAAAAATGCATGCCGCCCACCAGCCCCGCCCAGCCAAGCACCGCAAGCAGGCTGTGGGAAACGGGGTAATGATCGAACACCAGCGGCGTCACCACGGTCGCGCCGGGAACGATGCGCACGTGCTCGACGCCGAGCAGCAAGAGGGTAGGCCACAGTAGGTCGATGAACTGGGCGGCGAGCAACAGCGTGCCGAGCGAGACGCCCGGAGCTACTGACTTTGCGCCGAAGCCGACGCCGAAGTGGCCGAGGAACACGGAACGCGCCAGGCCGGTCACGCGGCGCCGGCGGCCCGGCGCGGCCAAAGGCCCATGGCCGTCGTCATGGCCGCGTGGCGACCAGCGCCAGCAGCAGGACCGACCACCAGGCGCCGATTCCCATCTGCACCGCGAACGCGGTGAAACGCAGCGTCACCGCGGTGGCGGATGTCGATGCCAGGTGGATCAGCGATTGCAGGATGCGCGCCGCCAGCAGGACGTAGGCCAGCGGATCGGTCAGGGCCGCCTGCCCGGCGGCTACCGCGACCAGCATCAGGCCGCCGAAAATCGGCAGGCCTTCGAGGCAGTTGGCATGCGCCCGGGCCAGGCGCTGCATGAAGGGCGAAAGATTCGAGTTGTCGGGACAAAAGCCGTTTGCCGACACCGCCCCGGTGATCACCAGCCAGGAGCGGATGGCTTCCATCAGCAGCAGCAGCGCCAGGGACCAGGCGACGAAACCCGTGAGGGCGGCGAGTGTGGGAGTCATGGTCGATTAGTCCTTTCTGCGTTGCAAGGCGGGTGACCCAAGAGTTGGCGCTGGCGATACGGCGAGCAAACAAATTCCAGGCGCAGGAAAAATCAGCCGTGGAATCGAAAGGGGCACGCACATCAAGGGTTACCGTTTGATTGAAGCCTGGAAATAAACGGCATCAGGTCGGCGGGCAGCTTGTCCCGGCACTCGACGCGAGGCCACAGTTGAACAGGCGGGTTGGCGACAAGCTGGCTGCTGAGCTGAACAGCATCCAGATCGTCGTGCAGGTACTTTCGCTTTCCGCACTGCTGCGCATCGCAGGACATGCGGATGCCGGGCGCGCATTCACGCCAATGGCAAACCCGGCCGATGTACTGACCGGCCGGGTTGGCAAGGAAGATGTCGGCTCCCCGGTTCCTGGTCTGCGCCTTGCCTTTGAGCTTCCTGGATTCGGTAGCAAGTCTCCCAAGGTCGAGATCATCCGCGACAGTGACAAGCAGATCGGCGTCCTTCGGATCGGGTTTGTCGGTTGTCAGCGACCCGACCAGAGCAATCCTTTCGATGCCGGGCATCGAGCAGACGGCGTCGACAAAGCGAAAGGTTTCCGCAATGAGGAATGCCCGAACAGCGGGATCGATTGGTTCGGCATGCCTGCCGCGACGCACAGTCATGATGGCTCGCAAGGACAGAAGTAAAGCGGACCCGGCGCAGCCGGGGGCTCGGTGTTGGGCGGCAAGAATTTGTAAGCCATGTTCCCGGACTAATTTGTTACCTATGTTCCCGACCGCTCATTAGTCTATTGCCGGATAAATACCTCGACAATGAGTTTGTCATCGCGTCTGCGCAAATCATTTTCTAATCCTCGTGGATTAGCAATTCGACCTTCAGGGTCGTAGACAAAGCAGATTAGAGCGTCGCAATCCGGATGAGATTGATACCGATGGATGTCTTCAATGAGTTCGTTACCAACGGTCTTTGAGTCAAGGCCTTTCCTCGTCTTCTTGATTTCGACGACGATTCGCTCCTGTTTCAGTAGGAAGTCCATGCGTGTCGATTTTCCGGCATTGCTCGGAGCCCACTCTTCCGGACGAATATCTTCGAAGTGAAGAAGCAAAAGGGTATGGAATAGATCTTGGACATCGTATTCGTCTTGGACATCCAGTGTTTGTCGGTCTTCGTGTCGCTCTCGGAGCTGAGTTGCGATCAGATGAAAGCGATTGCAGAGGTTTTCAATTTGAGCGATTGGATTTGCCGTCTCGAACACACCAGTGGAGCAACCACTATCATCGATGTCGTCACGAAGCCCTTCCAGAACACCAAGGCCTGTTTGGACGGCACTTTGAAATGGTCGCTTAACCTTGTTGCTGAACTCCAAATAGTAAGGGCTTGTGGCTGAGAATCGAGATTCAAGGAAGGCAAGCGTTTGAGTCTTCCAGTTTGCAAAGGCTGAGATATCCAGTGTTGGAAATCCGATGACATTCGGAGGATTCGGTTTGTGAGTTGCGAGCACGGCGCGGCCTTTTTCAATCAACCTCTCCAACTTATCAGCATCACTCAAGGCGATTCTCCTGCGCGAAGGCCAATGTCAAACTTACGCCGGTTGATGGGGCGCGGGTGCATACTTTGACAATCCATTGCCGCGAAGAAGCGAGTCAAATTGTTCTTCAGGAAGTTTTTTCCGTGCCCTAAGTGAATTCAGGAGTGACCCCAGTTCAAAGCTATACAAAACCTGATCATTCTTCTGCGCCTGAGTAATGATGCGCCGTACGTGGTTGGCGGATAGATCGCTGGCGTTGAACAGCAATTGCTTGCCCATGTCATTTGCTTGATCAAAGTTCTTCGAGTCCAAGTACAAATCGATTAGGCGGTCGGCGATTTCTACTGGAAGATCAAAGAAAATCAAACTCGTTAACTCATCGCGAGAGGCAGATCGCACGCGACTTTTGGCGGAATTGCGCAACGGCTCAAACTTTAGCAAAAATTCCAGATCATCCAGTTGATCGGCCGGGAATTCCCTAACGAAACCTTCAAGCCGATGTTGCACATCTGTATCAATGAATTGCCAGCAGTCCGGTATGCGCTCGATGAACTGAGTGGCTCTAATCAGTTCATCGTCCTCAAGGGTCCGCATAATCGGAGACAACTTTTCTTCAAGCGTGATGTTGTAGTCGGGTGGGTGCATAGTCCCTACAGCAAGCAGTGCAGCTACGATCCGTTGGCGTGGCTTAAATTGGATGTCCTCCTTGAGTAGTCGCTTTACCAGAAGCAGAGTGAAATTCCGTGTAAGCGAATTCCTCGGTTTTCTGAGGGGGCCAGAGGAAAACGCGGTTACAGCCTTGGCAGGATCAACAGGGAAGAAGTCTGAGTCTATCTCCTTCAAAAGTCGGTCAAGGGCGTACTTTCCCTGCGCAGGCGGATGCTAGAGATGGTCCCGGAAATTAGTGCTGGTGGATAAGTGAAGACTCTGCTCTGATGGGCGACGCAATCGCCCGAAAAAGGAGCAGCAATGAGAAGGCCGAGAAGGAACCACACCGCCGCGT
>JAUYSD010000390.1 GCA_030696505.1 Sulfuritalea sp. | reverse complement strand
GTTGGCCATCGCGCCGACCTCGCGCCCGCCCATGGCATTGGGCTGGCCGGTCAGCGAGAACGGTCCCATGCCGGGCCGGCCGATGGTGCCGGTGGCCAGGTGCAGGTGGATCAGCGCGGCATTGTTGGCAGTGCCGTGGGTGGACTGGTTGAGGCCTTGGCACCACATCGACAAGGGTGCTGCGGCCGCGCCGAACCAGCGCGCCGCGGTGACGATGTCGTCGGCCGACACGCCGCAACTGGCCGCCGCCGCGGCCGGCGTCAATTCACGAACTTGCGCCCGCAGCGCAGGAAAGCCGTTGGTGTGGGCGGCGATGAAAGCCTCGTCGACCAGGCCTTCCCAGAGCATCACATGCAGCATCGCGCTGTAGAGAATCGCGTCGCTGCCCGGCGTAATCGCCCGGTGCAGGTCGGCCATCGCCGCGGTGTCGGTGCGGCGCGGATCGACGACGATGATTTTCAATTCCGGGTTGGCTGCCCTGGCGTCCTCGATGCGGCGGAACAGCACCGGATGCGCCCAGGCCGTGTTGCTGCCGGCGAGCAGGAACAGGTCGGCCAAGGCGATGTCCGCGTAACTGCCGGGCACAGCGTCGCCGCCCAGCGTGGCCTTGTAGCCGGCCACGGCGGAGGACATGCACAGGCGCGAATTCGAGTCGATGTTGTTGGTGCCGACCACGGCGCGGGCCAGCTTGTTGAAGACGTAGTAGTCCTCGGTCAGCAGCTGGCCGGAAACGTAGAAGGCCACGGCGTCCGGCCCGTGCTCGTTGATGATCGCGGCGAAGCGCTCGGCCGCCGCGTCGAGCGCCGCATCCCAGCTCACCGCGCGGCGCGTCTCGCTGCGCGCGGCGCGGTATTCGGGCACCAGGGCGCGCCCCGTAAGCCCAGTGAGCCCGGCGGTCAGGTGCAGGCTGGCGCCCTTGCTGCACAGGCGGCCGAAATTGGCCGGATGCTCGGGGTCGCCGCGCACGCCGACGATCTTCGCCGCAGCGCCAGCGCCAACTGTCTCGATGATCACGCCACAACCCGTGCCGCAGTAGCAGCAGGTGGAGCGCGTCTCGCGCAGCAGGGGTTCGGGCGCGCCCATGCTCATGCAAGAACAGGCGGCATAAACACCCCCCACCCCTCATTCCCCGCCCCGGGGCGGGGACTATCGATTTGCTCGCTACGCTCGTATTTCACGGGGCACGCCTATTGGTGGCTTTCACATCTGATCTCTAGGAAAACCTCGCCGTCCTCCACGCGCGTCGCGTAGCGTCGGGAGCAGCCGTGATCCGGCGCGCAGGCCTCGCCGCTGTCGAGTTCGACGTTCCAGCCGTGCATCGGGCAGGTCACGCGATGGCCATGGACGATGCCCTGCGACAGCGGGCCGCCCTTGTGCGGGCAGGCGTCCTGCAGCGCAAAGACCTGGTCATCGGCGGCGCGGAACACCGCGATGCTGCCCGCCTGGTGCGGCAGCACGCGGCTGCCGCGCAGCGGAATTTCTTCGAGGCGGCAGACTTTATGCCAGTTCGACATGGTGTTCTCCCTTGATGTCGATCGGCGCCGGCAGCGGCGCGAACTCGTGGCGGGCGACGCCCTGGCTGCGTTCCGCCCAGGGATCGAGCGTGCCCTGCAGGGCATAGAGCAGACGCTGGTGCAGGGCCTTGCGGTTCTCGGCGTCGTCGACAATGCGCTGCCTGATGCCGTCGAGGCCGACGCGCTGCACCCAATGCACGGTGCGCTCCAGGTACCAGGCTTCCTCGCGGTAAAGCTGGAGGAAGGCCGCCGAGTATTCGAGCACTTCCTCGCGCGTGCTTACCTTGCAAAAGAACTCGGCGACCTCGGTCTTGATGCCGCCGTTGCCGGCGACATAAAGTTCCCAGCCGGAATCCACGCCGATCACGCCGACGTCCTTGATGCCGGCCTCGGCGCAGTTGCGCGGACAGCCCGAAACGGCCAGCTTGACCTTGTGCGGCGACCACATGCCGAACAGCATCTTCTCCAGCTCGACGCCCATGCTCATCGACTTCTGGGTGCCGAAACGGCAGTGCTCGGAACCGACGCAGGTCTTCACCGTGCGGATGCTCTTGCCATAGGCATGGCCGGAAGGCATGCCCAGATCCTGCCAGACGCCGGGCAGGTCTTCCTTTTTGATGCCGAGCAGGTCGATGCGCTGGCCGCCGGTGACTTTGACCGTCGGCACCTTGTACTTCTCGGCGACGTCGGCGATGCGGCGCAGCTCGTCGGGCGTGGTCAGCCCGCCCCACATGCGCGGCACCACGGAATAGGTGCCGTCCTTCTGGATGTTGGCGTGGGCGCGTTCGTTGATGAAGCGCGACTGCGGATCGTCCTGCGCCTCGTGCGGCCAGGTCGAGATCAGGTAGTAATTGAGCGCCGGGCGGCAAGTGGCGCAGCCGTCCGGGGTGCGCCAGTCGAGCGCCTTGAAGGCGGCGTCGAGCGACAGCAGCTTCATCGAGCGCACCGCCTGGCGCACCTCGTTGTGGTTGAAATCGGTGCAGCCGCAAACCGGCTTGGTGGTGCGGTCGGCGGCCTGGTAGGCGCCGCCGACGGTGGAGGCGAGAATCTGCTCGACCAGGCCGGTGCAGGAGCCGCAGGAGCTCGACGCCTTGGTGTGCTTGCGGACATCTTCAAGCGTGAACAAGCCGTGCTCGCGGATCGACTTGACGATGGTGCCCTTGCACACGCCGTTGCAGCCGCAAACTTCGGCCGAGTCCGCCATCGCCGCGGCCTTCGAGGCGCCGGCATGGCCGACGTCGCCGACGTGGTTGTTGGCGAAAGCGTCGCCGAACATCAGGTGGTCACGAATCGCGCCGATGTCGCGACCTTCCTTGAGCAACTGGAAATACCAGCCGCCGTCGGCCGTGTCGCCATAGAGCACGGCGCCGATCAGCTTGTCCTTCTCGATCACCAGGCGCTTGTACACACCGCCGTTCTTGTCGTGCAGCACGATGTCCTCGGTGCCGTCGCCACCCATGAAGTTGCCGGCGGAAAACACGTCGATGCCGGTGACCTTGAGCTTGGTCGAGGTCACCGAGCCCTGGTAGCGGCCGATGCCGTGCTGCGCCAGGTGGTTGGCGCAGACCTTGGCCTGCTCGAACAGCGGCGCGACCAGGCCGTAGGCCGTGCCGCGATGCGCGGCGCATTCACCGACCGCATAGATCTTCGGGTCGTAGGTCTGCAGCGTGTCGGTGACGACGATGCCGCGGCTGCAATACAGGCCCGCGCTTTCGGCCAGCGCGGTATTGGGGCGGATGCCGGCGGCCATCACCACCAGGTCGGCGGGAATTTCCGCGCCGTCCTTGAAGCGCACCGCGCCGACGCGGCCTGCATTTCTTCCATCGGGCGCCGCGATCAACATCTCGGTCTGCTTGCCGAGCAGGAATTTGAGGCCCTTGGCTTCCAGCGAGACCTGCAGCATGTCGGCGCCGGCACGGTCGAGCTGGCGCTCCATGATCCAGTCCAGCAGATGCACCACGGTGACGTCCATGCCGCGCAGGCGCAGGCCGTTGGCGGCCTCCAGGCCGAGCAGGCCGGCGCCGATCACCACCGCGTGTTTGTGGTTGGCCGCGGCGGCGATCATCGCCTCGGTGTCGGCGATGTCGCGATAGGCAATCACTCCGGGCAGGTCCTTGCCCGGCACCGGCAGGATGAAGGGCGTCGAGCCGGTGGCCAGCAGCAGGCGGTCGTAGGGCACCGCCAGATCGTCCGCGATGACCAGGCGCTTGACGCGATCGATCTTCGTCACCTTCTTCCCGGCATGCAACGTGATGCCGTTGTTGCGGTACCAGTCGAGATCGTTCAGCACGATGTCGGCCAGCGTCATCTCGCCGGCCAGCACGGGCGAGAGCAGGATGCGGTTGTAATTGCCGTGCGGCTCGGCGCCGAACACGGTGATGTCGTAGAGATCCGGGGCGAGCTTCAACAGCTCCTCCACGGCGCGGATGCCGGCCATGCCGTTGCCGACGACTACCAGTTTCTGTTTGTTCATGATCGCGATCCCTAGGCGGCTTTTTTCAGTTGCTTGCGGTAGAGGAACTCGAACACCGCGGCGCGGTAGTCGGCGAAGCGCGTGTCGTGCGCCAGCTCCAGCCGGTCGCGCGGGCGCTCCAGTTTCACGTCGACGATCTCGCCGATGGTCGCGGCCGGGCCGTTGGTCATCATCACGATGCGGTCCGACAGCAGCACGGCCTCGTCGACGTCGTGGGTCACCATCACCACCGTGGCGCCGGTCTTGGCCATCACGCCGTTCAACTCGTCCTGCAGCGCAGCGCGGGTCAGCGCATCGAGCGCGCCGAAGGGCTCGTCCATCAGCAGCAGCTTGGGTTCCATGGCGAAGGCACGGGCGATGCCGACGCGCTGCTTCATGCCACCCGAGATCTCGTGCGGATACTTGCCGCTGGCGTGATCCATATGCACCATGTCGAGCGCCGCGGCGACGCGGGCCTTGAGCTTGGGCATGCCTTCCTTGCGGCCGAAGACGCGCTCGACGCCGAGCATGACGTTTTCGAAGCAGGTCATCCAGGGCAAGAGGCTGTGGTTCTGGAACACCACCGAGCGCTCCGGCCCCGGCCCGGCGATCTCGCGGCCGTCGCAGAGCAGCACGCCGCTGCTGGGCAGGCTGAGCCCGGCGATCAGGTTGAGCAACGTACTCTTGCCGCAGCCCGAATGGCCGATCAGGGTGACGACTTCGCCTTCGCTGACATCGAGGTTGATGTCGCGCAGCGCGGTGAATTTTCCGCTCTTGGTGTTGAAGGTCTGGCCGACGTTTTCGATCTTGACGATGGGCTTGTTCATCTCAGTCCCCCTAGCGAGATTCGTAGCTGAAGCGTTTGGCCAGCATCAGCAGCATGGTTTCCAATGCGAGGCCGACGATGCCGATGACGAAAATGGCGATCACGATGTGCTCGACCTTGAGGTTGTTCCATTCGTCCCAGACCCAGAAGCCGATGCCGACGCCGCCGGTGAGCATTTCCGCGGCGACGATCACCAGCCAGGCGGTGCCGATCGACAGCCGGATGCCGGTCAGCATGTAGGGCAGCACGGCGGGGAAGAGGATCTTGGTGATCACCTTGGCTTCCGACAGGCCCAGCACGCGCGCGACGTTGAGGTAGTCCTGCGGCACGCGCTGCACGCCCTGCGCGGTGTTGAGGATCATCGGCCAGATCGAGCAGATGAATATGGTCCAGGTCGCCGCCGGATCGGCCTTCTGGAACACCAGCAGGCCGATCGGCAGCCAGGCCAGCGGCGAGACCGGACGCAGCAGGCTGATGATCGGCTCGAACATGCGGTTCATGAAGGCGAAGCGGCCGAGCAGGAAGCCCATCGGAATGCCGACCAGGGCCGCGAAGCCGAAGCCGATGCCGACGCGCTGCAGCGAGGAGAGCACATTCCAGCCGATGCCCTGGTCGTTCGGACCGTTGCGGTAGAAGGGATCGGCGAACAGCACCCGCGCCGCGGCCCAGGTCTTGTCCGGACCCGGGATGTTGCCCGACTTGATCGCCACCAGCGCCCAAATTCCTATCATCAGCGCGATGCCGAAGAGAGGTGGAATCACCACGCGCAGGACTTCGCGCAGCCGCTCGCCGGGCTGCGTCGCCGGCGCCATCGTAGTCGGTTCAAGAGTTGGCGCTGGCACCTCGGCGGATGCCGGCTGCGCAACAGCTTTGGCGGCCGCCGGCTCCGCCTTGGCGGGCGGCGTGGCGAGTTTCAGGACGGCTACGGCGCTCATGTCGTTCTCCTCTTCCATTCCAATTTGCTCAGGCATGCACCTTGAACGATCCGGCGTATTTCTTCGGGTCCTTGCCGTCCCACACCACGCCGTCGATGAACTTGTGGCTGCGCATGTCGCTCTTCGGCACGCTGACGCCGGCGGCGGTGGCCGCCTGTTTGTAGATGTCGATCCGATTGACCTTCTTCGCCACGGCGAGGTAGTCGGGATCGTCCTTGAGCAGGCCCCAGCGCTTGTGCTGGGTGAGGAACCACATGGCATCCGAGAGGTAGGGGAAGGTCGCGTTGCCGTCGCTGTAGAACTTCATCGCGTTCTTGTCGTCCCAGGTCTTGCCCAGGCCGTTGCTGTAGCGACCGAGCATGCGCGCCACGATCACATCGGCATCGGTATTCACGTATGCCTTGCTCGCCACGGTGTCGGCGGTCTTCTGCTTGTTCGCCAGCGAGGCATCGATCCACTTGCCGGCATCGATGATCGCCGCCGTCATGGCGCGCGCCGTGTTGGGGTTCTTCGCCACCCATTCCGCCGTGGTACCGAGCACCTTTTCCGGATGGTCGACCCAGATGTCCTGCGTCGTCACCGCGGTAAAGCCGATGTTGTCCACGATGGCGCGATTGCCCCAGGGCTCGCCGACGCAGTAGCCGTCCATGTTGCCGACGCGCATGTTGGCCACCATCTGCGGCGGCGGCACGGTGATGGTCTTGACGTCCTTGAAGGGATTCACGCCGTGCGCGGCCAGCCAGTAGTAGAGCCACATGGCATGGGTGCCGGTGGGGAAGGTGTGGGCGAAGGTGTATTCACGTTCCTTCTTCGCCACCAGTTTGGCCAGCGATGCACCGTCGATGGCGCCCTTGTCCCGGAGCTGGTTCGACAGCGTGATGGCCTGGCCGTTCTGGTTCAGGGTCATCAGCACGTTCATGTCCTTCTTCGGCCCGCCGATGCCCAACTGCACGCCATAGACCAGGCCGTAGAGCACATGGGCGGCGTCGAGCTCGCCATTCACCAGCTTGTCGCGCACGGAGGCCCACGACGCCTCCGTGGTCGGGATGATCTTGATGCCGTATTTCTCGTCGAACTTGTTCACCGCCGCCATGACCACGGAAGAACAGTCGGTGAGCGGGATGAAGCCGATGCGCACTTCCTTCTTCTCGGGCGCATCGGAACCGGCGGCCCAGGCGCCAGAACGTACACCAGGCGGCACCAGGCTCATGAGCGCGGCTCCGCCGGCGAGCTGGATGA
>JAUYSD010000193.1 GCA_030696505.1 Sulfuritalea sp. | reverse complement strand
TCATGGACTTCCACCCGCTGCTGCAGGCGCTGATTCTCGGTCTGGTCGAAGGTTTTACCGAATTCCTTCCCGTCTCGTCCACCGGTCACCTGATCCTCGCCGGCGACCTGCTGCACTTCAATGACGAGAAGGGCAAGTTGTTCGAGATCGTGATCCAGTCCGGGGCGATCCTCGCCGTCTGCTGGGAATACCGCGCGCGCATCGTGAAAGTCTTCGGCACGCTGGGGCACGACCCGGATTCGCGGCGCCTGCTGCGCAATATCGCGGTCGCCTTTGTCCCACTGGCGGTGCTGGGCCTGGCCTTCGGCAAGGCGATCAAGGCCACGCTGTTCAATCCGGTGGCGGTGGCGACGGCCTTCATCGTCGGCGCCTTCATCATCCTCTGGGCCGAACGGCGCGAGCATGTGGTGCGCGTCGAGCGGGTCGAAGACCTGACGCTGATGGACGCCGTGAAGCTCGGCCTGGCCCAGGCCTGCGCGCTGATTCCCGGCACCTCGCGCTCCGGCGCGACGATCATCGGCGGCCTGCTGTTCGGCTTGTCGCGCAAGGCGGCCACCGAGTTCTCCTTCTTCCTTGCAATCCCGACACTGCTGGCCGCGACGGTCTATCAGCTCTACAAGGAACGCCACCTGCTGGTGATCGACGATCTCGGCATGTGGGCGGTCGGCTTCGTCGCCTCCTTCGTTTCGGCCTTCCTCTGCGTGCGCTGGCTGCTGCGCTTCATTTCCAGCCACGACTTCACGATCTTCGCCTGGTACCGCATCGCCTTCGGCATCGTGGTGCTGGCGACCTGGCAGTTCGGCCTGGTGAACTGGACAAGTACTTGATCCGCGCGTGCCGCAGAGCCGCCTCAAGGCAAGCGCAGCCAACAACATGGAGCCGTCACCAGACGGCGAACCATCGTCACCCCCTTTCCCGGAAAGGGGGCCGGGGGGAATGATCTTGTATCTGCACGGCTTCACCAGCGGGCCGCAGTCGCACAAGGCGCAGGCACTCGGCTCGCGCATGCGCGAGCGCGGCTACGGCAACCAATTCGTCTGCCCGCAACTGCCGGCCTCGCCGCGCGCGGCGATCGGCCTGGCGGAAAGCCTGATCGCCCGCCACGGCGTCACCACCGTGGTCGGCTCCTCGCTCGGCGGTTACTACGCGACGTATCTGGCGCAGACCCACGACCTCAGGGCGGTGCTGGTCAACCCGGCGGTGGTCGCCCACCTCTCCCTGCAAGCCTATATCGGCCCGCAGCAATGGCTGTACACGGGCGAAAGCTTCGAATTCACGCGGCAGCACATCGAGGAATTGCGCGCCATCGAAGTCCCGGCCCTGAGCAAACCCGAGCGTTTCTGGCTGCTGGTCGAGGAAGGCGACGAGACGCTCGACTACCGCCATGCCGTGGCCCGCTACGCCGGCGCGCGGCAAACTGTGCTGCCCGGCGGCGACCACAGTTTCACGCGCTGGGGCGACTACCTCGACCCGGTCATCGCTTTCGCCGGACTGACCCAGGTGTAGCGGACGCCATGCATCCCGCGCTCACCCGCGAAAACACCCGGCTCGGCGTCGTCGCCGGCATCATCGCCTACATCACCTGGGGCCTGGTGCCGATCTTCTTCAAGCAGATCGCGGCGGTGCCGGCCGACGAAATCATCGCCCACCGCGTGGTCTGGGCCATGCTGCTGATGACCCTGATCATCGGTTGCGGGCGCGGCTTCGGCGAGGCGCTGCGCGTCGCCCGCCTGCCGAAGCAGCTGGCGCGGATTGCGCTGGCCTCGGCTCTGGTGATCAGCAACTGGCTGACCTTCGTCTGGGGCGTGAACAACGGCCACATCCTCGAAACCAGCCTAGGCTATTTCATCCTGCCGCTGTTCAATGTCGCGCTGGGTGTGCTGGTGCTCAAGGAACGCCTGCGTCCGCTGCAATGGCTGGCCGTGCTGCTGGCGACGAGCGGAGTCGCGATCGAAGCCGTGCGCGCCGGCGGCCTGCCCTGGATCGCCCTGGTGCTGGCCGGCACCTTCGGCATCTACGGCCTGCTGCGGAAGCAGTTGCCGCTCGATGCGGCCAGCGGCCTGTTTCTCGAAACCGTCTGCATGACGCCGCTGGCGCTGGTCTGGCTGGCCTGGCTGGCATATTCCGGCCAGAACCACTTCGGCGCCGGGCCTGGCCTGCTGCCGGCGCGCGACCTGCTGCTGATCGCCACCGGCGCCGTCACGGCGATCCCGCTGCTGCTGTTCGCCGTCGCGGCGCGGCGGCTGCCGCTCAACCTGCTGGGTTTCCTGCAATACCTGGCGCCCACGATCACCTTCCTGATCGCCGTGCTGATCTATCACGAGCCGCTGGACCTGACCCGTGCGCTGGCCTTTGCCGTGATCTGGATCGGGCTCGCGGTGTATAGCTTCGATCTGTTCAGCACTTCTGCCGCGCGAGCGGCCGTCACGCCGTGAGTTTCGATGCCGCCCAGTTCAAGCGTCTCGAACGCGCCGGTTACAACCGCATCGGCCCGCGCTATCTTGCCGCCGCGAGCGCCCGCGGCGAACTCGCCGAGGCCCTGATCAGCGCCGCCCGCATCGAACCCGGGCAACGCGTGCTCGATCTGGCCAGCGGCCCCGGCCTTTTGGCGCGCGGCGCACGCGACGTGGTCGGCGCCGACGGACTGAGCGTCGCCAGCGACATCAGCGAGGGCCAGCTCGCCTGCTGCCCCGATCTGGTCCGCGTCGCCGCCGACGGCGAGGCGCTGCCTTTCGCCACCGGCAGTTTCGACCGCGTGCTGTGCGGTCTGGGACTGATGTTCTTTCCCGACGAGCAGGCCGCCTTACGCGAAATCCGTCGTGTGCTGCGCCCGGACGGCTTGCTCGCGCTCTCGGTCTGGGGTCGCGCCGAAGAAGTCCCCTTGGTCGAGACCGCGCTGGCCTGCATGCGCCGCCTGCTGCCGGCGCCCAAGGTCGCGCGGCCGTCGATATTCCGCTTCGGCGATGCGGACGAACTGAAGCGCCGTCTCGCCAGCGCCAACTATGGCGACATCGAGATCCGGCCCCATCGCTTCACGCTCGACTTTGCCGATGCCGCCGCCTACTGGCAGGGCTTTCTCGACCTCGCCGGCGGCGCCGCGGAAAGCCTCTCCCGCCTGCCCGCCGAAAAGCAGCAAGCGCTCGCCGCCGCGGTCGGCGCGGAACTGGCGCCGCATGCCGTGACGAATGGCTACCGGCTGAGCAGCACGGTCCTGATGGTCAGCGCCAGACCGGTATAATCCGCCCCCTCGTTTCCCCTCCCCCGCCCGGGGTGCTTCCCTCCATGAATGTCCTGTTTGAAGAGGACGGCGCTTTCCGTGCCGGCAGCGTGCTGGCCGACAATGTGAGCTCGTTGCAGATCGAGCTTGCCTCCGGCAAGCGCTCCAAGGTCAAGGCGACCAATGTGCTGCTGCGCTTTGTCGCCCCATCCGCCGGTGAATTGATGGAGCGTGCGGAAAGCGACGCGGCAGGCATCGACGTCGATTTTCTTTGGGAAGCCTGCGGCGAACAGGAGTTCGGCTTCGAGGAACTTGCCGCCGAATACCACGGCGCCAAACCCGATGCGGTGGAGTCGGCGGCGGTGTTGCTGCGCCTGCATGCGGCGCCGATCTATTTCCATCGCAAGGGCCGCGGCCGCTTCCGCAAGGCGCCGCCCGAGATCCTGCAGGCGGCACTGGCCGGGCTGGAGAAGAAGCGCCTGCAGGCCGCGGCCATCGCGCGCATGGTCGAAGAACTCAAGGGCGGGGTCCTGCCCGATGAATTCGCGCCTATCCTGGCGCAATTGATTTACAAGCCCGATCGCAACCGCAGCGAAACCAAGGCGCTCGAAGCCGCCTGCGGCGAAACCGGCAAATCCGCGGCGCGCCTGCTGTTCGATTGCGGCGCACTGCCCTCGACCCACGACTACCATCTTGGTCGTTTCCTGTTCGAGTTCTTCCCCGAGAGCAAGGGCGGCACAGGCTTTCCGCACTTCGCCGCACCGCTCGAACCCGTCAGCCTGCCGCTGGCGCAAGTTCAAGCCTTCAGCATCGACGATGCACACACCACGGAGATCGACGACGCGTTTTCCGTGACCGCGAAGCCCGATGGCGGCTGGCACATCGGCATCCACATCGCCGCCCCGGGTCTCGGTTTCAGCCCCGACTCCGACCTCGGCCGCATCGCCCGCGAACGCCTGTCCACGGTGTATATGCCGGGGCGCAAGATCACCATGCTGCCGCAGGACATCGTCGAGCATTTCACCCTGGCCGCGGGCCAGACCGTGCCGGCCATTTCTCTCTATCTCGACGTCGCCTCCGACTACCGCCTGCTCGGCCACGAAACGAAGATCGACCGCGTGCCCATCGTCGCCAACCTGCGCCACCACGACATCGAGCCACTGTTCAATGCCGAGACCCTGGCCGCCGGCCTGCCCGAGTTTCCCTACCGCGACGAACTCAAGCTGCTCTGGGAATTCGCCCAGGTGCTGGAAGCCGGACGCGGCAAGCCCTCGGACAACGGTAATCGCAAGGATTACAACTTCGTCGTCGACTGGGAAGCCGGCAGCGGCATTGCGGCGGAACCCGGCAAGGGCGTGGTCAGCATCGAGCAGCGCGAACGCGGCAGCCCGCTCGACACCCTGGTGGCCGAACTCATGATCATGGCCAATGCGACCTGGGGCGCGATGCTGCGCGATGCCAGCATCCCAGCCCTGTACCGCGTGCAAACGGCGGGCAAGGTGCGCATGAGCACGGTCGCCGCCGCGCACGAAGGACTCGGCGTCGAGTGCTACGCCTGGTCCTCGTCGCCCCTGCGGCGCTATTGCGACCTGCTCAACCAGTGGCAGTTGATCGCGCTGCTGCAGAACCAGCCGCCGGCATTCCCGCCGAAGTCCGCCGACCTGCTGGCGGCCATGCGCGATTTCGAACTGACTTACGCTGCCTATGCCGAATTCCAGCGCGGCATGGAACGCTACTGGTGCCTGCGCTGGCTGCTGCAGCAGGGCGCGCAGACCGTGCTAGCGCAGGTGTTGCGCGAATCCCTGGCCCGACTCGACGCGATCCCGCTGGTCGCGCGCGTGCCCTCGCTGCCGGAATTGCCGCGCGGCGCGCATGTGCTGCTCAGCGTGGAAGGCATCGACCTGCTGGAAGCGGAACTGCGCCTGCGCTATCTCGAACCGGCGCCCGAATTGGCGTCCAATAGCAGCCCTGATGCAGCCATTGCCGACGACGAGGACGACGAGGTCGCGGGGTAAAATCAGCGGGCTCATATGCCCAAGCCGCCCATCTCGCCCCGCATGCCGCGCTTCTCCCGGCCTGCCCTGCCATCGCTGCCCATGCCGGCGTTTCTCGCCGCCATGGATGCGCCGCAACGCAATCTGACGCTGGCGATCGGCGCCTCGCTACTGATCCATGCCCTGGTGCTGGCGGTGCGCTTCACGCCGCCGGACTTCATCGACAAGGCGCGCGAACGGGCGCTCGACGTGATCCTGGTCAACAGCAAGAGCAAGAACCGGCCCGACAAGGCGCAGGCCAAGGCGCAGGCCAATCTCGATGGCGGCGGTAACGTCGACGAGGACCGCCGTGCCAAGACGCCCCTGCCGCCTTCGCGGCGAACCAAGGAAGGCGACCGGCTGATCGAGGCCAAACGTCGCGTCGCCGAGCTCGAAGCCCAGACCCAGGCGCAGATGCTGCGCCTCAAGAGCGAAAGAGCGGTCAGCGCCGAAAAGTCGAAAATCAATCCGCTGCCCGTGCCCGAACCGAGTCTTTCCGGCGTCGATCTCGCCAGCAGCGCGCTGGCCATCGCCCGCCTCGAAGGCCAGATCGCGCGGCAGTTGGAGGAATACAACAAGCGTCCGCGCAAGAAGAACATCGGCGCGCGGGTCGAGGAATACCGCTTCGCCGCCTACGTCGAAGACTGGCGGCAGAAGATCGAGCGCATCGGCAATGTCAATTATCCCGCCGCCGCCAAGGGCCGGCTTTACGGCAGCCTGCTGCTGACCGTGACCATCAAGGCCAACGGCGATCTCAAGGAGGTCGAGATCGACCGCTCCTCGGGCCAGCCCCTGCTCGACGAGGCGGCGCGGCGCATCGTCAGGATGGCGGCGCCCTACGCCGCCTTCCCCGAATCGATCCGGCGCGACACCGACGAAATCGTGATCACCCGCACCTGGACCTTCACCAATGACGACCGACTGAGTGCGGACTGAGCATGACTGACCGCTACGCCGTGTTCGGCAACCCGATCGGCCACAGCCAGTCGCCGCGCATCCATGCCCTGTTCGCCGCGCAGACCGGACAGGACCTCAGCTACCAGGCGATTCTCGCGGCAAAAGACGGCTTTGCCGCTGCGGTGCGCGCCTTCATGGCTTCCGGCGACGGGCCGGCCAAGGGCGCCAATGTCACAGTGCCGTTCAAGGAAGAGGCCTTTCGCCTCGCCACGCGGCGCACTGCCCGCGCCGAAGCGGCCGGGGCGGTGAACACGCTGAGCTTCGAGCAGGACGCCATGATCGGCGACAACACCGACGGCGCCGGGCTGGTGCGCGACCTCAAGCACAATCTCGGCTGCGACCCGGCCGGGCGCCGCATCCTGCTGCTCGGCGCCGGCGGCGCCGCGCGCGGCGTGATCCTGCCGCTGCTGCTGGAACGTCCCGCCGAACTGCTGATCGCCAATCGCACCGAGGAAACCGCGGCGCGCCTGGCCCTGGAGTTTGCCAATTCGTTTGCCCGCCTGCCCGGCTGCGCCGTCGATGTCAAACCCGACGGCACGGGTTTCCCGGGGCTCTCGGGGCGGCAATTCGACCTGGTGATCAACGCCACTTCGGCCGGGCTCAGCGGCGCCAGCCTGCCGTTGCCGCCAGGTGTATTCGGGCCGCGCTGCGTCGCCTACGAGATGGTCTATGGCCGCGAAACGCCTTTCATGGCCCAGGCGCGGGCCGCCGGCGCCCGGGTTGCCGACGGCCTCGGCATGCTGGTCGAGCAGGCCGCCGAAGCCTTCTTCATCTGGCGCGGGGTGCGCCCGCGCACCGCGCCGGTGCTGGCCGCACTGAAGGGCAACTGAAGCGATGCGTCCCGCACCTCGCTGGCTGAAATTCGGGCTGGCCGGTTTGTTCGGCCTGCTGCTGCTCTGGCAGGCCTGGTACCTGGGCTGGGTGGTCTGGTGGAAATGGGTGAATCCCGGCACCACCAGCTTCCAGAGCCAGCGCCTGGCCGAGGCCCGCCAGAAGAATCCCAAGGCCGAACAGAAGTTTGAACTGCGGCGCCAGTGGGTGCCTTACGTGAAGATATCGGTGCACCTGAAGCGGGCCGTGATCGCCGCCGAGGACGACAAGTTCATCGACCACGAGGGCTTCGACTGGGAAGGCATCCAGAAGGCGATCGAGAAGAACCAGAAAAAAGGCAAGGTGGTAGCCGGCGGCTC
>JAUYSD010000181.1 GCA_030696505.1 Sulfuritalea sp. | reverse complement strand
AAGGGCGTGGTGGTGGCGATGGACCTCGCCGAAGCCCACGCCGCAGTCGACATGATGCTGGCCGACAATAAATTGGGTGACGCCGGCGCCCGCGTCGTCATCGAGGAATTCCTCGACGGCGAGGAAGCCAGTTTCATCGTCATGGCCGACGGCCGCCATGCGCTGGCGCTGGCCACCAGCCAGGACCACAAGCGGCTCAAGGATGGCGACCAGGGACCGAACACCGGCGGCATGGGCGCCTATTCGCCGGCACCGGTGGTGACGCCGGAAATTCACGGCCGCGTCATGCGCGAAGTGATCATGCCGACCATCAACGGCATGGCCGCCGACGGCATCGTCTATACCGGCTTCCTTTATGCCGGCCTGATGATCAAGCCCGACGGTTCCTTGCGCGTGCTCGAATTCAACTGCCGCATGGGCGATCCGGAAACCCAGCCGATCATGATGCGGCTGAAGGGCAATTTCGTCGAACTGGTGGACGCCGCGATCGACGGCCGCCTCAACGAGGTCGAAGCCGAGTGGGACCGCCGCGTCGCGCTCGGCGTGGTCATGGCCGCCGCCAATTATCCCGAGACTCCGCGCAAGGGCGACGTGATTCACGGCCTGCCGGCGCCGAGCGCCGACAGCCATGTGTTTCACGCCGGCACCGCGGAAAGCAAGGGCGAGGTGGTCACGGCCGGCGGGCGCGTGCTGTGCGTCACGGCCCTGGGCGACAACGTCAAGGCCGCGCAGAAGCGCGCCTACGAGGTGCTCGACCCGATCCTGTTCGACGGCATGCAGTGCCGCCGCGACATAGGCTACCGAGCGATCAAGCGCTAAGGCAATGATTCTTCCCCCTGCCACGCTGGGCATGCTCGGTGGCGGCCAGTTGGGCCGCTTTTTCGTCATCGCCGCCCACGAGCTGGGCTACCGCGTGGTGGTGCTCGATCCGGACGCCCAGAGCCCGGCCGGACGCATTGCCGACCAGCACCTGGTGGCCGAATACGACGATGAGGACGCGCTGAACCAGATGGCGGAGTCCTGCGCCGCGGTGACCACCGAATTCGAGAACGTGCCCGCCGGCAGCCTTGCCTACCTGTCCAAGTTCCTGCCGGTGCGGCCCGCGGCTTCCGCCGTCGCCATCAGTCAGAACCGCAGCGTCGAGAAGGGCTTTCTCAAGCAGCACGGTTTTCCCCACGCGCCCTATGCCGACATACGCAGCGAAGCCGACATCGCGCAGGCCAATGCGGGCCTGTTTCCCGGCATCCTCAAGGTGGCCCGCTTCGGCTACGACGGCAAGGGACAGGTGCGAGTCGCGGATCGCGACGCGGCGCTACTGGCCTTGCGCCAATTGAAGAACGAGCCCTGCGTGCTGGAGCAGATGCTGGCGCTCGATTACGAGGTTTCCGTGGTTCTCGCGCGCGACGAGGCAGGCCGGGTGAAGTGCTTCCCCGTTGCCGAGAACAGCCATCGCCACGGCATCCTCGATATATCCATGGTGCCGGCGCGCACCACGGGATGCATGGCCGGCGATGCACAGGAACTTGCCGAGGGCATCGCGCAGGAAATGGGCTATGTCGGCACGCTGGCGGTCGAGTTTTTCGTGGTGCGCGGGCAGTTGCTGGTCAACGAAGTCGCGCCACGGCCGCACAACTCAGGGCATTACACGATCGATGCCTGCGTCAGCAACCAGTTCGAGCAGCAGGTGCGGGCGCTCGCCGGACTGCCGCTGGGCGAGGCGCGGGCGCATTCGGCCGCGGTCATGGTGAACCTGCTCGGCGACCTCTGGTACCTGCGCGATCCGCAGCACAGCCACGAGCCGGACTGGGCGCAGCTCCTGGCCGTGCCGAACCTCAAGCTGCACCTCTACGGCAAACACCACGCCCGCCCGGGGCGCAAGATGGGCCATTTCACGGTAATCGGCAGCGACGCACGGCAGGTGCAAGAGTTGGCGCTGGCGGCACGGCGTGCGATAGGCATTGAGGACGAGCCATCCTCCCAGCCCCCTTCCCAGGGAAGGGGGTGACTTTGCTTCGCTTCGCTCCAATCTCATGGCTGGCCTCGCCTTGGGGCGGCCCGGCGCAGAGGCGGCGATGAATGACGTATCCCGCGCGGCGGCCCTGCTGCGCGCCGGCGAACTCGTGGCCTTTCCCACCGAGACCGTCTATGGCCTCGGTGCCGATGCCCGCAATGCGCAAGCCATAGCCAGGATTTTCGCGGCCAAGGGACGGCCCGCCGACCATCCGCTGATCGTCCATTTGCCCGCCGCCGAGCATCTCGACCGCTGGGCCGTGGACATTCCGGAAGCGGCACAC
Source organism: Sulfuritalea sp. (assembly GCA_030696505.1). Classification (GTDB taxonomy): domain Bacteria; phylum Pseudomonadota; class Gammaproteobacteria; order Burkholderiales; family Rhodocyclaceae; genus Sulfuritalea. The sequence goes on along the minus strand of JAUYSD010000181.1, from coordinate 11,280 downwards.
AGGCTGGCGGCGGCCTTCTGGCCCGGCCCCTTGACACTGATCCTGAAGCGCCAGCCCGATGTGCTCGATGCCATCACCGGCGGCCAGGACACGGTCGGCCTGCGGGTGCCGAATCATCCGCTGGCGCTGCAGTTGCTGCGCGAGTTCGGTGGCGCAAATAGCGGTGGATTGGCCGCGCCTTCGGCCAATCGCTTCGGCCACGTCAGTCCGACCACGGCCGAGCATGTACGCGAGGAACTTGGCGACGCCGTCGCGCTGATTCTCGACGGCGGTCCCTGCGCGGTCGGCATCGAATCGACCATCCTCGACCTGTCCGCCGGCGAGCCGCGCATCCTGCGCCCCGGCATGCTCGACGCCGCCGCCATCGGCAGGGTTCTCGGCCTTGTCCCGGCTTTCGGCGGCAAGCCCGACGCACCGCGCGTCTCGGGCAGCCTCGAAGCCCACTACGCGCCGCGCACGTCGCTGCAACTGGTCGTTGCGGCGGAACTCGCCGCAACGGCGCGCCGGGCGCTGGCTGCCGGCCGCCGCGTCGCCGTGCTGTCGTCGCGGCCGCTCGACTTCGATCACGAAAACCTCGCCTGGCGCCCGGCCGGCTCCGCTCCCGAGCAATTCGCCCACGACCTGTATGCCCGGCTGCGCGAACTGGATGCGCTGGCCTGCGACCTGATCCTCGTCGCTACACCGCCCCTCGACGAAGCCTGGCGCGCCGTCGCCGATCGCCTGCGCCGTGCCGCAGCGGGATCGAAATAGGGGGTGAAACATTATTGTCATTCAGGCCTAAAGTTTTTCCCTAGCGGCCGATAATTTTCCGGAGGCGGGTTTTCCGCCAATCGGAGAGATCCATGGCTGTCAAGCAACGCAAAGGCTCACACCCGGGGAAAGTCCAGCATGACGCCGGGCAGGCGGGCGGCGATATCGGATCCGCCGTGACGATCGCCATCAACCGGGGTTTCGTCATCGGACGCGAGGTGCTGGTGGGCCGCGTTCCAGGTATCGTGGTCGGTTACAACATCGCCGGCGTGGGCCGCTACCTCGGCCATGCCTATCCGCTGGTGGTGCGCACGGCCCTCGGCGTGACCAAATGCGCCCTGGACGAGGTGAGCCTGGCCTGAGGGCGGCTTCCCTTGCCGCAGACCGATTGCTATAATCCGCCCCCTCGATGGGGGTGTAGCTCAGTTGGGAGAGCGCGACGTTCGCAACGTCGAGGCCAGCGGTTCGATCCCGCTCACCTCCACCATTTCACTATCCTAAGTAGTCCATAGAAGGCCAGCAAGCCCAGTAACTACAAGGCTTCTGGCCTTTTTCACGTCCGGCGCTATCCAACTCTGGCTATTGCAATCAGCCCTCGCTTGGGGGCATCATTGGGGGCATGGACTGCTACTACGGAAGGTGATGCCCCCAAATGCTTACAGATACCGCGATTAAGAAGGCCAAGCCTGCCGACAAGCCGGTTCGTATGTTTGACGGCGGAGGACTTTATTTAGAGGTGGCGATCTCCGGCGGGAAGCTGTGGCGCTTCAAATATCGGTTTGGCGGGAAAGAGAAACGGCAAGCCCTCGGGGCATATCCCGATACCAGCCTGGCCAAGGCAAGAGAGAAGCGCGACGAAGCCCGCCGGCTGTTGGCCGATGGCGTCGATCCTAGCGAAAACCGCAAGGTGCAGGCGGCGGCGAAGGTCGCATTGTCGGAAAATAGTTTTGAGGTCGTAGGCCGGGAATGGTTCGCCAAGATGAAGCCCGAATGGGCAGAGTCTCACGCTAACAAGATCATGGCGCGGCTAGAGAACGATGTTTTCCCGTGGTTAGGCAAACGGCCAATAGCCGAGATGACCGCTGTTGAGGTTTTGACCACGCTGAAACGAATCAGTGACCGTGGAGCGAAGGACACTGCAAAGCGGGCGCAACAGGATTGCGGTGGCGTGTTCCGCTATGCAATCCAGACAGGACGCGCAAGCTACAACCCGATTCCTGATCTACGCGGTGCCCTGCCGACAGCGATAGGCGGCAACTTCGCGGCGATCACTGATCCGGTCAAGGTGGGTGAACTCTTGAGGGCGATAGACGGGTTCAATGGAACCTTTATCGTCAAATGCGCTTTGAGGCTTTCGCCGTTTCTTTTTGTGCGTCCTGGTGAACTCAGACAAGCGAAGTGGGCTGACTTCGATCTGGACAAAGCTGAGTGGAAATTCTTGGTCAGCAAGGTCAAGAAAACCGAAGAGCCTCGTATTCACGTAGTACCCCTCTCCACACAGGCTGTAGCAATCCTCAGCGAACTCCATGCACTAACTGGAAACGGAGAGTTTGTTTTCCCTGGCGCTCGCAGCAATGGCCGTGCGATGAGCGAGGCGGCGGTGAACGCGGCACTACGGCGCATGGGGTATGACACTAAGACGGAAATTACCGGGCATGGATTCCGGGCGATGGCGAGAACGCTCCTGCATGAAGCACAAGGAATACCGCCGGACGTGATTGAGCATCAACTGGCCCATAAAGTACCGGATGCACTCGGGTCCGCCTACAACAGAACCAAGTTCTTGCAGGCTCGCAAGGAAATGATGCAGTTATGGGCGGATTACCTGGACACGCTGAAATTAGGTGCTGTTGTATTGCCGTTCAAGTCGGCGGCTGTCGGCGCATAGACTGCGACTCGCCATTGACATCCAAGCGTATCCCTCTGTAATATGTTTGTACCCTGCCGACAAGGAGTGTCAATTAGGGTGGAACCTGCAAAGGCCACTTGACACTCCGTAGAAGCCAAGCCGCGCAGGAACCTCCCAAATGATGTCGATGTCGCCAGGGTATTTATCAACCTAGCGAGTGCGCTTTCGTGCGCCTCCAACAAGGAGTAACGACATGGCATTAACGATAATCAGGGTTCCTGCAAACGCGCTTCAAAAACCAAAGAAGCGCAGCGGTCATACCAAACCCAAGGCACCGACTATCTCTCTTGATCAGCACGGAAGGTTGAGGGTTGCTCACCTGCTAAGTATTTACGGGGTTTCGCACTCGACCTACTATGCAGGCAAGAAGAAGGGGCGTTATCCAGAGTTCGATGGTTACGACGGTAACATGCCGTACAACAACACCGAAACTATCAGGAAGCATCTTGCTGAAGCAGGCCAGAACTAATGGCTGGGATAGGGAGAGCTTTCGATCAATCGCATGTACCAGATCGGAGGTCCTCCCAGCCTACTAGTAAGCCGGTAGGGTGGAACTATCCAAAGAGCCAAGGAGTGGTTCACTGTGGCAGTCAGCATATGGATGTACTTGGTTGTAGATCGGGTCGGCATTACCGGTGTGATCCCCAGCGTACAAATGTACAAGCATGTCTATGGTCAGTTCTTCACCATGGAGGATGAGCAGAAGCAGCTACTCCCAGGAGGGAAGATCAAGATCAGGAAGAACAAATACTCTATGCGCTTGGACTACTACGCGGAGTACACACACAAGAAAGCAGGCAGGAGAAAGATCGCAGACATCACGCTTGGTGCCAACAAATTGCCGGGTAAGAAGACCTTACACCGCTACTTGACCCTCACGCTGTACCCGGCGCAGTTTCATGTAGGGGATTTTGAGCATTTCAAAACGGTATTCAACGCACTGTTCGACCCGATTACGTATTCCGTGTTGTTTCAGGCAGGTAAAGTCAATTACCTTGAGCTTGCTGCTGATTCCCTATTCTATGAGCATCACAGTTTCCTGCCCTATCGCAAGTACGTAAAGAAATCTAACATTTACAAGGAGGGCGAGAGCTACCTTGGTACGACCTACATTGGCAGCGAAACTAGTGATCTGCGTTTTCGTATCTACGACAAGCGCAAGCAGCTCCTTGATACAGGCAAAGTCCCGTTCACCAAGCTGCTTCCCCAAACTCGAATGGAATCTGTAATGCGACGGCTTGGTGTGGCTCCGGTTGACCTAATCTACATGGAAAATCCATTCAAGAAGCTGTTGATTGCTGATCTTGCTAAAGCACAATCAGCCAGCAAGGATGAGGACTGGAAGAAGTTCATTGCCGAGGGACTGCAAGTGGGAGTGCCGAGGGCTTTGTCTACACGCCCCACGAACAGGCGCAAGAAATACCTGAAGATGCTTGATGACAGGCAAGTGTCCTGGTGGAATCCCGATGATGTTTGGCAGGAACTGCCCGTGGCCCTTGGCCGAATCGCGCCGTAGCACCCTCACGCACACTTCCACGCTTACTGCGTTTCAGAACTATCGGGCAGTCAACGGCTTCCCCGCCGCCACGCAATACCTTTCCCTACCTTTCGGCCCTCAGGCGGTTCAGGGGCGTCTAGGACCGCCCCAGGGGCTTCCCCCACCCAGGTAATACCCCATGCTTCCCGTAGAACGGGGGCGGCAAGGACTCGTTCACTGTTTGACAAACACAGCTATTGGTCCAATCTCAAAAGTTGACCTCCTGCAATCAATTGCACTGGAAGTCGGATAGCGGAGATTGACTCGTCTTCTGCACCGGTGCCCAAGAAGTGCCCCGATGAATGTACTTGATTGCAGGTTGTCTTCGGCTCGGTACATCGGTTGCGCGTACTGGTCAGCCAGCGGCGGGGAGGACAAACCGCAAAAATCATTCACTTATTGGCGTAAATCTCTTTACAAGGTGTAGTCAAGTGGCATCGTTCAACTATCAACTTCTGATAGTGAACTATGTCCCAGACCCTGCCGTTGCTCGACCAGCCTGTTAGCCAGACTACAGGCCCGTCGTTGATCGAACGCATCACTGCCCACCGCCCGCGCATCACCTCCAAGCACGTACCGGCGACCGCGGACCGTTGGGTTCTGGCCAGCAATTTACAGAAAGCAATCAGACGCGGGTTGGTGCCAAACGCGGAGGCCACAGCCATTCGACTACTGGCGGTCGATCCGCAGTATTTTTGGCGACGGGTGGTAGTCGTTGCCTATGAGGACGTAGGCTTTGGCGACATCGAACTGTGTCATGAACTGCTACGGACATTTCGCCGAGAGGCCCTGCACCGGGAACTCGGCGCGGAGAACGTCGCCCAGTATTTCGCGCATGAACTTGCCCTCGCACGTAAGTCCAGAGCCATGTGCGATGCCTTGGCCGCACTGGAATTCTCAGTCCGACGTGGCGAGTACGAGCGCCAGTGCCAGGACAGGACCGACGACCAGCTACTGGCGACGATCTGCAATTCCGGCACGCCGGTAACGGACAGGATTGCCGCCCTTCGGCATGTTTGCGGCTACCGGGTTGTCGAACGCGGGATGTACCGGAGCGGTGTACCAGCGCGTACAGACTTGATGCACGAGGTCTGCCGCCGGCTGGAACTGCCAGAAATCGAAGCTCGGTTGTTCACGTCCGGCCAGGGCGCGTCCGACAGTCTGAATATCCCTCTGCCGATGGTCTTCCAGATGGCGCGGGCCAGCCAGCAGTCGGAGTATCAGGCCGAGCAGGTGTTCGAGGGCAAGCACGGCATCCTGTACGCGGCGCTCGACAGACATACCCGCGCTGGCCGCCGATGCTTCGCCCGACTAGCCAAAGAGGTCAGGCCGGTGCGCGAGTTCTTTGCCACCCACCCGGAACTCGATCCCGTAGCGGTGATCGGTGCTGGGGTGTTTGTTGTCGAGGGCGCGACCCTTGACCGTCGCCTGGTGTTCGATGGTGCGGATACTCTGCGCCGGGAGTTCAACCAGAATTTTCTCGAATACGTCAAGGTCGCCCCGGACGATCACGACGAACTGTTGTCTCTGGTCAAAATCAATCTGCGGCGCTTGAACCGCATCCGCGCTGGGGAAATGGCGTGACGGCAGCCATCGTTGCTCAAGCCTTTACTAGCGTTAATCCCCAATTATCGCTACCCAAATTGGACGATATTGGGGCCGGAATGCCGGTCACCAGCGAACGCCAGCAGTTGCCAGAAGCCGTAAGCGGGTACATCGCGGCAGCACTGGCCGACAACAGCAGGCGAGCCTATCAGGGCGACCTCCAGGACTTCCTGCAATGGGGTGGCGCTGTACCGAGTACGCCCGAGACACTGGTCGCGTACATCGCGGCGCGGGCGGGAGTCCATAGCCCGTTCACGATCACCCGCAGAGTGGTTGGCATCAGTCGAGCGCACACAAGCCAGGGCCTGGCAGACCCAGCTAAGAACGATTTGGTGCGGGTCGTCCTACGAGGCGTCCGGCGAACTCACGGCAAACCTCAGCGTCAGGCCGCGCCGTTGCTCAAGCAAGACCTATTAAGCCTATTGCCATTGATCGCTGAAGACGCCAAGGGCATACGCGATAGGGCGCTGCTTTTGTTAGGCTTCGCGGCGGCGCTACGTAGGTCTGAGCTTGTGGCCCTCGATGTCACAGACGTCTCGTTTGTCAATGATGGGATGCTGGTGCATCTCCGAAAAAGTAAGACCGATCAGGAGGGCGAAGGTCGAACAATCGCCGTACCCACGGGCCGCACGTCCGTATGTGCGGTCAAGGCCATTCAGCACTGGCTGAAGCACGCTGAAATCCAGTCTGGTGCGATTTTCAAGTCAGTTAGCAAATCTGGGGTAATCGGGGATCGGCTGACCGCTCAATCAGTGGCATTGGTCGTAAAGCACTACGCCAAGTCAGCAGGGTTACCGGCGTTTGATTTCTCAGGCCATAGCTTGCGCTCGGGGTTGGTGACCAGTGCGGCCCAGGCCGGTGCCAGCATCCTGAAGTTGAAGGAACAGACCGGGCATAAGAGCGATGCGATGCTCTACCGGTACATACGCGCCGGAAATCAGTTTGTCGGCAATGCGGCGGGGATGGTGCTGTGAACGGCATGAACGTCACAGCCCTGTCTGACAGGCAACTCCTGGCCCGACTAGTGGGCGAACACGCCGCAGGCAGGTACTACCAGGGGTCGCTAAAACCGCTGTTTGCCGACAGCGGCAATCATGTCCATAGAAAATGTGCGGCGGCCAGGGAGTTAGTGCGGCGCTACCTGGGCGAGGAAATGCAGTGCCGATGCGTACTCTCAGCACCAGGAACGGTCAGAGATTTTCTGCGAATCCACTTCGCCAACCAGGAGCACGAAAGTTTTATCGCGCTGTGGCTCGATGCCCAAAACAGACTCATTGCAGCAGAAGAACTATTTCGCGGCACTCTGACGCAAACTTCGGTCTATCCGAGGGAAGTGGTCAAGGCCGCACTTCGGGCGAACGCCGGGGCAGTGATTTTCAGCCACAATCATCCAAGCGGCGTGGCCGAACCCAGCAGGGCAGACGAACTACTGACCGGCAACTTGAAACAGGCGCTGGCGCTAGTCGATGTCAAAATCTTGGATCACTTCGTGGTGGCTGGTAGTGCAACGATCTCCTTTGCCGAGCGAGGCCTGCTATGAGGCTGAACTATCCTTGTTTACCCGGCAATCACTTGCCGCACAAGGGTTGGCGGGAAATAGCGCCACTCGATATGACCATGATGCTCCCCGACAGAAAGCCATTGGACGATCAACGATGAAACCGGTCTTCCACCATAGCAACAATTTCCGAAGCCGAGACGCCCAGGGCACCCGAAAGCGCCAAAACCGTTTCCAGCGTTGGCTGGCGTAGGGCACGCTCCAGCATCGAGATGTAGGTACGATCCAAGCCAGCATCGAGCGCAACTACCTCCTGCGTTTTGCCCGAGCGATTGCGGAGTTCCCGAAGAACCTCGCCAAATACCTGTTCGACCGTCGCCCGCTTGCTCATGCGGCGGAAGCATGCGGACTCGACCGCTGTTCGTCGTCGGACAGTTGTCTACATTTGGTTTATCCTGTGCGAATAGGTTCGTGGTATTTGACGCATGAATTCAGCCTCGGGCAATCAACAAAGGAGGATCGGGTATGAATGACTTTGGCTTTCTCGTATTCGCCGCAACGACAGGGCTTATCTCAAGCTACCTGGCAAAAAAGAAGGGCTGGAATGCCACGCTGTGGTTTTGCTTGGGCTTTGTATTCAACATACTTGCCCTGATCCCGTTGGCCATAATTAAGAAGACTGGTGTGGCGCCTGTGGCATCAAATGTGGCGAATGCGACTAACACCAATCGGAATACTGGCATCGACCTCAAAAATCTGAACGGGAAGCAAGTGTTGTTCTTGACCGTCGGGCTGGTGGTTCTTGTCTTTCTAATTCAGATGGCGCAATCCGACCCAGAAGCTGTTGCGCGACGGGCGAAAGAGGAAGCGGAAAGGGTTGAATATGCGAGAGTGCTTGCGATCAAGTCCGCCGGACGCCTAATGACTGAACGCGCCAAAGCACTATTCAAGGACCCTGCGTCGGTAACGTACTCCGACGTTTACGTGAAAGAAGACATGACCTTGATCTGCGGGCAGGTAAACGCCAAGAACAGCTTTGGTGCATATACAGGGATTGAACCCTTTGCCTATGCAAAGGAAGTGGGGTTGATTTCTGATGCAGGTGTTGTCCGCAATTTGTGCACGCGCAGTGGCGTGAAGTACATCAGCCTAAAATCAGTCATGTGACTTTCAGCCTGCGAGGCTCAACCCCAAAAGAGCGTTGCAGTACTTTGAAGACAGAACACTGCACGATTCAAAATGACGCGCTATGACAACGATACGGATGCTGGCTAGAACACTTTTTGTTCTCGGCTTATGCGGCTGTGAGACCAGTGCTGTGTGGTATCACTCTCACCCGGAGCGCAGAACTGTGGCTATCGACGGGGTTGAGGTAAGCGTTGTGCCACGACGTGCAAATGAATTCGACGCATTAGGCGGGGACGATGGTGCGGCAACAAATACCGCTGTGCTCAAGACCCGTCAGATTCAAGCTATCGAACAGGTGTCACGGTGCAAGGTCGTCGCGGCTGAGTACATGGCGGGTTCTTGGATTCTTCAATCAGTGGTGAACTGCGGCAATCCGGCCAAATGAAGGACGACTCCAACACCAGCTTGAGCGGATGGGTCGCTAAGCCGCACAGACCTTCGAGGATGGCGCGAATGGCAGCCCAAAGGTGACAGTTGGTAACCACGGCAAGGGGCGCACAAGGACTTCCACTCGCCCAACAATACCAATCCCTACACCACCACCGGCAAAGGGCATAGGCTCGGTCTAGTGCGCTCCCAAGGGCCGTTCCAACACTCATCAACTCGCCAACGTTACAGCACCACAGTGCGATAGCAAAGGCATAGGAGACGGCGCGGCTTTGGCAACGTTGGTGCTGGTCGAACGAGGAATATGAATCGCCCTCGATTGCCTGCTATATCCAATTAAATTCGACGTGTCTCTAGCCTTGCTTCGCTGGGGGCATATTTGGGGGCATGATAAACATTCGAGAATGCAAGATACCGGCGGCACAAGGCATGCCGGGAGTTATTTGGTAGCGCTCACCCCACCATTAACTTATTTTTGCCGTTCCAGACCAGGCCGGAAAATCCAGCAACAGCAAGGGTTTCCGGCTTTCTTGTTGGTGCGTCGCAGACTGGGACGCTGCTGCGGCTCTGCAAACCTGCAGGCTCAGAGCCGGCGAATCATGAACCTGGGTTCACGGTTCGCCTCGAAGGCTCTTAGCGCGCCGGCAGGATCACCACGGTGTCGCCGCCGGTATTGCCCTTTGCACCCTTGTCACCGGTAGCCCCGGTGTCTCCGGTGGCGCCGGTATATCCGGTCGCGCCTGAAGCGCCCTTGGCACCGGTGTCACCGGTTGCGCCGGTATAGCCCGTTGCGCCGGAACTTCCCGTCGCGCCGGTCGATCCGGTATCACCTGTTGCGCCTGCCGGGCCCGCCGGTCCGGGAACTGCTATCACTGCGGGGGGAGGCGTCACGACGACAGGCGCCCTGTCGCATGCGCTCAAGCTGAGTGCGACCAGCGCCGCTGAAAAAACGATCGAATACTTCATGAGAATTCCTTTTGATGGATTTAGGGATACCGCGTACCTGAACAGATCTGCGGGCGCGCTGCCTTGCAGATTCAAGGTATGCCGGTTCCGCCTGCGGGTCCGTTCGCTGGCGCACGCTCGTTTATCGGCGATCGGGAGCGCGCGCGGCAAAGATGCGCCGGGTGTGCCGGGTTTGCCGAGGGTGCCGACGGTGGCGCGTGCGCCGGGAAACGCCGGGAATCAGACCGGCGAGATCGGGACCAGCGAGAGCATGTGCCCGCTGCGCGGGTCGCCGCGTCCGCCGAGAACTCTGGCGTAGGCGGCATTGACCGCAGCCGGCCCCGAGTGGTGCTGCACCACCAGCCACGGCGCTACCGGATCGCTGACCGTGGCGACGAAGGCCTGCCACGCCAGCAGCAGGCGTTGGCCGAGTTCTTGTGCTCCCCACTCGGCGGTGCGTTTCTTGATTTGCGCGGGGGCGAAAAACAGCGTGGCGCGCGGGCCAGGCAGATCCTTGGCGCCACCCAGTTGCCCGACATGGGTGCCGCCGACCGAGCAACTGTATTTCAGATTTCCGAAGCGGGTATGAATCTCCCTGCGTAGGGCGGCATTGCCTGCGAAATCGACAAAGACGCAGACCATGTCCGCCGTCAGGTGATCGAGCTCATCGTAGCCGAGAACCTGGTGATAGCAGCCCAGACTGTTGCAGAACTCCCTGTTGGCGGCGGAGGTGAGTCCGACCACTTCGATTCCCTTCCGCTGCGCGAGTTGAAATGCCGTGCCATAGGCGGTCTTGCTCGAAGCGCTGGAAAGCAGCACCACGCCACTGCCGTTTGCGCCGACGCCGAAGAAATCCTGGTCGGCGAGAAAATCGTCGATCAGCCAGGAGGTGATGAACAGCGGTCGCAGCAAGGCCTCGACGTCCTCGGTCTGCGCCGTGTGGAACGGGTCCGTGGCGCAACGCGAATAGCTGTTGTAGACCGCATGCAGCGCGGCCCGATGGGCGGCGCCCTCGGAGAATCCCGCCGGCGACAGGCGAACCGGCTGCAGCACGGTCTGCGACGACATCGGGTAGTAGCCGTAGAAGCGCTCGCCCACTGCGATACCGGGGCAGCCCGATTCGAGCACCGTACCGAAGCCCCAGACCGGTATCAGTCCCCAGCCCGCCTGCGCCGGGTAGAAACTCCAGTAGTTCATGGCGTCGCCGAAGGCGGCATAGGTGATGTTGTTGGCGGTCAGCGCGAACTTGTCCACGCCGAGACGGATCTGGCCCTCGCTGAGCGGGCTCTCGGGCGTCTCGCGCAGTTCGGTTGTCGCCAATTGGTTCCTGCGGACGAGAAAATCAAGAGTGCTCATGGCGCGGCCTCGGCGTGTCCGGGCGGATTGCGGCCGCCCGCGACCCATCATGGTAGCAAGCGCGCAAGGGAAAAGGGTCGGCAAGGCAACGCGCGCAGGATGCGT
>JAUYSD010000159.1 GCA_030696505.1 Sulfuritalea sp. | reverse complement strand
GGTGGCGCGCGCTACACCTTCAGCCAGGCGTTGCCCGGGTTCGGCAAGCGCGACCTGCGCCGCGGCGTGGCCGGCGCTGTTGCCGACGAGGCGCAGGCGAAGGCCCGCGGCGGCTGGATCGAGCTGGCGACGAAGATCAAGCTGACCTACGCCCAGCATCACGTGCACCTGACCGGCATCCGCTACGCGCAGGAAAACCTCGATCTGATGCGGCGTGTCGCCGAGATCGCGCGCACCCGCTACGCCAGCGGCTTCGGCAGCCAGCAGGACGCCTTGCGCGCGCAATCCGAGATCATCGCCATGGAGACCGACCTGGTGATGCTCGAAGGCGAAAGCGCCCAGGCCAGCGCGCGCATGCGCGCGCTGCTCGGACGTCCCGAAAACGTCAAGCTGCGTCCACCCGAGAAGCTGCGCCCGTTGCCGCCGCCGGCGCAGCTGGACATGACGGCGCTGGAGGCGCGGCTGCGCGCCAACAATCCGCAGCTCGCCGCCGATGACGCGCGCATCAGCGGCGCCGAGAAGGGCCGCGACCTGGTGGAGCGCAATCGCTATCCCGACCTGAACCTCGGCATTTCGCCGACCCAGACGCGCAATCGGGTCAGCGAATGGGAGCTGATGTTCGAGATCAACATTCCGCTGCAGCAGGGCAGCCGCCGCGCCCAGGAACGCGAGGCCGAACTGAACCTGGAAGCCGCACGCCTGCGCCGCCAGGGCAACCTCAACCAGAGCCTGGCCGAACTCAGCGAAAGCCTGGCCGGCCTCGAAGTCGCACGGCGGCTGGAGTCGCTGGTGACCAACGGCCTGCTGCCGCAGGCCGAACTGAACCTCAACGCGGCACTGGCCGCTTATGAAAACGGCCGCGCCGATTTCGCCGCGGTGCTCGACGCGCACCGGCAACTGCGCCGCGCCCGCGGCGAGCTGGTCAAGGCGCGCGGCGACCAGCAGATACGCCTGGCCGAGATCGAAAAGATGGTGGGAGAGGAACTATGAGATTCGGATACCTGGCCGCGCTGTCGGTGGCACTGCTGGCCGCCGGCGGTGGCTACTGGCTGGGCAAGACAAGAGTTGGCGCTGGCGACACGGCGCGCATGGCCGCCACGCCCGCTGCGGCGCCTGTTGCGGGCGATGCCGGGGCGCAAAAGCCGCGCAAGCTGCTCTACTACCGCAACCCGATGGGTCTGGCGGACACGTCGCCGACGCCGAAGAAGGACTCGATGGGCATGGACTACATCGCGGTCTATGAAGGCGAGGACGACGGCGTAGCGGCCGGCGAGCTCAAGATCAGCACCGAGAAAGTGCAGAAGCTCGGCGTCAAGACCGAGCCCGCTGCGCTGCGCGAACTCGCGCGCCGGGTGCGGGCCTCCGGCCGGGTCGAGATCGACGAGCGTCGCCTGCACAACGTGGCGCCGAAATTCGAGGGCTGGGTCGAGCGCCTGCACGTCAATGCCACGGGTCAGCCGGTGGCCAAGGGCCAGCCGCTGTTCGAGGTGTATAGCCCGGAACTGGTTTCGGCGCAGCGCGAGTACCTGGTGGCGGCCAAGGGCGTCGTGGCGCTGAAGGATGCCGGCGCTGAAATGCAGACCGGCATGCGCCAACTGGCCGAGGCGAGCCTGGTGCGTCTGCGCAACTGGGACATTTCCGAGGAGCAGATCAAGGCGCTGGCGGCCGGCGGCGAGGCCAAGCGCACGCTGAGTTTCCGCTCGCCGGTGGGCGGCGTGGTGCTGGAGAAGAAGGCCGTGGCCGGTATGCGTTTCATGCCCGGCGAAATGCTCTACCAGATCGCCGATCTGTCGTCGGTCTGGGTGCTGGCCGATGTTTTCGAACGCGACATCGCGCTGGTCAAACCCGGGCAGAAGGTCAGGCTGGCCATCAGCGCCTATCCGGAGAAAAGCTTTGCCGGCACGATCGCCTACATCTACCCTCGGCTTACAGCCGAGACGCGCACGATTCCGGTGCGCATCGAACTGGCCAATCCGGGCGGGCTGCTCAAGCCGGCCATGTATGCCAGCGTCGAACTGGCGGTGGGCGCCGCCGACCGCGTGCTGACGGTGCCGGTCTCGGCCGTGATCGACAGCGGCACGCGGCAGATCGTGCTGGTCGAGAAGGGCGCGGGGCGTTTCGAGCCGCGCGAGGTCAAGCTCGGCGCGCGCAGCGACGATTACGTGGAAGTGCGGGAGGGCATCAGGGACGGCGAGCCGGTGGTGGTCGCCGCGAATTTCCTGATCGATGCCGAAAGCAATCTCAAGGCCGCGCTAGGCGGTTTCACGGCAGCGGCCGGCAGCGTGCCGCAAGCGGCGGGCAAGAGCGGCTTGGTCAGCCACCAGGCCGCCGGTACGCTCGATGCCATTGATGCCAAGGCCGGCAGCGTGACCGTGACGCACGGTCCGGTGGCCAGTCTCAAGTGGCCGGGCATGACCATGGACTTCATGCTGGCGAATCCCGCGCTGACCGAGAAGATCAAACCCGGCAGCGCGATTGCCATCGAGTTCGTCGAGCGCAAACCCGGCGAGTGGGTGATCATCCGGATGGACGCGACGGCGTCGGTGCCACATCAGGGCCACTGACATGCTGAACGCCCTGATCGGCTGGTCGGCGCGGAACGCCTTCCTCGTCCTGCTCGCCACGCTGTTCGTCACGCTGGCCGGCATCTACGCCGTGCTGCGCACGCCGATCGACGCGCTGCCCGATCTGTCCGACGTGCAGGTCATCGTCTATACGGAATACCCCGGCCAGGCGCCGCAGGTGGTCGAGGACCAGGTCACCTATCCGCTGACCACGGCCATGCTCTCAGTGCCGAAGTCGAAGGTGGTGCGCGGCTTTTCCTTCTTCGGCGCCTCCTTCGTCTACATCATTTTCGAGGACGGCACCGACATCTACTGGGCGCGCTCGCGGGTTCTGGAATACCTGAACTTCGCCGCCGGCCGCATGCCCAAGGGCATCACGCCGCAGATCGGGCCGGACGCCACGGGCGTCGGCTGGGTCTATCAGTACGCGCTGCTGGCCAAGGACAAGACGCTGGCCGAACTGCGCAGCATCCAAGACTGGTATCTGCGCTACCAATTGACCAAGGCGCAGGGCGTCGCCGAAGTGGCCTCGATCGGCGGCTTCGTGCAGACCTACCAGGTCACGGTCGATCCGGTCCGCTTGCGCGCCTACGGCATTCCGCTGATGAAAGTGGCGCAGGTGATCCGCGACTCCAACCGCGACGTCGGCGGCCGCGTGGTCGAGATGGCCGAGACCGAGTACATGGTGCGCGGCAAGGGCTATCTGCGCGGCCGCAGCGACCTCGAATTGCTGGTGGTGAAAAGCGAGAAGGGCACGCCGGTGCTGATCCGCGACATCGCACGGGTCGAACTGGCGCCTGACGAGCGGCGCGGCATCACCGAGCTCAACGGCGAGGGCGAGGTGGTGTCGGGCATCGTCATGGCGCGCTACGGCCAGAACGCGCTGGAAGTGATCCACAACATCAAGGAGAAAATCAGCGAAGTCTCCGCCGGCCTGCCGGCGGGCGTCACGATCGAGCCGGTGTATGACCGCTCCGAACTGATCCACCGCGCGATCGACACCCTGAAGCGGACCCTGGCCGAGGAATCGATCATCGTCGCGCTGGTCTGCTTCGTCTTCCTGCTCCACCTGAGGAGCGCGCTGGTGGCGATCCTGATGCTGCCGGTCGGCATCCTGATCGCCTTCATCGCCATGCGCCTGCTGGGCATGAACTCCAACCTGATGAGCCTGGGCGGCATCGCCATCGCCATCGGCGCCATGATCGACGCCGCGATCGTCATGATCGAGAACGCGCACAAGCATCTGGAACGTCTCCCTCCCCAGGCCTTGCCTGCCGGGGAATCCGCTTCGCGGGCCGGCAAAGGGGAGGGCCGGGGAGGGGATGGGGGATCCAGCTTCGACCAGCGAGCCGCTGCCATCATCGCGGCCTGCAAGGAAGTGGGGCCGGCGCTGTTCTTTTCGCTCCTGATCATCACGGTCTCCTTCCTGCCGGTGTTCAGCCTCGAAGGTCAGGAAGGACGCCTGTTCTCGCCCTTGGCCTACACCAAGACCTTCGCCATGGCCGGCGCGGCCTTGTTGTCGGTGACCCTGGTACCGGTGCTGATGATGCTGTTCATCCGCGGCAAGATCATGCCGGAAGCGAAGAACCCGGTGAATCGCTTCCTGATCTGGGTCTATCGGCCGATCATCGCCGGCGTGATGCGCTGGAAGAAGCTGACCATCCTGCTCGCCGTGCTGGCCATGGCCGTCTCGATCTATCCGGCATCCAGGCTGGGTTCCGAGTTCATGCCGACGCTCAACGAAGGCACGCTGTTCTACATGCCGACATCCTTGCCCGGCATGTCGATCACCAAGGCCGCCGAACTGCTGCAGACGCAGAACAAGATCATCAAGAGCTTTCCCGAGGTCGCCTCGGTCTACGGCAAGGCCGGCCGCGCCAATACCGCGACCGACCCGGCACCGACCGAGATGTTCGAGACCGTGATCAACCTCAAGCCCGAGTCCGAATGGCGGCCCGGCATGAGCACCGACAAGCTGATCGCGGAACTCGACAAGGCGCTGCAGTTCCCCGGCGTCGCAAACTCCTGGACCATGCCGATCAAGGCGCGCATCGACATGCTGTCCACCGGCATCCGCACGCCGATCGGGATCAAGGTGTTCGGCAAGGACCTCGGCGAAATGGAAAAGCTGGCCAGGGAGATCGAGGCCGTGGTGAAGCAGGTGCCGGGCACCACCTCGGCTTTCGCCGAGCGCATCACCGGCGGCTTCTACCTCGACATCACGCCCGACCGCGAGCAGCTGGCGCGTTACGGGTTGGCGGTGGGCGATCTGCAGGACGTGATCGGCACCGCGCTGGGCGGCGAGCTGGTGACCACCACGGTCGAGGGCCGCGAACGCTTCGGCGTGCAGGTGCGCTATCCGCGCGAACTGCGCGCCGATCCGCAGCAGATCGCGCGCGAGGTACTGGTGCCGACCATGGACGGCGCCATGATCCCGCTCGGGCAGGTGGCGAAGGTGGACATCGCCAAGGGCGCGCCGGGCATCCGCACCGAGAACGCCCTGCTTTCCGCCTACATCTTCGTCGACATCCGCGGGCGCGACATCGGCGGCTACGTCGCCGACGCGAAGCTGGCGGTGGCGGAAAAGGTCAAATTCCCGCCCGGCTACTACGTCACCTGGAGCGGCCAGTTCGAGTACATGGAACGGGCTATCGAGAAAATGAAGATTGTCATCCCGGTGACGCTGTTGATCATCTTTCTGCTGCTTTACCTGAACTTCAAGCGACTGACCGAAACCCTGATTGTCATGCTGTCGGTGCCGTTTGCGTTGGTCGGCGGGGTCTGGTTGATGTGGTTGCTTGGTTATAACCTCTCCGTCGCCGTCGCCGTGGGCTTCATCGCCTTGGCCGGGGTTGCGGCGGAAACCGGGGTGATCATGCTGATTTACCTCGATCATGCTTGGGAAGAATTGAAGGCCAACCGCCGGACGGAAAATCAGGAGCCAACGCTGCACGATCTCTACGAGGCCATCATGGAAGGCGCCGTGGAACGGGTTCG
>JAUYSD010000086.1 GCA_030696505.1 Sulfuritalea sp. | reverse complement strand
CGCCTGGTGGGGCAGGGCGTGCAGCGCGAGCATCGACAACGCCTCGCGCTTTCGGCCTTCGATCACGGCGCCTGGATCGGGAGCGCGGCCGCCCAGCGCGCGCAGCGTGTAGCGGTACAGGTCTTCCAGCAGCTTGCCCTTCCAGGCGTTCCACACTTTCGGGCTGGTGCCACGGATATCGGCCACGGTGAGGAGGTAGAGCGCAGTGAGGTAGCGCTCGTTGCCCACGCGTTTGGCGAAAGCGGCGATCACATCGGGGTCGCTCAGATCTTCCTTCTGCGCCATGCGGCTCATGGTCAGGTGCTCGGACACGAGGAACTGGATCAGCCTGGTGTCTTCGCGCGCGATGCCGTGCTGGCGGCAGAAGGTGCGCACGTCGCGCGCGCCCAGCTCGGAGTGGTCGCCGCCGCGTCCCTTGGCGATGTCGTGGAACAGCGCGGCGATGTAGAGCAGCCAGCGCTTGTCGAAGCCGGCCATCAGGCGCGAACAGAACGGGTATTCGTGGGCGTGTTCGGGCATGGCGAAGCGCCGCAGGTTGCGCATCACCTGCAGGATGTGCTGATCGACGGTGTAGACGTGAAACAGGTCGTGCTGCATCTGGCCGACGATGTGGCCGAAGGCCGGCAGGTAGCGGCCGAGGATGTCGAACTGGTTCATCCGCCGCAGGGGGTAGATCAGGTGCTGCTGCTGGAACAGCTTGAGAAACAGCTCGCGGTTCGCCGGGTCGCGGCGGAAGGCGGCGTCGATGCCGCCCTGGGCTCGCCACAGGGCGCGCAGGGTGCGCGGCGTCATGCCCTTGAGTTCCGAGCGCTGCATCTGCAGCAGGAAACATTCGAGGATGGTGCGCGGCAGGCGCTGGAAAATATCCTCCTCGCGCACGTCGAGCAGTTCGCGCACCATCTGGAAGTGGCTGTCGATCACGATCGGCGCCGTTGCAGGCGCCGGTTGCAGGCGATCGGCCAGCACCTGCATGACCAGCAAATTGAGCTGGGTGACCAGCTTGGCGTTGCGGTAGTAGCGTTGCATCAGCACTTCGGAGGCGCGCTTGGCTTCGGTCGGGGCGATGCCCATCGCGGCGGCGAGTTTTTCCTGGTGGTCGAACAGCAGGCGGTCTTCGCGGCGGCCGGCGAGCAGGTGCAGTTCGATGCGCAGATCGGCCAGCATGCGGTCGACGCGTTCGAACTGGCGCACCTCGGGCGCCGTGATCAGGCCGGCCCGCGCCAGGTCTTTCCAGTCGTCGCCGATGCCGGCAGCCCGCGCCACCCACTGGATCACCTGCAGGTCGCGCAGGCCGCCGGGGTTTTCCTTGCAGTTCGGCTCCAGGCTGTAAGGCGTGTCGTTGAACTTGGCGTAGCGCTCGGCCTGCTCCAGTTGCTTGGCCTTGAAGAAGACCGCGGGTTGCAGCGCCGCGCTGTAGCTTTGCTCGAAATCTTCATACAGCGCATGCGCGCCGGCCAGATGGCGGGCTTCGAGCAGCGAGGTCTGCACGGTGATGTCGCGTTCGGCTTCGTCCAGGCATTGGCCGACAGTGCGCACGCTGTGGCCGATGTCGAGGCCGATGTCCCACAGCAGGCCGATCAGTTGTTCGAGTTGCGGCGCGGCGGCGCATTCGGCGCTTGTATGTTGTTCGTCCGGCACCAGGATCAGCAGATCCACGTCGGAGCCGGGGTAGAGCTGGCCGCGGCCGTAACCGCCGACGGCCACCAGCGCGCAGGTGTCGGGCATGGCCAGTGCGGCCCACACGTCCTGCAATACGCCGTCGACCAGCGCGGCGCGCCCCGCAAGCAGGGCGGAGCCGTGTTTTTCCCGGTGCCAGGCGGCGGCCAGCGCCTGCTGTCCCGCGGTGAGGCGCTGGCGCGCGGCGCCCGTCAGTTCGCGCAGGTCGGGTTCGCTCATACCCGTTGCATCGCAGGCAGCCGGTTCCGGGCCGGGCGGCTCAGGGCGTGATCCGGATGTGGGGCGGGCAGGGCGGTGCGCCGGCCGACATGGTCATCACCTCGGCACCGGTTTCGGTGACGTAGACGGTGTGTTCCCATTGCGCGGACAGGCTGCGATCCTTGGTGATGATGGTCCAGCCGTCGGGCAGTTCGGAAATCGCCGCCTTGCCGGCGTTGATCATCGGTTCGATGGTGAACACCATGCCGGGCACCAGCAGCGGGCCGTCGCTGGCCTTGCCGTAGTGCAGCACCTGCGGTTCCTCGTGGAAGTTGCGGCCGATGCCGTGGCCGCAGAATTCGCGCACCACGGAGAAGCCGGCGCCCTCGGCATGCTTCTGGATCGCGGCGCCGACCGCGCCCAGATGCACGCCGGGCCTGACCTGGGCGATGCCGACCCACATGCATTCGTGGGTCATGGCCACCAGACGCCTGGCGAGGATCGAGGTTTCGCCGACGCAGAAGGTGCGGCTGGTGTCGCCGTGCCAGCCGTTCTTGATGGTGGTGATGTCGAGGTTGACGATGTCGCCTTTTTTCAGCGAGCGGTCGTTGGGCACGCCGTGGCAGACCTGGTGATTGACCGAGGCGCAGATCGATTTGGGGTAGGGCGCGTAGCCCGGCGGCGCGTAATTGAGCGGCGCCGGGATGCAGCCCTGGACCTCGACCATGTAGTCGTGGCAGAGCCGGTCGAGTTCCGCCGTGGTGACGCCGGGCTTGACGAAGGGCTCGATGTAATCGAGGACTTCGCCGGCCAGACGGCAGGCGACCCGCATCTCGGCGATGTCTTGGGTGGTTTTTATTGAAATGGCCATGAATGCGGGGCACGGTTGGGGGTTGGTCCCACATTTTAACCGCAGGCTGCCCAGGTCGGGCGCCCGAAAGCGCCATGTGTCTTGTGTCGGACCGCCATCGCCGGCTATAATCACGGGCTTGTCCGGGATGGTCCCGGGCAAAATCCACACGCTTGGCGCCGATAGGGTGGCTTTTCACGCGGAATAGGCGGAAAGCAGCACGGCCAGGCGGAGGTTTAACCCATATCGGAGATAGTCCATGAGCACAACCATGCGCCAGATGCTGGAGGCCGGCGTTCACTTCGGCCACCAGACCCGTTTCTGGAACCCCAAGATGGCCCCGTACATTTTCGGCCATCGCAACAAGATCCACATCATCAACCTCGAAAAGACCCTGAGCAAGTATCAGGAGGCGATGACCTTCGTCCGCAAGATGGCGGCCAAGAAGGGCACCATCCTGTTCGTCAGCACCAAGCGTCAGGCGCGCGAAATCATCGCCGAGGAAGCCCAGCGTTGCGGCATGCCTTACGTCGATGACCGCTGGCTGGGCGGCATGATGACCAACTTCAAGACCCTGAAGCTGTCGGTCAAGCGCCTGAAAGACCTGGAAACCGCCATGTCGGAAGGCAACTTCGAGAAGCTGTCGAAGAAGGAAACCCTGACCCTGCAGCGCGAAATGGACAAGCTGAAGAAGTCCATCGGCGGCATCAAGGACATGGGCGGCCTGCCCGACGCGATTTTCATCATCGACGTCGGCTACCACAAGATCGCCATCACCGAAGCCGGCAAGCTCGGCATCCCGGTGATCGGCGTGGTCGATACCAACCATTCCCCGGAAGGCGTGAGCTACGTCATTCCCGGCAATGACGACTCCTCCGGCGCGATCCGCCTGTATGCCCGCGGCGTGGCCGATGCCATCCTCGAAGGCAAGAGCCAGGGTATCAACGAGGTGGTGCAGCAGCTGGCCGGCGACGACGAATTCGTCGAAGTCTCGGACGCGGC
>JAUYSD010000057.1 GCA_030696505.1 Sulfuritalea sp. | reverse complement strand
CGACCGGGCAGCGGCCGCTGATCCTGGTCGGCGACGGCGCCTTCCAGATGACCGGCTGGGAACTCGGCAACTGCCGGCGCTACGGCTGGGACCCGATCGTGCTGCTGTTCAACAATGCCAGTTGGGAAATGCTGCGCACCTTCCAGCCCGAGTCCTCCTTCAACGACCTCGGCCACTGGGGCTTCGCCGAAATGGCGGCGGGCCTGGGCGGCGACGGCGTTCGCGTCGGCACCCGCGCCGAACTCAAGGCCGCGCTGGAGCAGGCGGTGGCGACGCGCGGCCGCTTCCAGTTGATCGAGGTGACGATCCCGCGCGGCGTGCTGTCGGATACGCTGCAACGCTTCGTGGCCGGCGTGAAGCGCCTCAACGCCGTGAAATAAGCTAATCTTCTAGGATGAGATTGCGCGCCTGCCGTCTGCTGCTGCTGGGCTGCGCCGTACTGCTGGCGGCGTCAGTGGCGCGCGCCGTCGATCGTGCCGACATCGAGGCGCCGCGCGCCACGGCCGCGCTGGAGCAGGGGCTGGCGGTCGAGACCGGCGCCGGGCTGCGGCGCAATCCGCGCCTGGCGGTCAAGCTCTACTGCGCAGCTGGCATCATGGGCAGTGCCGAAGGCTATTTCCGCATCGGCCGGGTTCTCGCCCGCGGGCCGGCCCACCTGCGCAATCCGGAACTGGCGAATGCCTATTTCGCGCTGGCCGCGCGGCTTGGCCATCACGCCGCGTTCGAACATTTCGACAGGTCGGTCGCCGCTGCGCCGCTGCAGGACGACTGCAACACGCTCGATCTCGGCACCGAGCCAGAGTCCTTCGACCTCGACGGCTATCTGTCCGGCCTGTCGCCGGCCAAGCGCCAGGTCGCCGCCCTGATCCGCCGCCACGCCGAGCGCTACGGCATCGACGTGCGCATCGCACTGGCGGTCGCCATGGCCGAATCCAACCTCGACGCGCTGGCCGTCTCGCCCAAGAACGCCCAGGGCGTGATGCAACTGATACCGGGCACGCAGGAACGCTTCGGCGTCACCCGGCCCTTCGATCCCGAGTCCAACATCAAGGGCGGCCTGGCCTACCTGCGCTGGCTCAAGGCGCGCTACGCCGGCGACTGGGAACGGGTCGCGGCCGCCTACAACGCCGGCGAAGGTGCCGTCGACCGCCACGACGGCATTCCGCCCTACCGCGAAACCCAGGGCTACGTGCGGCGGGTGTTGTTCTTCGCCGGCTTCGCGGCGGGGGACAGGATTTAGGCGAGGCGGACGGGCCACGCTTGCACGTTCGATGACTGAGCGGCCGTGGCTTTACGCCAGCATGATGAAAGGTCGGCTAAGCGGGGCGTTCGGGGTGCTGTAGATCGGCCTTCCCGGGCTCATTTGAAGGTGGACAATATCTTTGGGGGCATTCAATGAGTTTGGTCCAGCACAAAGAAGCACAGCGCGTTCTACAAATCATCCGAGATGCTCACAAAGAACACGGCAATCTCAATTACGGAAGCGTTGCCCGCAAACTAGGCCGAGACCCAAAAACCAATTCAAGGACAGTTGCTCAGGTCTGCGATTTACTCGATGCCGCAGCGGCGTATGCTGGGGTTCCACTGCTTGCATTAGTGAAAGTAAAAAATGCATCAGACATTATTAACCCAATGGCATGGAAGAAAAACGTGCCTGCTGGAATCAGGAACAAAATCATAGAACGCTCTGTCAATCACAGCTTCACTGAGAGTGATTTTGATGCAATCGAGAATTCGCTCGTTTCCTTGGAAGGTCTTGGCAACAGAAGAGCGTGGGAAAGGGTGAAGAAACTTCGTCCTGACCTATGGGAACAGCTTTCAGCTCCCCCATTCAATCCACGACAGGATGCTATTGACGACTTTGGTTCCGATGAGCCAGACCAGCATGAGTATTCCGGGGCGAAGTATGCGCGCGATCCGAAAGTGCGAGATGAGGTTCTTGCCGATGCAAATGGGCGATGCGAGTACTGCAAAGAGATTGGATTTCTGCGTCCCAATGGCACAGCCTATTTAGAAACACATCACATCATTGCACTTGCAAGCGATGGGGTGGACCGGGTGTCGAATGTAATTGCTGTTTGCCCAAGTCACCATCGCGAAGCCCATTTCGGAGCCCGTAGAACGCAGTTGGAGCGGGAACTGATTCTCCTAGTAAAAGAAAGGGATTGGGTGTAGTTGCACGAGGTCAGAGCGATTACCTTCTCTGACACCTTGAATTGCCGTGTCGCCAATGCCAACTTTGGTGATATGGGGTCGGAGTGATTTGCGTTTCGACACATCGAATTACAGTGTCACCAACGCCGACTCTTCAGCCCTTTCGAACTGCTCATCGAACCGAAAGGGGCCGCATCACGTTGCTCTTTCAAGGTTCTCTGCTCACATCTGAAACCGATTATTCCAAGACCAACTCGACGCGCACTCCTTTTACTGGCTATTTGATGTCACGCACGTTGTGACTACAATGCCATGGACATGTCCAGGGGCCTAGAAGAATGAAAAGCATTTTCGGTTTGATTGCGTTTGGGTTCTGCGTGCTGGTTGTTATCGGCATTCTCAAGCGAATGCAGCAAGACCGGTCGGCGGCTCCATGGCGCCACGCGTTTTATGGAAAGAAGCCGCTTTCCGAGGCCGAGCAAGTCCTCTATTTCCGTCTCAAGGAAGCGATGCCGGAATGCATCGTGCTGGCACAGGTGGCGCTACCGGCACTTGTCGGCATCGAATCCGGCAGGGACTACCGGGCTGCTTTCAATCGGATAGCGTCGAAATACGTTGATTTCGTGGTGTGTCTGACCGACTTCACTGTCGTCGCAGTGGTTGAGCTGGATGATAAAAGTCATGCAAGACCGGACAGGGTTCGGGCGGATACGACAAAGGACAATGCATTGCGCCTTGCTGGGCATCCGATACTCAGATTCAAAGTCCACCGCATGCCCACTGTTGAGCAGCTACGAGCGGCAATTCGAGCTTAGTAGAGGGTGAAGAGCCGGTCCAGTGATATGGGGTCAGCTTGATTTGGTTCTTTGACACATCGAATCGCCGTGTCGTCAGCGCCTACTTGCTGACCCCACGAGCGTTCCAACGCATGCCTTGAGCGCCGCCCGCTCAGGCAACAACTTCCAGCCCGCGCTTCTGCACCTGACGAAGCAGTTTCAGTGCGGTGCCCGTCGCCTTTTTCTGGCCGATCTCCCACTTCTGCACCGTCGATAGGCTGGTGTTCAGCAGGCGGGCAAATACCGCCTGCTGACGCGCGAAGCCTCGCGGATTTGCTTGATCTGCTCAGGCTCCAGCGGTTCGACCGGGGGCAGGCAGAGGCGGTCGAATTCGCGCAGCGTCATCATGCCCATTGCGCCGGCCTTGTGCAGACCCTTGGCCGTGTCGTGGACGGCCTCAAGAATGTTCGACTTTGTTTTGCGCATTGGATAAAGAGGGGTGCTCGATTGAATGCGTATTTCACGTGATCGTGACCGGTGATTTCGCCAAAGCGTGACCGACGTTTCACGGAAGCGTGACCGCGATTTCGCGCTCATCGTGACCGATGGTGGGTGTGCTGTATGGATAGTTGAAGGTAGCCTCGCCGCTTTTTTGAAAGCGAGCGGGCATGCCCCAGGACAGACTATCCATGCGCAAGATACGAGACGTACTCCGATACCGGCATAGCACCGACCTGAGCCTTGAAGCCATCGCTCGGGCACTCAACATCTCCAAAGGCGTCGTCGCCAAGTACCTGAAACTGGCGGCGGATGCCGGATTGGGCTGGCCGCTGCCCGCCGACCTGGACGATGGCGCACTGGAACGGCGGCTTTACAGCCAGCCATCCGCCCGGGCATCCGCCTTCACCGAACCCGACTACGCGTTGGTGCATCAGGAACTCAAGCGCAAAGGCGTTACGCTCACCCTGCTCTGGGAAGAGTATCGGGCAACCGTGGGCGATGCCGCCTTCCAATACACCGCGTTCTGCACGCGCTACAAAGCCTGGGCGGGGAAGCTCAAGCGCTCCATGCGCCAGACCCATCGCGCTGGCGAGAAACTGTTCGCCGACTACGCCGGGCCGACGATGCCGATCATTGACGCCGATACCGGCGAGATCCGACCCGCCAGCATCTTCGTTGCCGTGCTCGGCGCCTCCAGCTATACCTTCGCCTGCGCCACGCCGGGGCAGACGCAGGTCGACTGGCTTACGGGGCTGGACCGGGCGCTGCGTTTCATCGGCGGTGTGCCGGAACTCATCGTTCCGGACAATCCCCGCGCCCTGGTCACCGTGGCCAACCGCTACGAACCGGAACTCAACCGTGCCACCACCGAGTTCGCCACCCACTTCGGCACGGTGATCCTGCCAGCCCGGCCCAGAAAGCCGCAGGACAAGGCCAAGGTAGAGGTCGGCGTCCAGGTCGTCGAACGCTGGATCATGGCCCGACTGCGGCACCGGCAGTTCTTCTCGGTGGCCGAGCTGGATGCGGCGGTCGTTGAACTCCTGCCGGCGCTGAACAACCGTCCGTTCAAGAAACTGCCGGGTTGCCGACAATCGGCCTTCGAGAAACTGGATGCACCGTACTTGCGTGCGCTGCCGGCTACGCGGTTCGTGATGGCCGACTGGAAGCACGCCGGCGTCAATATCGACTACCACGTCGAGTACGACGGACATTACTACAGCGTGCCCCATGCGCTGGTGCGCCAGCAGGTCGAACTGCGCATCACCCGCAGCACCATCGAGGTGCTGGCCAAGGGCCGCCGGGTCGCCAGTCATCCGCGCAACCCCCGCAAAGGCGGCTACTCCACCGTGGCGGATCACATGCCGGCGGCGCATCGGGCGCACGCCGACTGGTCGCCCGGTCGGCTGATGAACTGGGCCGCGTCGGTCGGACCCGCCACCGGCGAACTGGTCAAGCGCCTGCTCCTGGAGAAGCAGCATCCCGAGCAAGGCTACCGCTCCTGTCTGGGCTTGATGCGCCTGGCACGCACTGCCGGGCGGGATCGCATGGAGGCGGCCTGCACCCGCGCGCTGGCCATCGGCGCGCATCGCTACCGATCCGTGGCCTCGATTCTGGAGAAGGGGCTGGATCGCCAACCCGTTAACGGCCCGGCGCAAGCCGAGCTGGCTTTGCCGGACCACGCCAATGTGCGTGGCCCGGATTACTACCACTGACCCAAGGAGACAGGATGTTGATGGAACAGACGTTACAAACCCTGAATGCACTGCGCTTGCCCGGCATGGCGACCGCCTTTGCCGAGCAGCAGACCAGTGCGGCGGCCATGAGCCTGCCGTTTGATGAACGTTTCGCCATGCTGGTGGATCGGGAGCACACCTGGCGCGAGAATCGCCGCGTCACTCGGCTGCTACGCGAGGCCAAACTCAAGTCCAGCCAGGCGTGCCTGGAAGACGTGCGCTACGGCGGCGGGCGCAAGCTGGACAAGGCACTGATGGCCCAACTGGGCAGTTGCCAGTGGATTCGCGCCCACCAGAATCTGATCCTGACGGGGGCGACGGGTTGCGGCAAGACGTGGCTCGCGTGTGCGTTGGGAAACGCGGCCTGTCGGCAGGGACTGTCGGTAGTTTATGTGCGCACGCCTCGGCTCTTCGAGGAACTGCGCATCGCTCATGGTGACGGCAGCTTCGGCAAGCGGCTCTCCAGTTTGGCGAAGACGGACTTGCTGATTCTGGATGATTGGGGGGTGGCGCCGCTCAATCAGGCGGAGCGCAATGACCTGCTGGAGGTGCTTGATGACCGTGTCGGTACGCGCTCGACGGTGATTACGAGCCAGTTGCCGGTCGAACATTGGCATGCGTATCTGAACGACCCGACGCTGGCCGATGCGATTCTGGACCGAGTGCTGCACGCGGCGCACAAGCTGGCGCTGGTCGGTGAGTCGTTGCGCAAGCCCGAGAAGGCCAAACCATGACCGCCCGCACTTCGAACACGGGTTACCCACCGCGCCGCCGGCCTCCTTTACTTGGCGACCTCCGGCCAGCGGCGCCGTGGATAACCCTCCCGCTTCACCGATTTCGCGCCATCGTGACCGACGTTTCGCCAAAGCGTGACCGCCGTTTCACGGCGAGCGTGACCGATTGATGTAACATTTACCCCTATCCATGCAGCATCCCGCCATCGGTCACGATGACGCGAAATCAGCGGTCACGTTCCGCGAAATGCGCAATCTGCTCCGGCGCCAGCGGTTCGACCGGGGGCAGGCAGAGGCGGTCGAATTCGCGCAGCGTCATCATGTCCATCACGCCGGCCTTGTGCAGGCCCTTGGCCGTGTCGTGTACGGCCTCAAGGATGTTTGATTTTGTCTTGCGCATCGCAATCTATCTCCATAAATTCACCGGCGACGCATTCGCTGCTGTCCACGCTACATGCAGAGTAAATAGAAATCGTTGCTCTCAATTGCAATATCGGACGACTGTCGTTAGTATCCCGGACGAGTAGTTCAATGGCAATGTTGGCAGTTTCCAATGAACTGGGGCGACGTTTATCTTGGGGGGTATATGCGATACGTTCTTGGTTTTCTGCTGCTATGGCCAATTCTGGTTTGTAGTCAAACTAATACCAATATCGGAGACGAGTTGCGAAAGCTCGCCTGGCAGGTCGGGCCCACCGAGGGCCGTATTGCGGCCAAAGCAACCATCAAGGTTCCCCAGGGTTATCTGTTTCTCGATGAGCAAAATACGCGTCGCTTCCTTGAACTGGCAGGGAATCCGCCAAAGGATGGACATTTCCTGTTTGCGCCGGATTCGCTCAAGTGGTTCTCGGTCTTCTCCTTCAATCCTTCGGGCTATGTGAAGGATGACGAGAAGATCGATCCGGATGAATTGTTGAAATCATTGAAGGAATCGGATGGCCCGAGCAACGACGAGCGCA
>JAUYSD010000020.1 GCA_030696505.1 Sulfuritalea sp. | reverse complement strand
CTCATCACCACCAGTATTCAAACGGCTCCCAGCGATGGGGGCCGTTTTAATTTCTGTGCCGGGTAGCACGGGGGTAGCGGCCTTACTAAATCTGCACCGTCGCACTCCCAGACTCCTTCGCCAAGAAGTCTTGAATTGCCGGGTTTAACGCTCGCGCCTTGGCTTCCGGTCGGTTTAGCTGAACGGCTTTTCCAGGGCGTCGAGAACTGGCTGGCAGACGTAGTAGCGCCCCCACTGCCGTCCCGTTATCTCGCGAAGGATTTTCTGCTCTTCCAGCACAGCAATCGCTGCCTTGGCGGTGGGGTGAGTCTTGCCCAGCACCTTACCCGCCCGACCAATAGTCATGTAGGGGTTGATGAAGAGATCATCCAGCAGGCCCAGGGCATTGGCTTTGTCTCTCAACTGTGACCGATATTGCTCCCGCAGTCGGTGCAGCTCTTTGGCCTGCTCGCCGGCCTCGGTGGCGATCTCGGTCACGCCCTGAAGGAAGAATCGAATCCATGGCTCCCAGTCGCCGTGTGTCCGCACCCGTTGCAGCAGGTCGTAGTAGTCGTTCTTGTGGGCGTCGATAAAGGCGGACAGGTAGAGCAGCGGCTGGGAGAGGCGCTTGCGTTCCAGCATAAAGAAAGTCACCAGCAGACGGCCAACACGCCCGTTACCGTCGAGGAAGGGGTGAATGGTCTCAAACTGGACGTGCATCATGGCGCACTGAATCAGGTCCGGCATGACATCGCGGACATGGAGGAACTTCTCCCAATCGCCCAAGGACTCCGTCATTTCATAAACGGGTGGCGGGACAAAGGCGGCGGTCATAGGAGTGCTGCCGGCCGGGCCGATCCAGTTCTGCGAGCGACGGAATTCACCTGGCGTAGCCTTGTCGCCACGCACGCCGGACATAAGCTTGGCGTGAATTTCCCGAACCAAGCGAAGAGATAACGGAAGGCTGGAGAGCATGGCTATACCATGCTCCATGGCGTGGATATAGTTTCTAACTTCCTGGATGTCATCGTTTCCCGCGCGGCGCGGGTTGCCATCATCGATTTCGTCAATCAAAAGGTCGGACAAGCTGGCCTTGGTGCCCTCGATGCGCGATGACAAAACTGCCTCGCGGCGGATGTACGGGGAAATGAGCAGGTGAGGGTTCGGCAATTGCCCGCCGAGTCCGGATAGCTCGGATAGAGCTGAGTCTGCCTTGGATAAGGCGAGAGCCAAGCTCATATCGAGATGAATCTTCGGCGGCAGTCGGTCCGGCACGAATGCCAGGTAGTCCTCTGGGGTTCGAATTAGGCGACCGCTTTTATTAGCAGAAAAGTCGTTTTCTTTCATCTCGCTACGTACGTAAGCTCGGAGAAATTTTCAAAGAATTATAGGCTTTGAAAAAAAACAGTCAATATCTTTCAAAGCTCTGCGGGGCTTGAAAATTCTTCCTCTGATTTCTCATGAGAAACCTTTCTACAATCTTGGATTACCCCTAGTGACGACACGGGTTCACGAGGCCTCGGCAGAAGCCGTTTGTAGAATTGAAAACAGCACAAGCCATTGACGCAACAGACTTCTAGACTTGGCTTCATAATCCGGGGGTCGGTGGTTCAAGTCCGCTCATCACCACCAGTATTCAAACGGCTCCCAGCGATGGGGCCGTTTTCGTTTTTTCGGGGCATTTGCGTCTGGCCTATTTCCTGCGGCGCGGCTCGACGATGCCCATGTTGGGCGCCAGCTCGCCGACACCGCGCACCAGCGCTGTGCGGCGCTGTTCGCAGCGCTGCAACACTTCCCGCTGCTGCACATCGCTGTAGGCCACCCACCAGTCACGCTCGTCCTGGGTCCGGTAACAGCCGCGGCACAGCCCGTTTTCCGGATCGAGTTCGCAAACCTTGACGCAGGGCGAGCGCACCGGCGGCGGCGCAATAAAGTTGTTCATCGGATCGCTTCACAGCAGCACGCAGCCCGGCCGCATGCGGCCACGACAAACGCAACATCGGAAAAACACGGCGCGGAATCGGATCGGCGCGCCGTGCGCGGACCTACTTCCTCGGCGCTTTCATCTTGCGGCAGCCGACCTGCCTCGCCTTGTCGTTGGCGAAGTATTCGAGTCCCATGGCGCAGCCCAGCGGCTTGGCAGGGGCCATCGCGCCCTTGCCGCCCTTGCAGGAGAAATCGCCGGCCTTGCCCATGCGGCCGACCATCCTGTAGCCCTGCGGACAGGTCGGAACCGCGGCGGCGGCGGCCGGCCCCGGTTCGACCACCAACTTGGCCGTTGCCGTGCCGACGCAGGGGAAATGGGTGGTGATGCGCTTGCCTTCGGCCTTGATGCTGTAGCTGCCCGCCTTGGCATAGGTCTTGGAAATGCTGACGGGGAACTTGCCTTCCTTGCCGTCGATCTTGACGTTGCGCGATTCGCTGCCGTCATCGAAATGCACCACCATGCCGCAGAAGGCAGGCGCCTCGCCTTCGGCCGCGATGGTGATTTTCACTTCCTGCCCGGCGCGGACCGGGTTCGGTTCGACCTTTACCGTGCCGATACCGCTCTGCTGCGCGAATGCCAACGTCGACGCCATGCCCAGAACAAGACTCAGTTTGTATTTCATTTGCACTCCCCTTGGCCGGTCAATTTCATTAATCTAGCCCATTATCCCGAAACAGGAAATTCGCATGAAGGCATTCCGCATTATCGGCATCGCGCTGGGCCTGGTGCTGGCCTTGCTCGCGGTGGGGGTCGGTGTGCTGTATGCCTTGTTCGACGGCGAAAGAATCAAGGGCGAAATCAGCCGCGTGGTGCTGGAGCAGACCGAGCGCCGGCTGGACATCGCCGGCAAACTCGAACTCTCGGTGTGGCCGGATGTCGGCATCAGGCTCGGGCGCCTCAGCCTGTCGGAGCCCGGCGGCAGGGAGGAATTCCTCGCGCTCGAATCGGCGCGCGTGGCCGTGGCCGTAATGCCGCTGTTGTCGCAGCAGGTGCAGGTGAGACGGATCGAGGTCGCCGGCCTCCAGGCGACGCTGGTCAAGCGCAAGGACGGCACGCTGAACATCGACGACCTGACGGGCAGCAAGGCCAAGAAGCCGAAAGTTGGCGCTGGCGACACGCCGAGCGCGCCACTGCAAATCGACATCGCCGGCATCAAGCTGGCCAATGCGCAATTCACCTGGCGCGACGAGAAGAGCGGCAGCGCCACGACTCTGTCCAGGCTCGATCTCGACACCGGGCGCGTGCAGGCCGACAGCGGCAGGCAGACCCTGTCGGTGGACGCTTTGTCGCTGGCCGCCAAGGGCAAGAACGGCAGCGATGCCTTCGAGCTGAAACTCGATGCGCCGAAGCTCGCGCTGTCGCCCGACAAGGCCGGCGGCGACACGCTGAACCTCAGCGCGACGCTGACCGGCAGCGGCCGCAGCATCGTCGCCAAGCTGGTGCTGTCGGGCGTCGAAGGCAATGCCAAGGCGCTCACGATCGGCAAGCTGGCGCTCGATCTCGATGCGAAGTCGGGCGAGACGACAATCAAGGCCCACCTCGATTCGCCGGTGGCGGCCAACCTCGCGGCGCAGACCGTGGCACTGGAAAAGCTAGTCGGCAGCATCGGCCTGCCCAATCCGCAGATGCCGATGAAGCAGCTCAAGCTGCCGCTGTCGGGCAGCCTGCGCGCCGATCTGGCAAAACAGAGCGCCGCGCTCGATCTGGGCACCCGCTTCGACGAATCGACCATCGCGCTGAAGCTCAAGGTGGCGAAGTTCGCGCCGCCGGCCATCGTCTTCGACCTCGACATCGACCAGCTCAACGTGGACAAGTATCTGCCGCCCAAGGCCGCCGAAGACAAATCCGCCTTGGACGGCAAGCTGGACTTCTCCGCGCTCAAGGGTCACGAGGTCAAGGGCAGCATCCGCATCGGCGCGCTGCAGGTGTCGAAGCTGAGGCTGGCCAAGCTGAATGCGAAACTCAATCTCGCGGGCGGCCGTCTCGACATCGCGCCGCTGACGATGAATCTCTACGAAGGCACCGCCAGCGGCAGCCTGTCGCTGAATGCCGCGGGCAATCAAGTCGGCCTCAAGCAGCAGCTGACGGGCATCAGCATCAACCCGCTGATGAAGGATCTGGCCGACAAGGATTTGCTGGAAGGTCGCGGCAACGTCGCGCTCGACGTCGCCAGCCGCGGCGACAGCATCACGGCGATGAAGCAGGCGCTGGGCGGCACCGCCTCGGTGAACCTCAAGGATGGCGCGATCAAGGGCATCAATCTGGCGCAAACCCTGCGCGACCTCCAGGGCAAGCTCGGCGCCGCATCCGGCAAAGACTCGACGCAACAGGCAAAGGCCGGCGACAAGACCGACTTCTCGGAACTCGCCGCCTCGCTGAAGATCGCCAACGGCGTCGCCCACAATGAAGACCTGGCGATGAAGTCGCCCTTCCTGCGGCTCGCCG
The DNA here is from genome assembly GCA_030696505.1 of Sulfuritalea sp. GTDB lineage: Bacteria > Pseudomonadota > Gammaproteobacteria > Burkholderiales > Rhodocyclaceae > Sulfuritalea. The sequence continues at coordinate 29,735 of JAUYSD010000020.1, read as the reverse complement.
GCGCCGGCGACATCGACATCGGCGGCGGCCGCATGAACTACCTGGCCAAGGCCAGCGTGGTCGCCAGCAGCGCCGGCCAGGGCGGGCAGGGTCTCGACCAGCTGAAGGGTCTCACCGTGCCGGTGCGCGTCACCGGTCCTTTCGAGAAACTCTCGTACACGCTCGAACTCGGCAGCCTGGCCGCCGACGCGGCCAAGGCCAAGGTCGAAGAGAAGAAGGAAGAAATCAAGACGAAGATCGAGGACAAGGCCCGGGACAAGCTCAAGGGTCTGTTCGGCCGATGAGCCCAAGACGAGGCGGCGCGACGTCAAACAGAACGGCACGGGCTTGCCAACGGCGTCGGGCAATGCCCGGCATGCCCGACAGCGCGTTGCCGCTACGTAGATTCCGCAGTTTGTCGCGTAATTCACGGATCAACAAGGCGGCTGGTCTTTGAGAGTATCGGTCCGCCGGCGGCCGCAGCCATACCTGCATCGCGGTTTGCCGATAGGTGCGGTGAAATCTGCGCCACGTTGCGGGGATGATCGGGTGGGTGGGCACATACATGCGAGGCAAGGACTTGGCTGAGAACCCGCCGTTCATCCCGGATACGCCGAGTGTCGCGACAAACTCATCGCCTGTGGCGGCGACGCCTGCGTCTTCGGGCCCGGCGCAGAAGCGCCAACACCCCGAGCCGTGAGTTGTGGAAAGCAATGCGTCCAATAGCTCCGCAGCAGGAGCGACGAAGGCCTTGAAATTGAATTCCCTCGGCCTTTCCTCCATCGGCGCGAAACTCACTTTGGCGATCTGCTCGGTCATCGCGCTGGGTTTCGGTTCGATCGTCTATTTCTACGCCAAGCAGCAGGAAAAAAACATCCTGCTGCAAAACGAACGGGCGATTCAGCAAGTCCTCAACAGCGTCAGCGAGGGATTGCAGACGGTCATGATCACCGGCTCGGCGGACGTCGCCGAACTTTATGCGGACAAGCTCAAGGGTATCAAGGACGTCGACGATTTCCGCATCGTGCGCACCAACGGTCTCGAGGCGTTCCGCGACAACGAAACCATCCACAAGGTCAACCAGCATCGCGGCGAGGCCGACTTCGAACCAAGGCCGACCGAGCACGAGCACCGCGTTTTCGCCGCCGACGACGCCAACCTGATACGGGCGATCAGCACCCAGCGCTTCGTCTATTACTATCATCAGCAGCACGGCCTTGAGCACCTGACCTTCCTGCTGCCGATCAAGAACGTCAAGAAGTGCCACCGCTGCCACGGCAAGGAACGCGAAGTATTCGGCGTGCTCGAGTTCCGCTCCGCGCTGGACACCGTGCGCGAAGAGGTGCGGCAAACCTGGATGCAGTCGCTGCTGGTCCTCGCGATGGCCCTCGCTGCGGTGCTGGTGGTGGCCACGGTGGTGCTGCGGCGCTACATCGTGCGCCCGATCGAGGTCGTCTCGCTGGCCATGGCGAAGGTCGCCGCCGGCGATCTGAACCAGAACATTCCGGTCATTGGCCGCGACGAGCTGTCGCTGATGGCGCTTTCCTTCAACAAGATGACCGGCGAACTGCGCGACAGTTATGCCGGATTCAATTCCGAGCACAACAAGCTGGAAACCATACTCATGGGCACCGACGAGGGAATTGTCGTCACCGACGGTTCCGGGGCAGTGGTACTGGTCAACCCGGCGGCGGAATTCCTGCTCGACAAACCTTCCGCCCGCATCGTCGAGGAGGGATTCCTGCGCCTGCTCGACGACCCGCAGCGCATGGAATGCTCGCTGGAGCATGCCGGTATCGCCGGCACCAACGATGTCTTCCTCTACCGCCAGCGTTTCCTCGCCGTCTACGCCTCGACCCTGCAGCGCGCCGACGGACACATGCTCGGCCATGCCGCCATCATTCGCGACATGACCAAGGAAAAGCGTCTGGAACAGTTGCTGCGCGAGTTGTCGAACACCGACGCGCTGACCGGCCTGGCGAACCGGCGCGCGCTGGATGAAACTCTGGCACGGGAATTCGCCCTCGCCCACGAGCAGGGACGTGAGCTGGCCGTGCTGATGTTCGATGTCGATCACTTCAAGAAATTCAACGATAACCATGGTCACGACCAGGGCGACCGGGTACTCAAGGCTTTTGCCGTCACCACGCGTTCCTACGTCCGCGAGGTGCTCGATACCGTGTGTCGCTACGGTGGCGAGGAATTCATGGTGATCGCCCGGGAGACTTCGCAGGACGGAGCCGTGATCCTGGCCGAGCGCATCCGGGAGGGCATCGAAGCCATGGTGGTCGATGGCTTGCGCGTGACGACCAGCATCGGCGTTGCCGGCATCCGCGAAACCGGCGCCAGCACACCCGGCGAACTGATCGAACGCGCCGACGCTGCGCTTTACGAAGCCAAGCGCAGCGGACGCAACCGCGTCACCGCGGCGGCCCGCGGAGGTGCCGCATGATCCACTTCAGGCGCATCGGCCACCGTCTGCTCGCCTCGGTGGGCGGCATCGTGATCCTCGGCATCGTCGCGATCGCCCTCACCTATGCGATACGGCAGGAAGCCTCGTCCCTGCAGCAGGCCGAAAATGCGCTGGGCAAGGTGACCGACAGCGTCGCCGAAGGCCTGGCTGCGATCATGCTGGGCGGTCATGCCAAGGCGGCGCCGGATTTCGCCAGCCGCCTGAAGAATGTGCCGAATGTCGTCGACTATCGCATCATCCGCATCGACGGCACCCAGGCTTTTGTCGACAACGCCACGGTGGAACAGGTCAACGCTCGCCTGGGCGAATTCGAGTTCACCGGCCGCAAGGGCGAACCGGCGCCGGTCCGCGCCGTATCCAGCATCGACCCGGCCCTGGAACGCATGCGGCAAACCGGCGAACGCGTCTTTTCATACCATACCCAGCCCGGCGGCGAACGCCTGGTCACGGTGTTCAGCCCGATCCACGCCGGACTTTCCTGCAAGAAGTGTCATGGTGCCGAGGAGGCCATGCGCGGCGCCATCACGCTCACCGTTTCGATGAAGGACATCGACGACGACGTCGAACACACCTGGCGTCTGTCGATCCTGGTGATCATCGGCGCACTTGCCGGGATCATTACGCTGATCTACTGGTTCGCCCACCGTACCGTGGTTTCCCAGATCGTCGAGTTCCTCAGGGCCATGGAAACCGCCGCGGTAGGCGACAATTCGGTGCGGCTGAAGGCCACCAGCCGTGACGAAATCGGCCGCATGGCCCGTTCCTTCAATCACATGAACGAAGAGCTGCTGCAGATCTACAGCAGCCTCAAGGAGGAGCGTGCCAAGCTCAACACCGTGATTCATGGCGCCAGTTCCGGGATCGTGGTCACCGATGCGCTGCAGCACGTGGTACTGGTCAATCGCGCTGCGGAAAACATCATCGGCAGAAGCGAGCAGGCAATCATCGAACGCGGCTTCCTGCATCTTTTCGACGATTCGGCATGGATGGAAGCGCGTATCCAGAACGAAGGGGGAGAAGCTTCCTCGCCCCTGCTCGAATGGAACGGCAAGATCCTGTCGGTCCAGGCATCGACCATCCGCCACGAAGACGGCACGATCGTCGGTTCGGCTGCGCTGATACGCGACATTACCGAGGAAAAGCGCCTGGAGGCCAGGCTGAAGGAACAGTCGATCACCGATGCCTTGACCGGTCTGCATAACCGGCGCCATTTCGACGAAGTGCTGGTTACCGAATTCAAGCGCTGGAAGCGTTATGCCCAGCCGCTGTCGGTGATGATGATCGACGTCGATCATTTCAAGAAGTTCAACGATACGCATGGTCACGACTGCGGCGACCGCGTGCTCAGCGCGATCGGCGCGGTGCTCAGGACACTGGCCGCACCCTCGTTGATTCCCTGCCGCTATGGCGGCGAGGAAATGCTCATCGTCATGCCCGGAGTTGTCGAGGAACGGGGCGTGCAACTTGCCGAAACGGTTCGCCAGCGGATTGCAGAGCTGGAGATAGACGGGCTGAAGGTCACCGTCAGTATCGGCGTCGCCGGCGTGCCGGGGCATGAAGTGGAAAATGGCGACGCGCTGGTCAAGCTGGCCGACGACGCGCTTTACGATGCCAAGGAAGGCGGCCGCAACCAGGTGCGCCGTGCCGGCCCGCGATCGGCCGCTTATCTCGGCGCCGATACCCAGTAAACGGCGCCTTCAGCGCCAGTGGTAGTAGTAACTTGCGCCGAAGAAGCTGGTGTCCTGCAGATTCGGCTGGCTCACCGTCGTTCCGTCGCTGTAAGTGTAGCCCGCCCAGGTCCAGTCGTTGGTCTTGCGGCGATCGTAGATGAACGTCGCGCGCAGCCCGGAGTCCCGCTCGATAGCGTAGTCGGCAAACAGTTTGAGCGACAGTTGCCTGTAGTAATAGGCAGGCAACGAGCTCGGACTCAGGGTGCCGGTTGCAGTTCCGGCATTGCCCAGTCGCGCCATGCCGTGCTCAGCCGTATCGGTCGAACTGCTGAGATCCGCGCCGACTTCGAGATAGGCTCTGGGCTTGCCCTTCAAGCTGAGCCCCCAGGCCGTGGTGCTGTTGCGGATATTCGCCTCCCAGATCACGCCCTTGGCGTCGGCCACGGCCGAAGCGTAGTCGGTATGCGTCGTCTGGTTGGCGGTCGTGCGTTCCGCCGAGACCCAGCCGCTGAATTTCCATTTTTCGCTGATTGCATAGGTGGCGTCGCCGGAGGCAAATATTCCGGTGCCCGTGCGCGGCCCAAGCGCACGGCCGCTGTAGCGGTCGGCCGAGACGTCGCCGATGAACTGTACGGACCACCGCTCGTCGGGAATCCAGTCGGCCGTCAGCCGCAACTTGTCGCGCTGGCGGTCAGCCCAGATCAGCGGATTGACCAGGTTGGTCGGGGCCGCCGCGGTTCCCGCATAGCTGTCATTGACGTAGTCCGATCCGCCCCGGTCGCTGCGCACGTATGACAGCGCGCCATTGAGCGTTTCCGAAAGACTGCGCTTGAGTTCAAGCCGCGCCAGCGTCTCGTCGGTTTTTTCGCGGAAGGCGACGCGCCGGTACGGCACCGGGACATTGCGCGCGATCTGTTCCTGCTCCACGGTGGCGACCAGACGGTAGCCATCGTCGAGCTGGTAACCCGCCTCGACCATGCCCTTGAGCTGCTTCTCCGAGCGCGGCACGTTGAAACCGGTGAATCCGGCATTGGCCAGGCCGGGCGCGGCAGAGGGCGCAGCGACCTGACTGGGCAGATACAGGGCCGTCGGCGTCTGGTCGTCGCGATCTTCATAGCGGATGTTGGCAGTAAGACCGAGCCGGTCGAGCGGCCGCAGCGACAGATCGGCAAATGCCAAAGTGGTCACCAGGCGTCCGTCGAGCGACGCCTTGCCGGGTACGTTGGCAATCCCGAAAAGACTGTCCTGGCGTGCCAGGGTGTGGGAGAACCTGAAGCTGGTGCGGGTGCTGTCGTCGATGTTGTAACCGCCGGAAAGAGCCAACTGATGTGCATCGTTTGACGGCGGCAGCGCGAGCGTGGTGATGCCGGTGCCACCGGCAGGGCTCACGGCCAGCAACGGTTTTCTGTTCTCGAAGGACGAGCCGCTGTAGCCGCCGGACAGTTGAAGTTTCTTGTCGGCGTATCCAACCAGGACTTCCCACTGGCGAATTGTGCGGTCGATGGGTTCGGTGAGGAACTCCTGCGTGACCCCGCCGCCGCGTCCGTACATGCGGTCGCCGCGCTTCTCGTCCTGTTTGAAACTGACGCGGACATTGAACCCGCCGATGATGAATTTGCGTGCGCCGAGCGCGAAGGACTCGTGTTCCAACTTGAGGTTGACGTCGCGCTTGGGTGCCGCGGCGCTGACGGTTTCGGCACTGGTGCCGATGCCGCCCAGGCCGGTGCGGACTATCCAGGGTTCGTTGCGCGTCAAATGGCCGGACTCCAGAAAATAGCTCCAGTCGCCCTGACGCTCGTGATCGAAGCGAATTTCGCGATTCTCGTTGCCGAGGTTGCGACCCTTGAGCTTGAGCCAGGTGCCGGTCGCGTCGTCGCGTTTGATCAGATCGAGGTTGAACAGGCCGTAGGCGCCGTCGGAATTGAAGCCGCTGAACTGGCCGAAGCGCCGGCTTTCGCCGGAAACCAGGGCAACGCCGGCTTCGATGCGGCTGTCGGGAGTCGCCAGATCATGCCGGATCGCGTCGGCGGCGGCGGCGACGGCGGAATCGGCCGCCGATTGCGCCAGCGCGGGACCGAAAGCCGCCAGCAGGGCGGCGGCCAGCGTCGACTGGCGAAACATCGATGGATTGTTTTTCGACATTCGCCTCTCCTAGCGCCGATCCACGCGGGAACCGGCGCTGTTGGCCGGATTGCTGCCGCCGTGCAGGTTGGTATGGCAGTTCATGCAGCCGCGTCCCTGGGTCAAGCCGCCGGCGCCGACCGCATTGGTGGTCGCGCCGTTGAGGCCGGGGAAATTGCCGCGATGATTGGCCGGCTCGTGACATTGCTGGCACAGAAAGGGCATACGCATCTTCAACAGGCTGGCGGCGACCGTGCCATGCGGGTTATGGCACAACGAACAATCCTGGCGGACCGCGGGATGGCTCCACAGGAAGGGGCCGCGATAGTCCATGTGGCAGGTGTAGCAGGTCTCGTTGACGCTGTCCTTGACCATCAGCTTCGGCCCGGCTGAGCCGTGCGGATTGTGGCAATCGACGCAAACCATCTTGCCTTCGGGTACCGGGTGATGGCTCGGCCGCGCAAACTGGGCGCGCTTTTCCTTGTGACAGGACATGCACATGTCGGCGACTTTCTCCCGGGTCGTCGCCGGGTCGTGGGCTACGTGCATCTGATGGCAGCCACTGCAGGCCAGGTCGCGGCGCGAGTGGGTGCTGCCCCCCCAGTGCATCAGCTTGTCGCCTTCGTGGCATGCCAGGCAGGCCTTGTTGTTGGCTTTCGGGTCGCCTGCGGCCTTCTTGCCGAAGGGGCGTTCGGGCAAGGGACGCTCGGTGCCCACCTGCTTCAGATGGGTTTCGCTTTCGCCGTGGCAGGTCACGCAGGTCGGCGTGCGGGAATCGGCGACCGTGCCGTGCTTGGTGCGGCCGATCGGCAGCACCGGGTAGTTTTCGATCTCGCCGTCGCTGACGTCGTTGTGACAGCGGGTGCACCGCGCATCGCCGACCCTGAGAATGTCCTTGGCGTCGCTTTTCTTGCCTGAGGATGCCGCCGTGGCGGCCAGCGGCAATGTGAGCAGGAGCGCCAAGAAGCAGCGGGAAGCAAGCCGCATCGCACGTGTGCGGATCAGGCCCGCAGCACTCGACCGGGGAACAGGTGCGCTCACCGCGAGAGTATCCAGCGCAGCAGGTTGAGGATTTCCTCTTTCTTCTTCGACTTCACGATCTGGTGATCCTCCTCTTCGCCGTCGATCTTCACCTTGGGCGCGGTTGTGACGTGCGTGTAAAGCGTTTTTTCTGCGTCGGGTTTGCCGCGGTATTTCTTGGCGACTTCCCGATAGGGCGGACCTTCCTTCTTCACGTCGACCGAGTGACACTTGAGGCAGTTGCTCTTCTTCGCCAGCTCAAGCGCCGCTTCCTCGTCGACCGCGGCCAGCCCGGCGCCAGGCAGGGTGAGGGCAACGCACGTCAGGAAGCTGCAAAAGCCGCCGGTCCGGCTCTTACTTTCGCGATAGGGCGGCAAGAATAACATTACGCAATTTGTGGTCAACTCAGTATTTACCGTATCGCTTGGCACAGGCGGATTCCCGCCCAGGCCGGGCGCGCCGGCCTTGATTCCGGATAGCCGGGCCGCCATGGCGCCCCAGCCACGATACTATTCCAGCTTATCGGCGCGCTCGGCAGAATGTTAAGGACAGGAATTGATCTCGGCGGCAGCAAAATCGAAATCATCGCCCTGGGCGATGAAGGCGAGGAGTTGTTGCGCGAACGCGTGGCCACGCCCCAGGGCGATTACATGGCGACACTGAAGGCCGTCGCCGATCTCGTCGTCGCGGCGGAATCAAGAGTTGGCGCTGGCGGTGCGGTGGCGAGTGTAGGCGTCGGCATCCCCGGTGCGGAATCGCGCGTGAGCGGCCTGATCAAGAACGCCAACTCGACCTGTTTGATCGGCAGGCCACTCAGGCAAGACCTGCAACAACTGCTGGCGCGCGAGGTGCGCATCGCCAACGATGCCAACTGCTTTGCCTTGTCCGAAGCCGTCGACGGCGCGGGCATCGGCGCGCGGGTGGTGTTCGGCGTGATCCTCGGCACGGGAGTCGGCGGCGGCATCGTCATCGACGGCAAGCTGTTGACCGGCGCCAACGCCATCGCCGGCGAATGGGGCCACAACCGCCTGACGGCGGATTGCGAGGACCATCCCCCCGGCCCCCTTCCCGCGGAAGGAGGTGACTCTGGTTCGCCGCTGCGCGGCTCGAATTGCGTAGCGCCCCCAGTTTGCTATTGCGGCAGGCGCGGCTGCATCGAGCTCTATCTCTCCGGCCCGGGCCTGGCCCGCGATCATCGCCGCTCGACGGGAGCAATCGCGGGCGACGACATCTCGCCGCAAGCCATCGTCCGGCGCGCGGCCGCCGGCGATGCGCAGTGCGAAGCCACGCTGCAGCGCTACGAGGCGCGCCTGGCGAAGGCCCTGGCGACGGTGATCAACATCCTCGATCCGGATGTCATCGTGCTGGGCGGCGGCCTGTCGAACATCGATCGCCTGTATTCGAATGTGCCGCGCCTGTGGGGACGGCACGTGTTTTCCGATCAAGTCGCGACCAGGCTGCTCAAACATCGCCACGGCGATTCCTCCGGCGTGCGCGGCGCGGCCTGGCTATGGCCCTGAATCCGCCCGTGACCATCGACGGCCTGTATGCCGGTCAGGTAGCCCTGCTGGCCGGCGACAGCCGCAGCAGCGCGATCGTCAAGAGCGCCGTGGCCGGCCGCCGCCTGCTGAGCGCGGAAGGCCTGGCCGGCGATACCCAGGCCGATCGCCGGGTGCATGGCGGCGGCGGCAAGGCCTTGCACCAGTTTCCCGCCGAACACTACGCGCGGCTGGCGGCGGCGTTCCCCGCGGCGCAGAACCTGGCGCCGAGCGGCCTCGGCGAAAATCTCTCGACGCGCGGCATGACCGAGGAGCAGGTCTGCATCGGCGACGTGTTCCGCCTTGGCGGCGCGCGTATCCAGGTGTCGCAACCGCGCACACCCTGCTGGAAAATCGACCACCGCACCGCCTGCGAAGGCGTCGCGGCCTTCATTGCCGAGCACGGCCTGGCCGGCTGGTACTACCGCGTGCTGGAAGCCGGCGAGGCCGGTGCCGGCGACCGGCTGGAGCACCTCGAGCGCCCGGCCGAGGCGGTCTCGCTGGCCGAATTCTGGCGCGTGATACGTGAGCCGCGGCCACCGCTCGCCGCCCTGCTGCGCCTCGCCTATGCCAGTGGCCTCGACCCGCAGTGGACCGGAAAACTCACCCAGCGTGCCGAATGGTTGCGCAACAACGGAAGCAACACATGAATCTTTGGCTGCGCATCTTCCTGCCCTTCGCTGCGGGCTATTACTTTTCCTACTTCCTGCGCAACGTCAATGCCGTGATCGCGCCGGAACTGACGCGCGAGCTGGGCGTTTCGGCCGCCGACCTGGGCCTGCTGACCAGCGCCTACCTGCTGGCCTTCGGCGCCGTGCAGCTGCCGCTGGGTCTGGCGCTGGACCGCTACGGCGCGCGCCGCGTCGAGGCCTCGCTGCTGCTGATCGCCGCCGCCGGCTGCGCACTGTTCGCCGCAGGCAACTCGCTGAGCGAACTGGCGGTGGCGCGAGCCTTGATCGGGCTCGGCGTCTCGGCCTGCCTGATGGCTTCGTTCAAGGCCTTCAGTCAGTGGTTCGGCCTCGAACGCCAGGCCTCGCTCAATGCCGCGATCATGGCCGCCGGGGGTCTCGGTGCCCTGACCGCATCGACGCCGCTGTCCTGGGCGATTCCGCACTTCGGCTGGCGCGCCGTGTTTGTCGTGCTTGCCGTGGCCGGTCTGGCTGCTGCGGTGGGGATTTTCAGCACCCCGGGAAAGCCGGGCCAGGCCCAATCCGAGCCGCTGCGCAGCCAGCTTGCCGGACTCGGCGCGGTGCTCGCCAGCCGCGCCTTCTGGCGCTACGCGCCGCAATCGACGCTGATCATCGGCGGCTTCCTGGCCTTGCAGGGGCTTTGGGCGGTGCCCTGGCTGATGAACTTCGCCGGCCTGCCGCGCGAGGCGGCGGCCCACCATCTGCTGCTGATGGGTGGCGGCATGCTGGCCGGATTTCTCGGCATCGCCTTCGGCGTCGCGCCGCTGGCCAGGCGCGGCCTCAAGCCGCTGCGGCTGTTGCAGGGCGGCATGGGCATAGGCTTGCTCGCGACCTTGCTGATCGTGCTCGGCGCCGCGCCGGGCGAACCGCTGTGGTTCATTTTCGGCCTGGTGTTTTCGGTCGGCAATCTCGCCTACGCGCTGCTCCAGGCGCATTTCAGCCCGACGCTGGCCGGCCGGGTCAACACCGCGCTGAACCTGATGGTATTCGTCGGCGCCTTCGCCATCCAGTGGGGCTTCGGCGCCATGGTGGATCTGTTGCAGGCCTCCGGCCAGACCACGCGCGCGGCTTACCAGATCACATTCGGCGGCCTGCTGGCGGTGCAGCTGGCCAGCTGGCTGTGGTTCCTGCGCGGCCGCTAGAACTCCAGCGGGTCCACGTCCAGATGCCAGCGCAGGCCGGCCGGCATCTTCAGCGCATAAAGAGCTTCCATCCACGCCGCGAGGAAGGCCTGCAGCGCCGGGCGGCTCAGCGATTCGACCAGCAGTTGGCCGCGCTCCAGGGTCATCAGGCGTTGCAGGCGCATCGGCACCGGATCGTAGAGCGTGACTCCGGCGGCCAACACCACGGCGGCGCTGCGCGCGGCGGCGAGAAAGTCCAGCGCCTGCTCCATGGTTCGCGCCTCGGCGCGCAGCATGGCCTGGAAGCTGAACGGCGGGAAGCCTGCGATGCGGCGCTCGTCGAGCTGGGTGCGGGCGAAGCGCACGTAGTCGTGGTCGACCAGCGCCTGGTACAGCGGATGGTCCGGATATTCGGTCTGGATCAGCACCTCGCCGGGCAGCGCGGCGCGCCCGCTACGGCCGCCGACCTGCATAAGCTGGGCGAAGAGCCGTTCGGGGGCGCGGAAGTCGGCGGCGAACAGGGCCGCATCGGCACCCACCGCGCCGACCAAGGTCAGCAGCGGAAAGTCGTGGCCCTTGGCCAGCATCTGGGTGCCGACCAGGATGTCGGCCTCACCGGCGTGGATGGTGGCGAGCAGCGCCTGCCATTTCTTCGGCGTGCTCGCCGAATCGCGGTCGATGCGCAGCACGCGCGCCTCGGGAAAGCGCTCGACCAGCATGGTTTCGAGGCGCTGCGTGCCGCGGCCGAAAGGCAGCAGGTCGACGTTGCCGCAATCCGGGCAGGCGCGCGGCACCCGCGTCTCGAAGCCGCAATGGTGGCAGCGCAGGCGGCCATCCGCCAGATGCAGCACCAGATTGGCGGCGCAGCGCTGGCAGCGCGAGATCCAGCCGCAGGGCGGGCAGGCCAGCACCGGTGCATAGCCGCGCCGGTTGAGGAACACCAGGCTCTGCTCGCCGCGGTCGAGGCGCTGCTGCAGGCCGGCCAGCAGCGCGGCGGAGAGGCCCTCCTGCAGTTTCTCGCGCCGCGTATCGACGATGCGCACGATGGGCATGGCTTCGGCCACCGCGCGCTCGGGCAGCTCCAGCATTTGGTAGCGGCCGGTCCCGCCGCCGGGCCGCCCCAAGTCGGGACCAGCCAACGCACCGGAGCCGCGCAGCGGCGAACTCATGTCACCCACCCGTGAGGGGGGGATGGGGGGGGCGGGCCTTGGTGTGGCGTGATGAAAGGTTTCCAGCGAGGGTGTGGCGGAACCGAGCACGATGGGTATGTTCAATTGATGCGCGCGCCATATCGCGACATCGCGCGCAGAGTAACGCAGGCCTTCCTGCTGCTTGAATGAGGCGTCGTGCTCTTCGTCGACGACGATCAGCTGCAGGCGCGGCATGGGCATGAAGACGGCCAGCCGGGTGCCGAGCACGATCTGGGCGCGCCCGGTCAGCGCCTCGATGAAGCCGCGCGCGCGCGCCGCATCGGCCATGCCGCTGTTGGCGCAGACGATGTGGGCGCCCGGGAAACGCGCCGCGACGCGGCCTTCGAGCTGGGGCGTGAGCGCGATCTCCGGCACCAGCATCAGCGCCTGGCCGCCCCTGGCCAGCACGGCGTCGATGGCACGCAGATAGACCTCGGTCTTGCCGCTGCCGGTGACGCCGTGCAGCAAGAGGGCGTGGAAGCCGTCAATACCGGCTATCGATTCGACCGCCGCCCGCTGCGCCGGCAGGAGCGGCGGCAGGGCGTCGACAGTTGCCGCTGGCGCTACGGCGGCGTCCGCTGCCGGCTTCCTGATGCGCGGCAGTTTGCCGCGCCGCAGCATCGGCGGCAGAGCGAAGGATGTCACTTCGCCGAGCGGCGTCTGATAGTAGCGCGCGCAAAATTCGCAGAGCGCCAGCCACTCGGCCGGCAAGGCCGGCATGTCGCGCAGGATCGCAGTCACGCTTTTCAACTTGCCATCGGGATGTTCGCTGGCGGCCGCGAGCGCGACAATCACTCCGGTCCGCGAAGCCTTGCCAAAGGGCACGGTCACCCGCCGGCCGATATCGCTTTCGTCAGAATCCGGCGCGAGGTAATCGAAAAGCCGCGGCAGGGGCAAATCGAGAGCAACGCGGACTATGTTCATGCCTGTTCAAATGCTTGGCCGACAATGCTCGATAAAGTCTCTGCATAGGGACTCAATGCCTTGCTGCAAAAGGGAAAATGGCTTACCCACAAATTCTGTGGATAACTTTGTGGGTAAGCAACCGGCAAAATGCCTAAGTGGCCGTCCGACAAGGCGATTTTCATCTCTGTGCAATATTTGAACAAAATATTTTTATTCAAAAACAACAAGTTACACGAATATACCGAGGAGCGGCGGGGGCGATGCGGAAACTACGAGGGCTGACGGATTTCTGTGAATAAGTCAACGCCTTGAAGCGTTTTTCTGCCCCCTTCGCAAGCCTTGTCGGACGGCCTTTTTCGCGGGGGCAAGCGGTCCAGACCGCGCCCCCCTTGGCTTGACAAACTAGGCCCGCGCGGAACCGCGCCGGCTGTGGCTGTGCACGGTGTCAACCAAAATTTTCACGTTCTCCGGCGGCGTAAATTGGGAAATCCCGTGACCGAGATTGAAGACATGTCCGCCGCCATTCTGGCCCTCGCCGCCGTCGCCGGCGGCGTAACTGTCCAGCACACGCCGCGCTTCGGCCGCCACCTTGTCGGGCGAAGCGAACAAGGCCATCGGATCGAGATTGCCTTGCAGTGCAACACGGGAACCCACGCGTCGCCGCGCTTCGCCCAGATCGGTGGTCCAGTCGAGGCCCACGGCATCGCAGCCGATGTCGGCGATCGCTTCCAGCCACTGGCCGCCGCCCTTGGTGAAGACGATGCAGGGAACGCGCTCGCCGTCATGGCTGCGCTTGAGGCCGGCGACAATGCGCTGCATGTAGGCCAGCGAGAACTCGCGATAGGCCGCGTGCGCCAGCGCACCGCCCCAGGAATCGAAAATCATCACGGCCTGCGCGCCGGATTCGATCTGGGCATTGAGGTAATCGGTCACCGCGGTGGCCGTCACGTCCAGAATGTGGTGCAGCAGATCGGGCCGATCGTAGAGCATGGTCTTGATCGTGCGGTAATCGGTGGCCGAGCCCGAGCCGCCTTCGACCATGTAGCAGGCCAGGGTCCACGGGCTGCCGGAAAAACCGATCAGCGGCACCGAGCCGTTCAGCGCGCGGCGTATCTCGGCCACCGCATCCATGACATAGCGCAGATGGACGTTGGGATCGGGCACCGTCAGATCGCGGATCGCCCATTCTTCACGCAGCGGCCGCTCGAACTTCGGCCCCTCGCCGTCGGCGAAATACAGACCCAGGCCCATGGCGTCGGGCACGGTGAGAATATCGGAAAACAGGATCGCCGCATCGAGCTCGAAACGCGACAGCGGTTGCAGCGTAACTTCACAGGCCAGTTGCGGGTTCTTGCACAGGCTCAGGAAGCTGCCGGCGCGACGCCGTGTCTCGTTGTATTCGGGCAGGTAGCGCCCGGCCTGGCGCATCAGCCATACCGGCGTGTACTCGACGGGTTCGCGCAGCAAGGCACGCAGAAAAGTATCGTTCTTGGGGCGGGTCGAGGATGACATGAGCGGCAATCCGGCAGGGCAAAGATCGAATTATCGCACTCTCCGCCCCGCCTCTGGGCATCAGCGCCGCCAGAAGGCCGGCGTCAGCACCACCAGCAAGGTGAAGATCTCCAGGCGGCCGAGCAACATGGCGAAGGTGCATACCCAGGTCTGAAAATCGGTCAGCGTTGCGTAGGTCGTGGCCGGCCCGACCTGGTTCAGCCCGGGTCCGGTATTGTTGATGCTGGCGACCACGGCAGAGAAGGCGGTGACGATTTCAAGGCCCGAGAACGACAGCAGCAGGGTCATCGTAACGATGCTGGTCATGTACATGAAGCCGAATGCCAGCACCGCAAACAGGATGTTGGACGGCACCGGATTGCCACCCATGCGCACCGGCCAGACCACGTTGGGATGCATCGCGCGCAGCAGTTCCCGATACACCTGCTTGTAGAGAATGATGGCGCGAATCATCTTGATGCCGCCGCCGGTGGAACCGGCGCTGGTGACGAAGCTGCAGAGAAACAGCATCCAGAGCGGCGCAAAGAAGGGCCACTGGTTGTAGTCGACGCTGGCAAATCCGGTGGTGGTGGCGATCGATACCACGTTGAAGGCGGCATGGCGCAAGGCGGTCAGGAAATCGGCATAGGTGCCCTGCAGCCACAGATAGAAGGCAATGCCGAGCACGCTGGCGAGGGTGATGCCGAGAAACCAGCGCGCCTCCGGATCGCGCAAGTACGGTTGAAACGAGCGGCCGTAGAGAGCGAGAAACATCGTGGCGAAGTTCATCCCGGCAAGCAGCATGAAGACCACCACCACTGCTTCGATGACGGGTGAGTTCCAGTAGCCGAAACTCGCGTCGTGGCTGGAGAACCCGCCCAGGCCCATGGTGGTGAAGGCATGCATCACGGCATCGAACCAGTTCATGCCGGCCCAATGCAGACTGAGAATGCACAGTATCGTGACAAACGCATAGACACCCCAGAGTCCCTTGGCGGTCTGCGTCATGCGCGGAGTCAACTGGGACTCCTTCATCGGTCCCGGCGTCTCGGCCTTGAACATCTGCCGACCGCCGATGCCGAGCAGGGGCAGGATCGCCACCGCCAGCACGATCAGGCCCATGCCGCCCAGCCAGACCATCATGCCGCGCCAGAGATTGATCGACAACGGCAGCGTGTCGAGATTCGACAGCACCGTCGACCCGGTAGTCGTGAGGCCGGACATCGCCTCGAAGTAGGCGTCGGTGAACGACATTCCCATATGGAATATCAGCGGCATTCCGGCGAAAGCCGGGAAAACGGACCACACCAGCACCACCATCAGGAAGCCGTCGCGTACCTTCAGGTCGGCTCGGGCGTGGCGTGCCGGCCACCATAGAATCAACCCCGTTCCCAGGGTCAGCAGAAAGGCTTCGTCATAGGCGGAATGCGCTCCATCGGCCATCCACCACGAAAAAATCAAAGGCGCCAGCAGGGTCAAGGCAAAGCAGGTCAGCAACAGGCCGAATGCGCGCACCACCGGGTAATAACGTTTCATGACTGCCCGGCCGCCCGCTCAGAAGAAACCGATTCCGACCTGGAACAGTTTCTCGACCTGCGATATCTGTGCCTTGCGCGTACAGAACACCACGACGTGGTCGCCGGACTCGATCACGGTGTCATGATGCGGAATGATGACGTGGCTGCCCGGCGCTGCCGCGGCAAAGCCATCGGCGAGACGGGCCTGCGGCGCGCCCTTGCGCAGGATGGCGCCGATGTGCGCACCCGCGATCATCGGCAGCTCCTCGATGCGGCGGCCGACCACCTTCGAGTTGCTGCGGTCGCCATGCACGATCAGCTCCATTGCCTCGGCCGCGCCGCGCCGCAGGCTATGCACGCGCGCCACGTCGCCGTGCCGCACGAAGGCGAGCAGCGAACCGATCGATACCTGGGCCGGCGAGAGGCCGATGTCGATCGGACCGCCCTGCACCATGTCGGCATAGGCGCGGCGGTTGATCAGCGCCAGCACGCGCGGGCAGCCCAGGCGCTTGGCCAGCGACGCCGCCATGATGTTGTCCTCGTCGTCGTTGGTCAGGGCGAGGAACATGTCCATCTCGTCGATGTTTTCCTGCGCCAGCACGTTTTCGTCGGTCGCCTCGCCGCAAAGCACCAGGGTGTCCTTGAAGCGCGTGGCGATCAGCTCGGCGCGCCGTGGGTCGCATTCGACGACCTTGACCTGGTACTGCTTTTCCAGCGCGGCGGCGACCCGCGCGCCGATGTTGCCGCCACCGGCGATCATGATGCGCTTGACCGGCTGCTGCATGCGCCGCAGCTCGCGCAGCACATGCCGAATGTTTTCGGTGGCAGCGAGCAGGAAGACTTCGTCGCCGGCCTCGATCACCGTCTTGCCGGTCGGCTCGACCGGCCGCAGCTCGCGGAAAATCGCCACGATGCGGGCATCGACGCCGTGCGGCAGGTGCTCGCGCATCGACAGGATCTGCTGGCCGACCAGCAAGCCGCCCTCATAGGCCCGCACGCAGACCAGCGTCGCCTTGCCGTCGGCGAATTCGAGCACTTGCAGCGCTTCGGGAAACGCCACCAGGCGTGCGATGTAGTCGGTGACGTCCTGCTCGGGACACATGGCGTGGCTGACCGCGAACATGTCGTCGGCAAGCAGGGCTTCGTCGGCGATGAAATCCACCCCGCGCAGGCGGGCGATGCGGGTTGGCACGTTGAACATGCGTCGCGCGATCTTGCAGGCCACCAGGTTGGTCTGGTCGGACTGGGTCACCGCCACCAGCATTTCGGCGTCCTCGATGCCGGCGCTCCTGAGCACCGAGGGCAGCGCCGCATTGCCGGTCACGGTGCGCACGTCGAGCCGGTCCGCGAGTTGCGCCAGACTGGCGCTGTGCTGATCGACCACGGTGACGTCGTTGATTTCCGAGGCCAGGGCTTCGGCCACGGAGGCGCCGACCTGACCGGCGCCGAGGATGATGATTCTCATGGTGTCTAGCGCAGTCCGAGGTCTTTGAGCTTGCGGTACAGGTGGGTGCGTTCCAGCCCGGTCTTGTCCGCCAGTCGCGTCATGTTGCCGCCGTCGCGCGCCAGGTGGTACTCGAAGTACATGCGCTCGAAGGCCTCGCGCGCCTCGCGTAGCGGCAACTCGATTACTTCCGGCGCCAGGCCGGCCGGCGCCAGGCTGGGTTCGCCGGCCGGCGCCAGCAGATGCAGGGTCTCTTCTTCGCCGATCTCCTCGGCCAGGCTGGCCAGCGCCAGCGACTTCACCGCCGCCTTGAGTTCGCCGTAGCCGCCGCTCCAGGCATGCTGGCGCAGGGCGTTGAGCGCCGCGCTGGAGAATCGCCGCAGCGGAATTTCGTCGCTTTCCATCAACTGGGTCAGCAGGTGCGCCGCGATGTCCGGCACCTCGTCCTTGAGTTCCGCCAGGCTGGGCACCCCGAGCCCGGTCTCGAACAGGCGCAGCAATCCGCTTTCCTCCCAGCCCAGGCCCTGCAGTTCGGCACTGCTGTGCGTGGTCGCCGCGACCAGGCGCAGGCCGTAGCGGTCCAGGCGTTCGGCGGCAAACAGCAGGTTCTTCTGCTGCAGACGCGTCAGGCGCGCCATTTCCTCGCACCACAGCACGCCGCCGGCGGCACGCTGCAGCATCTCGGTACTCAGGGGATTGGAGTCGTGCGCCAGGTCGATCCAGGGCTTGCCGGGCACCTGCGCGGTGCGTGCCACCAGTTCGACGATGCCGCCGGGCGCGGCGCGCAACAGCAGCAGCGAACTCTTGGCCAGTACCTGGTCCAGCCGCCGTTTCAGGTCGCGCAAGGGCCCCGGGCGGGCGAAGGCGCCCAGCGAGAGACCGCCGCCGGCATGGCGGGCGCTGCGTTCGAGCGCCTTCTTCACTGCCGCCAGCAGCTTCTGCATGCCGATCGGCTTTTCGAGGAAATCCAGCGCGCCGATGCGGGTCGCCTCGACTGCCGTGTCGATCGTGGCATGACCCGACATCATCACCACCGGCATGTTGAGCTGGCCGTTGCCGGCCCACTCCTTCAGCAGCGTGATGCCATCGGTATCGGGCATCCAGATGTCGAGCAGGACCATGTCGGGGCGTCCGGCTTCGCGCGCCAGTCGCGCCTGCGCGGCGTTCTCCGCCAGTTGGACATCGTGGCCCTCGTCGCGCAGGATCTCCGACAGCAGTTCGCGTATCCCGACCTCGTCGTCGACCACCAGTATTTTCGGCATTTCTCTAAGCTCCCTTTACCGCATTCTGCGTTGCCAGCGGCAACCAGATGCTGACCTCTCCGCCCGGATGGTTCGCCAGGCGAATCTCGCCGCCGTGGTCGTCCACAATTTTCTTCACGATCGCCAGGCCCAGCCCGGTGCCCTTCGACTTGGTCGTGACGTAGGGCTCGAAGGCGCGCGACAGAATCTGCGGCGGGAAGCCCGGGCCATTGTCGCTCACGGTCAAGCGCACGCGCGCCGCTTCGCGTGCCGTGGTGACGGTGATCCGCGCCTCGGCCACTTCGCTCAGGGCATCCTGCGCGTTGGTCAGGACATTATGCAGCACCTGGCGCAATTGGTTGGCATCGGCCAGCACCGGCGGCAGGGGTTCGAGAGTTGCCGCTGGCTCGCTCTGCGTACCTGGGACGCCGCTTCGCGGACAGGTAACGGCGATCGCGACGCCGGCGTTCTCGTAAAGACCCAGCACCTCACCGAGCAGGGCGCGCAGGTCGACGGGCGCGAGCTGCGGCAACGGGGTCCGGGCGTAGTCGCGGAAATCATTGACCATGTTTTTCATCGCCTCGACCTGATTGACGATGGTCTGTGTGGCGCGATCCAGCAGCTCGCGCGATGCTCCCGTGAGCTGGTCGGCCAGCTTGAGTTGCAGGCGCTCGGCGGACAACTGGATCGGCGTCAGCGGATTCTTGATCTCGTGCGCCAGGCGTTGCGCGACCTCGCCCCAGGCAGCGGAACGCTGCGCCGCAATCAGCCGCGTGATGTCGTCGAACACCACCACATAACCGCCGCCGCCGCTTACCGGCAGCGCCGTGCCGCGCACCAGCAGCGCCTGCGGCATGCCGTCGGGACGGGCGATTTCGAGTTGTTCCTGCCATTCGTCGCCGCGCCGCGCGAAGCCTTCCATGATCGCTGCGGCCAGGGTTTCGTGGCGCGGCCAGTCCTGCAGGCGGGTCTGCTCGAAGCCGGACAGATCGTCGTCGAGTATCGCCAGCGCACCGCGATTCGCCGCGCGCAGGCGGAAGCGCAGGTCGAAGGCCAGCACGCCGGCCGAGAGATTCGCCAGCACCGATTCCAGGTAGGCCTGCGCCGCCTCGGTTTCCGCGCGGTTGTGCTCGGCCTGCGCGCGCGCCTCGCTCAATTGATGTGTCATGGTATTGAAGGAATGCGTCAACACGCCGAGCTCGTCGGAGGCTTCCACCGTGGCACGCGGCGTGAAATCGCCGGCCGCCACCGCCTGCGTGCCCTCGGCCAGGATCAGCAAGGGCCGCGCCAGGCGCTCGGCGAGAAAGAAGGCCAAGGCGATTGCGGCGAACAGCGCCAGCAGCAGTGCCAATGTCAGCGTCAGCGTGTAGATGCGCTTGAGGCCGACACGACCCAGTTGCAGCTCCTGGTAGTCGCGATGCGCGGCCTCGACGCTTTCCGCGCTATTGACCAGGGAATCCGGCACCAGCGCGGTCAACTGCAGGATGCGCGGATCGGCGTTGAGGCCGCTGCCGGTAACCGGCACCAGGGCGCGCACCATCAGGCCGCCGCCCGCGGCGTCGCCCACCAGCGCCAGCCCGCGCGCACTGCGCGCCTGACGCAACTGGCTGGGCGCCGGAACGGAAGGCATGAAGCGGCCCATCTCGGCGGAACTGCTGCCCAGCACCTGGCCGGACAGCGTCAGCAGGGTCGCGCTCTGTGCGCCGGCCTGTTCGCGCAGCCGATTCAGCCGGCTCGGGCCGACGAAGACGTCGTCGCCCAGCTCCAGCGCCGCGCCGCGTGCCTTGGCCAGCAGGTCGGCCTGCAGGGTGTCGAGCACGTTGCGGCCGAGGGCGAGGCCGCCTTCCAGCGCGGCATCGACGCGCACGTCGAACCAGGAATCGATGCTCTTCACCGCGAACTGCATCGAGACCCCATACACCAGTGCGCCGGGCAGCACCGCCATCAGCGAGAGCATCAGCAGCAGGCGCGACTTGAGACGCGAGCCGAACACGCCGCTTCGGTAATCGCGGCGCAGGCGGTGCAACTGGAGGCCGACCAGCACCACCAGCGCCAGGGCGGCGACGCCGTTGATCGCCAGCAGCCAGGGATAGCTCGCCGCAAACAGCGCGGTGTTGGCGGACGCCGAAGCCAGCAGGAACAGCAGGATCGCGCCGAGTGCGGCGATTACCGCCAGCGCAATTTTCACGGCGCAACCACGGGTGCGACGAATTGCCAGCGCAGCACCTTGGCATCCACCTGCAAGGCGCTGTCGGTGATCGCATCGACCTGGAAGGGTTTGGGCAGCTGGCTGCGATCGAGCGCCAGACGCACCGCCGCCTCGTAGGATTCGCCGGCCTTGAGGGCATCCTTTTCCAGCACCGGCAAGGCCGCGATGCGCCCGACCACGCGCATCGCCTCGGCCAGGCTGCCGAAGTTCTGGTGCAGGTTGCCGGTGGTCAGCCGGTACTGCCGTGTCAGGCTGCTGTAGGCGAGTCGGTAGCTCAGGCTGCGGGTCGTGATGTGTTCATTGACCCAGTACTTGCGGCTGCGCTCGAGCACGAATTCGAGGTTGAAGTAAAGCGGTACGCCGCGCGCCACGGCGTCCTCCAGCCGATTGCCGAGATCGAGCGCGAACTCGGCCGACAGGCTGTAGCCGTCCTCCCCGGGAATCAGCGCCGCGCGCTTCGGCTCGATGCTGCCGGCGCTGGCGGCGCAGGACACCGCCAGCAGCAGGGCCATGACCAGGGCCGGCAAGCCGGCCTCAAGCCTTTTGCAGCAGCGCGAAATAAAAGCCGTCATGTTCGGCATCGGGTAAAAAATGTGCATCGCTGGTTGTGGCCTCTTGGGTCTTCAACTGCCGCGCATCGGCGTGGCGACCGAGGAAGGCTTCTACCTGATGGGCATTCTCCTGCGCAAACACCGAACAGGTGGCATAAAGCATTTTGCCACCGGGGGCCAGAGTTAGCCACAGGGCATCGACGATGGCCTGCTGCGTCGCGGCGAAGGCGGCAACGTCTGCTGCGCGGCGCAGCCATTTTGCATCGGGGTGGCGGCGTACCACGCCGGAGGCCGAACACGGCACGTCGGCCAGGATGCGGTCGAAGGCGCGGCCGTCCCACCAGGCATCGACGGCCCGTGCGTCGGCCACTTTCACCGTCGCCGCCAGCCCCAGGCGCTGCAGGTTGTCGCCGATGCGCGCGGCGCGCATGGCGTCCGCATCGAGCGCGGTCAGCTCGATGTCGGCCGACTCAAGCAGATGCGCGGCCTTGCCGCCGGGTGCCGCGCAGGCATCCAGCACGCGCATGCCGGCGACCACGTCGAGCAGGCCGGCCGCCGCCTGCGCGCCCCAGTCCTGCACCGAGCACAGGCCGGCACCGAAGCCGGGAATGCGCTCGACCGGCACCGGCTTGTCGAGCAGGATCGCGGTATCGTCCAGCGCACGCGCCGCAATCCCGGCCGCAGCGAGTTGCGCGAGAAAGTTGGCGCTGGTGCTACGGCGCCGATTGACGCGCAGGCACAGCGGCGGATGGCTGTTGCCGGCGGCAAGAATGCTCTCCCAATGCCGCGGATGATCCTGCTGCAGGCGCGCGATCCACCAGGCCGGATGCTGCCAGCGCGCCACCGCGTCGGCATCTGCCAGCGCCAGCAGCTCGGCGCGGCGGCGCAGAAAATTGCGCAGCACGCCATTGACCAGCCCCTTGAATTGCCCCCTGTCCATCCGCGCCGCCGCCGTCACGGCCTGGTCCACCGTGGTGTGCGCCTCTTCGGGCCGCGCTTCGAGACGCGCCAGGGCGACCAGCAGCAGGCCACGCACCGCGACATCCTTCGGCGCCCGCGCCAGCAAGCGGTCGAGCAGGAAATCGCCGCGGCCGAAGGCGCGCAGGGTCGAATAGGCGAGGTCCATGGTTGCGGCACGCAGCGGCCCCGGCAGGCCTGCGCGCGCCAGAACGGTATCGAAATTGCGGCCGGCGATCACGGCGGCGATCAGGCCCGCGGCCGCGTGCAGGGATTCAGCGAGGGGAGGAAGCATCAGCATGGGTCAAGAATACCAGCCCGTGTGCGCGCTGATCGATGGACTCGGGAACTATCGCCTCCGCTACACTGCGTGAATCTTCCCGGTGCCACCCCAATTCCGCGTTCATGCTCCGCTCCATCGACATTCCGCGCAGTCGCGCCGACGACAGCCAGGAGTTGCCGCTCGCGGCGCTGGTCGCCGCCGCCCGACAGGCGCGCTGTTTCGCGCTGATCGGGGCGTTCCTGACGCTGCCCGCCTTTGCCGGCGAAGCGGCCCCTGCGCCGCACAGCGGCGACGCCACGATTGCCGCGGCGCTTCGTCATGAACGTGGCGACGGGGTCGCCATGAATGCCGGGCGGGCAGCGGAAATGTATTGCGCCGCCGCGCGCGAGGGCAATGCCGATGCCGCTTATCGGCTCGGCTGGATGTACGCCAACGGAATTGGCGTCGAGCGCAACGACCGCCATGCGACGGCGCTGTTTCGGCATGCAGCCGTGCAGGGACACGCCGCCGCGACGCGGATGCTGGAAACGATGTCGACCGGCGACGCGCGTCAGCCCCTGTGCATGACGCTTGAGCCGCCGCCGACGGTCACGGCGAAACCCGAGGCCGATGGCGAGCCGCCCTTGCCAACGGGGCGGGAAAATTCCGCGACGGCGTCGGCCCATAGCGGCGGCGCGACCCATGTCGGCTCGATGGCGACGCCGCCGCCGGCTGCACCACCGCCCGTCGGCGACCAGGTATTGCTCGCCGTCGCGCGCTGGGGCGACGCATGGTCGCAACGGCAGGTCGGACCCTATCTGGCGGCCTATGCGCAGGACTTCCAACTTCCGGCCGGCGAATCGCGGCAGCAGTGGGAACACCAGAGGCGCACGCGCATCGCCGACAAGGCATGGATCGACATCAAGCTGCACGATCTGACGATCGCCGTCGAGGGCGATCTGGCCAGGGTGCGTTTCCTGCAGGAGTACCGGTCCGACAAGGGGCGCGACAGCAGCATCAAGACCCTGACGCTGGTGAAGTCAGGCCGGACTTGGCTGATCCGGAGGGAACAAAGCGAAGCCTTGCCGCCGCCGCTCGTCCGATAGTACGCACAAAGCTTAAGCGCGCCTGGCGGCGGACAAGCAATCCCGGCCGGTCAATCCGGCTTCAGCGCGCTGCCGTGCAGAAAGTCGGCGCTGGTGACCCGGCGGCCGCCGGGCTTCTGCAGTTCGGTGAGGCGCAGGGCGTCTTCGGCGCAGGCCACCACGATGCCATCCGCATTGACCGAGAGCACCTGGCCGGGGCGGCCGCTGGCGGCGACCACCGCGCCGCGCCAGGCCTTGACCGGCTCGCCGGCCAGGGTGAGCACCGCGCCGGGAAAGGGATTGAAGGCGCGCAAACGCCGCGCCAGCACCGTCGCCGGCTGGTTCCAGTCCAGCCGCGCCTCGGCCTTGTCGATCTTGTTGGCATAAGTCACGCCGCCGTCGGGTTGCGGCACGGCGGGCAACTGGTCGAAGCGCGCCAGTGCCTCGACCACCAGCCTGCCGCCGAGTGCGGCGAGACGATCATGCAGGCTGCCCGTGGTGTCCTGCGCGTCGATGTCGATCGCGGCGGAAAGCAGCATGGGCCCGGTATCGAGCCCGGCTTCCATCTGCATGATGGTGATGCCGGTCTGCGCATCGCCGGCCTCGATGGCACGATGGATCGGCGCCGCGCCGCGCCAGCGCGGCAAGAGCGAGGCATGGATGTTGATGCAGCCGCGGCGCGGCAGGTCGAGCACGGCCTGCGGCAGGATCAGCCCGTAAGCCGCGACCACCATCAGCTCGGCGTCGCCTTCGGCGCAGGCGGCGCGGATCGGCTCATGGGTCGCTGGGTCCTTGAGCCGCTCGGGCTGAAATACGGGGATGCCGTGGGCCAGCGCCACCTTCTTCACGGCGGACGCCTGCAGCGCCATGCCGCGCCCGGCGGGGCGGTCGGGCTGCGTCAGCACCAGCACGACCTGATGCCCGGCCGCCAGCAGCGCTTCCAGCGCCCGCGCGGCGAACTCGGGCGTGCCGGCGAAAACGAGTTTCATCTGATAGCCCGATTCAATAGGTTTCACGCGCCTGCTTGACCAGCTTGCTGCGGATCCGCGTCTGCTTGAGGCGCGACAGGTATTCGACGAAGACCTTGCCTTCGAGGTGATCCATTTCGTGCTGGATGCACACCGCCAGCAGATCGTCGGCCACCAGTTCGAAGGGTTGGCCGTCGAGTCCCAGCGCGCGCACCCGGACATGGCTGGCGCGCACCACCGTCTCGTAGATGCCGGGCACCGACAAACAGCCTTCTTCGCCTTCGCACTCGCCGGATTTTTCCAGGAGTTCGGGATTGATGAAGGTCTGCAGCTGCGACTTGTCTTCCGAAATGTCGATCACGATCAGGCGCAGATGCTGGTCCACCTGCGTCGCAGCGAGGCCGATGCCGGGCGCCGCATACATGGTTTCGGCCATGTCCGCCGCGAGTTGGCGGATGCGCGCATCGACCTGCGCGACCGGAGCAGCCTTCTTGTGCAGCCGGGGATCGGGATATCGCAAAATGGGCAATAGGGCCATGAAACCGCTCTTGAAAGAATTGATGCTGGGGGAATTGTCGGGCAGAATCGGGCGAATATCCGGGTGGCCCGCCGCGCCATCCACACAGACACTCGGCCAGGAGATCAAGCCATGCGTCGCATTATATCTGCGCTGCTCATCAGCATTTCAAGCACCCTGGCGCTCGCCCAGGGTGCCAAGCCACTGGAACTGGCCCCCGACGCGCCCGAGCGCCACATCGTCGTGCCCGGCGACACCCTGTGGGAGATATCCGCCAAATTCCTCAAGGACCCGTACCGCTGGGGCGAGTTGTGGCGAATGAATACGGAAGAAGTCAAGAATCCGCATCGCATCTATCCGGGCCAGGTCATTGTGCTCGATCGCAGCGGCAGTCAGCCGCGCCTGAAGCTGGTAACGACCAAGCTACCCCGCCGCGAGTATGTCGAGCCGCTAAGCAAAGGCATCCCTTCGATTCCCGCCCAGGAAATCGAGCCCTTCCTCAGCGAACCGCGCGTGCTTGACGCCGCCGGTCTCGACGCCGCGCCGCGCGTGGTGGCACTGCAAAGCGATCGCGTGATCGCCGGCGCCGGCGACACCATCTATACCACCGAGGTCACCGCCCAGCACAAATCCTGGCAGCTGTTCCGTCCCGGCAAGGCGCTGATCGACCCGGACACCAAGGAAACCCTGGGCCACGAAGCCCTGTATCTCGGCACTGCGCGCATGACCAAGGCGGGCGTGCCATCGAGCTTCCTGGTGACGACCTCGAAGCTGGAAATCGTTCGCGACGACCGCCTGCTGGCGGCCCCGCGACAGGATATTCCGAGCTACATCCCGCGCGCGCCGAGCACCCAGGTCAAGGCCAAGGTGCTGGCGATCTATGGCGGGGTCAATTTTGGCGGCCCGCAGTCGGTGGTTACGATCAATCGCGGCAAGGCCGATGGACTGGAGGTCGGCCATGTGCTGGCCGCCGATCTGGCCGGCGCCGAGGTAAGCAACCGCTACCAGGGCGAGAAGACCGACTACAAGCTGCCCGACGCCCGCAATGGCCTGCTGTTCGTGTTCCGCGTCTTCGACCGGGTATCCTATGCGCTGGTGATGAACGCCACCCATCCCGTGGTGGTCGGCGACACCGTCCGCACGCCATGACCGGCAGACAGCGGAGCTGCGCCCCTGCAGCGCGGCAACCTTCTGTCTGCCGCAGTTTCAGCGCCGCCTCCTGAATGGAACTCGCTGCTTGGCTGCGCCTCACGCTGATCCCCGGCGTCGGCGGTGAAGCCCGGCGCGCCCTGCTCAAAACCTTCGGCCTGCCGCAGGCGATATTCGCCGCCAGCCCGCGCGCATTGTCCGCAGTCGTCGACCCCGATGTGGCCGAGCGCCTGCTCGGCCATGAATGCGGCGCCGAGATCGACGCGGCACTGGACTGGGCGGCCGCGCCCGGAAATCGCTTGCTGACGCTGGCCGATGCCGACTACCCGCAAAGCCTGCTGAGCGCGGACGACCCGCCGATACTGCTGTACGCCAAGGGCGATACGACGCTGCTGAATCGCCCGATGCTGGCGGTGGTCGGCAGCCGCAACGCCACGGCCCAGGGCGAGCGCGACGCCGAAGCCTTCGCCCGGGCGCTCGGCGAGGCCGGCCTGACCATCGTCAGCGGCCTGGCGCTGGGCATCGATGCCGCCGCCCATCGCGGCGCGCTGCCGACGCCCGCCGGCACCGTGGCCGTGATCGGCACCGGCGCCGACCGCCTCTATCCGGCGAGGAACGAGGCGCTGGCCCGCAGCATTGCCGAACAAGGCGTGGTCCTCAGCGAATTCGCCCTCGGCACGCCGGCCCTGGCATCCAATTTCCCGCGCCGCAACCGCATCATTGCGGGACTTGGTCTCGGCTGCCTGGTGGTCGAGGCAGCGCTGAAGAGCGGCTCGCTGATCACCGCGCGGCTGGCCGCGGAAAGCGGACGTGAAGTGTTCGCGATTCCCGGATCGATCCATTCGTCGCTGTCGCGCGGCTGCCATCAGCTGATTCGCCAGGGGGCAAAGCTGGTCGAAGCGGCCCAGGACATACTGGAAGAATTGCGCTGGGAAGCGGCGCGCGCCACACCCGCCGCCACAGACCAAGGCTCAGTGACACAGGGCAGTAGCGAAGAGCAAGTGCTCGCTGTACTGGGCAATGCGCCGTGCGCACTCGACACGCTCTCGGCACGCAGCGGCTTGACGCCCGCCGACCTTCTTGCCATGCTCCTGCCCATGGAACTCGCCGGCCGCGTTGCCCAGTTGCCCGGCGGACTCTACCAAAGGCTCCATTGAGATCATGATCGACATCCTTGTATACCTGTTTGAGAACTACCTGCCCGACGCCTGCCCGGAACCCGCCGTGCTGGCGCGCAAGCTTTCGGCCGCCGGTTTCGGCAACGACGACATCACCGCGGCATTGTCCTGGCTGGACGGTCTCGCCGGCGAAGAAAGCGGACGCTGCCGCAACCCGGCGCTCGCCGGTTCGATCCGGATTTACGACGAGGAAGAGCAGGAAAGGCTGCCCGCCGCCTGCCGCGGCTTCATTGCCTTTCTCGAGCAGCATGACGCCGTCGATGCCAGTTTGCGCGAAGCCATCATCGAGCGCGCCCTCGCCCTGCCGGACGCTGAAGTCAGCCTCGACCGGCTCAAGGTCATCGTGCTCGCCGTGATCTGGCGCTACCGCCACGAAGTCGACGCCCTGATCCTCGAGGAACTGCTGGCCGAGGAGGGCGACGACGAGGATTTCGGCAGCGGCGGCGACGTCACCCGCCTCCTGCTCAACTAAACCCCGGCTTGCCTAATTGGGAAAGGCGCGCTTATGATGCGCCGCTCCTGACCGTGCACCGCGCCCGCAGTGCTCCAATAGCCCGCATCACCCAAACAGACAATGTCAAAGCAACTCATCATCGCCGAGAAACCTTCCGTCGCCCAGGATATTGCCAAGGCGCTGGGGGGCTTCACCAAGACCGGTGACTACTTCGAGAGCGACGACTACGTGTTGTCGTCGGCCATCGGCCATCTGCTGGAACTGTCCGTGCCGGAAGAGTACGACGTCAAGCGCGGCAAGTGGAGCTTCACCCATCTGCCAATGATTCCGCCGCATTTCTCGCTGAATCCGATCGAGCGCACCCAGGAACGCCTGCGCCTGTTGACGCGCCTGATCAAGCGCAAGGATGTCACCGGCCTGGTCAATGCCTGCGACGCGGGGCGCGAAGGCGAGCTGATTTTCCGTTACGTGGCGCAGCACGCGCTGGGCGCCAAGCAGAAGCCGATTCGCCGCCTCTGGCTGCAGTCGATGACGGCCACCGCGATCCGCGACGGCTTCGCCCATTTGCGCACCGACCACGAAATGCTGCCGCTGGCCGATGCCGCGCGCTGCCGCTCGGAAGCCGACTGGCTGATCGGCATCAACGGCACGCGCGCCATGACCGCCTTCAACTCGAAGGAAGGCGGCTTCTACAAGACGCCCGTGGGCCGCGTGCAGACGCCGACCCTGGCGATCATGGTCGAGCGCGAAAGCCGCATCCGCGCCTTCGTCTCGCGCGACTACTGGGAAGTCGAAGGCGAATTCCAGTGCCTGGCCGGCACCTATCGCGGCCGCTGGTTCGACGAGAAGTTCAAGAAGGCCGAGGACGAGCACGCCCGCGCCGAGCGCATCTGGGACAAGACCAAGGCCGACGCACTGCGCAAGAAATGCCTGGGCCAGCACGGCACGGTGGACGAGGACAGCAAGCCCAAGACCGAGGCCTGCCCGATGCTCTACGACCTCACCTCGCTACAGCGCGAGGCCAACGGCCGCTTCGGTTTTTCGGCCAAGAACACGCTGGGACTGGCTCAGGCGCTGTACGAAAAGCACAAGGCGCTGACCTACCCGCGAACCGATAGCCGCCACCTGCCCGAGGACTACATCGCCACGGTCAAGGAAACTCTGGCGTCCATGGCCGGCACGCCCTACGCGACCTTCGCCGGCGCCATCATCAAGAACGGCTGGGTACACCCGAACAAGCGCATTTTCAACAATGCCAAGGTGAGCGACCACTTCGCCATCATTCCCACCGGCGCGGCGCCGAAGAACCTCTCCGAGCCGGAACAGAAGATCTACGACCTGGTCACCAAGCGCTTCCTCGCGATCTTCTATCCGTCCGCCGAATACAACATCACGACGCGCATCACGCGCATCGAGCAGGAAGCCTTCAAGACCGAAGGCAAGGTACTGGTGACGCCGGGCTGGCTCGCGGTGTATGGCAAGGAATCGCAGGAAACCCGCGAGGAAGCCGGCGAGAACCTGAACCTGCCGCCGCTGGAAAAAAACGAACGGGTCTGGGCCAAGGATGTCGAGGTCAAGGCCAAAGCCACCCAGCCGCCGCCGCGCTTCACGGAAGCCACGCTGCTCACCGCCATGGAAGGCGCCGGCAAACTGATCGAGGACGAGGAACTGCGCGAGGCCATGTCCGAGCGCGGCCTGGGTACCCCGGCGACGCGCGCGGCGACCATCGAGGGCCTGCTGACCGAGGAATACCTGCATCGCAACGGCCGCGAGCTGCAGCCGACGGCCAAGGCCTTTTCGCTCTTGTTCGCACTGGAGAACCTCGGCGTCGATGAAATCCGCTCGGCCGAACTGACCGGCGAATGGGAATACAAGCTGCGCGAAATGGAGCACGGGCGCCTGCAGCGCGACGAGTTCATGAGCCACATCGTGGACAAGACGCGCGAAATGGTCGAGCGCATCAAAACCGGCGAACTGCCCGAAGCCGCCTTCTCGACACTGAAGA
>JAUYSD010000301.1 GCA_030696505.1 Sulfuritalea sp. | reverse complement strand
CCCGCGGCTTTCGCCGCCTGCACGGCGCACAGCGGGGAGCAGCGCGCGGTGCTGCTCGAGCTCTACACCTCGGAAGGCTGCGACAGTTGCCCGCCGGCCGACCGGCGCCTGTCGCAGTTCAGGGACCGCGCCGAGTACGCCGGGCGACTGGTGCCGCTGGCCTTCCATGTCGACTACTGGGATCGTCTCGGCTGGACGGATCGTTTCGCCAGTCCGCGCTACACCGAGCGCCAGCAGACGATGGCCGGCCTGGCGCGCTCGCGCCTGGTGTACACGCCGCAGTTCCTCCGCAACGGCCGCGACTGGCGCAGCGGCGCCAGCCCGCTCGACGGTGCCGGCGACGTCCGTCCGGCTGCGCGCATCGCGCTGCAGTTGGGCGCCACGGGTGCGGCGCGTCTTGCCGTCGGCGGCGAGATCGTCATGGCACGGCCGGGACTCGATGCCTGGCTGGCGGTTTACGAAAACAATCTCGAATCCGAAGTCCGCGCCGGCGAGAATGCCGGCAAGACGCTGCGCCACGATTACGTGGTGCGGCGCCTGCTTGGACCGCTGGCGGCGGGTGCCGACGGGCGCCTGGGGCTGCGTCAGGAAATCGCGCTGGAGCCCGGCTGGAAGCGCGCCGATCTCGGTGTGGCGGCCTTCGTCCAGGACAAGGCGACCGGCGAGATCGTGCAGGCGCTGCAGCGCCATGCCTGTCCCGGTTGAAGCGGATCAGCCGCGCGGATGATGCACGCGATGCAATTGCTTCAGCCGTTCGCGTGCGACGTGGGTGTACACCTGGGTGGTCGAGATGTCGGCGTGGCCGAGCAGCAACTGCACCACGCGCAGGTCGGCGCCGTGGTTCAGCAGATGCGTGGCGAAGGCGTGGCGCAGCACATGGGGCGAGATGCGCTGCTGCGGAATGCCGACCTGCAGTGCGTATTTCTTGACCAGGGTCCAGAACCTCTGCCGCGTCATGGCGCCGCCGCGTGTGGTGACGAAGACGGCGTCGGAGACATGCTGCTTGAGCAGTTCGCCGCGCGCGCCGGCGATGTAGCGCTGCAGCCATTCGGCGGCGATCTGCCCCAGCGGCACCAGCCTTTCCTTGGCGCCCTTGCCCATCACGCGCACCACGTTGTCGTTGAGGCTGATCTCGAACAGGCGCACGCCGACCAGTTCGGACACGCGCAGGCCGGTGGCATAGAGCAGCTCGAACATGGCGCGGTCGCGCAGGCCGAGCGGGGTCGCCACGTCGGGCGCGTCGAGCAGGTCTTCCACCTGTTTCTCGGACAGCGTCTTGGGAAAGCGCTGGATCGGCCGCGGCTTGTCGATGTTGAGCAGCGGATCGGTGTGCAGCCGGCCCTGGTCCAGCAGCCAGCGGTAGCAACGGCGCAGTGTGGCCATCAGCCGCCGCTGGCTGGCCGACTTGATGCCGCCGGGGCGGGCATTCAGATGAGCCAGGTAGGCGTTGATCGCCGTCTCGCCAGCGCCAACTATCGTGGCATTGCGCGACTGCAGCCAGTTGGCGAACAGCGCCAGATCGCTGCGGTAACTGCTCAGGGTGTTCTTCGAAAGCCCGTCAGCCAGCCACAGATGATCGATGAACTCATCGATCAGCGCGTTCTCAGAAGCCAGCATGCTCGTGCTGCAGGAGCCACTTCTTGATGTCGAGCAGGAAGCCGCCGCGCTGCCGCGCGAAACCGCCGAGGCCCTGGTTCGCGCCGACCACGCGATGGCAGGGCACCACGATCGGATAGGGGTTGGCGCCGCAGGCATTGCCCACCGCGCGCGGGCCGCTGCGGATGGCGGCGGCCACCTCGCCGTAGCTCAGGGTCCGGCCGGCCGGAATCGCGGCGATCTGCTCCCAGACGCGGCGCTGGAAATGCGTGCCGGCCGGCGCCAGCGGCAGGCCGAACTGGAATGAAGGGTCTTTCAGCCAGGCGCGCAACTGGCGCACGGCTTCCTTGGCCAGCGGCGTCTGCGGTGCGAGCTCGGCGCGTGCTTCGAGGTAGTCGATGCCCGTGATTTCGTCCTGGTCGCAGCAGATGCCGATGGCGAATCCCGGTGCGGACAGAATTGCGGAATAGGGCTTCATGGGGGCACTCCCGATTTCAATCACCGCGCTATTGTCGATCCCCGGCAAGTGATCTGCAAGTACGGATGTCGGCAATGTCGGCTGCGCCGGAAATCGGCCTTAGCGCTTCATCGCCCGCAGCGCGCTGACCCGGCCGGCAGTGTCCGGATGGCTGCTGAGCAGGTCGCCGACGCCGAACAGCCCCCCGCGATCGGCGGCGCGGCTCTTGGCATGCGCGGCGTCGAGGCGCAGCAGCATGTCGATCAGGGGTTCGAGCGAAGCCGGCGTCGGCAGCAGCAGGCGGCCGGCATAGGCATCCGCCTCGAGTTCGAACTCGCGCGAATAGCGGGATTCGAGCAGCAGCGTGGTGAGGCCGGCGACGACGGTGGATACGTCGCCAAGATAGACGCCGACCACGAAGGAGACCACGGCGCTCTGCAGCAACTGGCGCATGCCGTGGTGGTGGCGCAGGTGGCCGAGTTCGTGCGCCACCACGGCCACTACATCTTCGTCGCGTCTGGCCAGGGCCAGCAGCTCGTCGAGCACCACCACATCGCCGCCGGGCAGGGCAAAGGCATTGGCACCCAGCGTGGGGCCGGCGCGAAACAGCAGGCGATGCGGCGGCAGGCGGTCGCCGGGGCCGGCCAGCGCCGCCACCCTGGCGGCGATCTCCTGCTGGCGTTGCGGGCTGGTCTTGCTCGGCGCCAGCAGCCTGGCGTCGAGCCCCTGCAGGACGGCATCGGAAATCGCTTGCGTCGCCGCCTGCGGAATCGCCGGTGCCAACTGCCTGGCAATCCAGGGCAGGGCGTAGGCATAGATCGCGGCGACGATCAGCACGGCGCCCGCCAGGGCGGCCAGGGCCCAATGCCAGTGCCGTTCGGCGCTGGCTACCGCGCCGACCCCGATGCCGGCGCCGGCGAGTTCGGCGGTCCAGGCCGCGCTGTCGCGGATTTCGCAGATGGCGCCATCGGCGAAGCGGATCGTGCTCGGGGTCCGGTCGGTGCCAGTGCAGATTTCGACGGCAGCCAGCGCGGCGCTACGGCTGCCGAATTCCCCCTCGACCATTACCGTGTCGCCGCGCAACTCCAGGCGGGCGGCGTGACGCCGCGAACTGCGGCCGTCGAAATAATCCGCTGCGATCATCTACAGGGCGATGTCGATGTCCATCAGTTCGGATATTTCGTCGCCGATCGCGGCGGCATTGGCGCTTTCCCCGGCGACAAAACTGTCGAGCGGCTCCGCGCTCAGCAGACTCATGCAGCTGGCCCGGTAGCGCGCGAGGCGGACTTGCGCCCAGGGCCAGTAAAGCCCGAGCGTGAGCAGCAGCAGCACCAAATTGCCGGCGAGCAGACCGAAGTAGGCGAAGACCGCCATCGTGCTGGAAAAGCCCATGCGGTCCAGGGTGACGTGGTTCCACACCAGGTTGGTGGTCCGCACGCGAATATAGGGCAGCAGAAACAGCATCAGGGTCATCGTGCCGACACCGAAGGCCAGCGGCAGCAACAGTGCCGAGGCACCACCTGCCGCCGCCAGCAAACCGATGGCAAACATGCCGATCAGCGCCAGCCCGAGCGGTTTCAGGAAAATGCCGTAGAACTGCCTGTTACTGGCCGTGCAGTGAAATTGCGCGCCGCCGTAACGCAGGTTGTTGAGCACAAACGTCCGTTGCTGGCGGTAGAACAGCGGAAACAGCAGGCCGAAGCTTATCGCCGAGAGCAATCCATAGCCGACAAATGCCGTCAGCGCCTGCCGGTAGCTGCCGTGAAACGAAAAGCGCAGGCCGCGGTAGCTGGTGTTGTGGGCGCGAAAGCGAAACGCCCGCACGATCAGCCACGGCGCCACGGGAAGCAGCGCCAGAACGGCAAGGCCGTAGGCGAGCGGGCCGGCATTCTGCGCTGCCGTCAGCGCGATCAGCAACAGGACGGCAATCGCGCGGCCCTTGAGGATGGCGATCGGATTGCCGTGGTAGCTGAAGGCGGCATTGTCGAGCACCAGATTGCGGTGAAAAAATACCTCGCGGCGCACCTTGGCCCATGCCGAATAGATGCCCAGGGTGATCAGCGAAAGAAACAGATTGACGATCCAGATGCGGAAATATTCGCCGCCGCTGCCGGTAAAGGCGAAGGGATAGGGCTTGCGCTCCCCTGCATCGGCGGCGCGCGCCGGCGACAGCGGGGTCGGCGGGGACAGCGCGGCATCGTGGGCCTGCCGCGAAGCGGGATTGCCGAGTGTCTGGTAGGCGGCGCGCAGGGCGTCCAGGCGCTCGGGCGGCGGCGGATTCGGGCCGTTCAGGCTCGCCCGCAGTTCGCCCAGGCAGCGCTGGTAGGCAGCAGCAATGGCCTCCGGTGTGGCATCGCGAACCACGCCCAGCGTTTCATAGCAGCTCGTTGCATTCATCATCGCCCCTGATGTTGTCGGCGCTGCCGGCTGCGCAGAGCTTGCCGACAGCAATGCCGTTTGGAATAAATGTCGGGCAGATTAGCCGCAACTCATTCCAATGGCAAGTCGGCGCAAATCCGCTCGCGTCGTTCAGCAGGGCGTGATCTCGATCAGGGCGTTATCTGCAATTCCCGGCAATTGATCCGCCAGCGGCCGGCAAACAGTCGGTGTGCACAGCGTGTAGCCGGCGGCATACGGGGAATGGGTCAGGCGCAGCACGGCGCCGGCCGGCGGTTCCATGCCGGCGCCGCTGCCGCGGATGCGCGCTTCGGCGATGACCAGTGTGCGGCCTTCGATGCGCCAGTCTTCCTCCCAGCGGATTTTTTCTATCGAGTGCATCCAG
>JAUYSD010000156.1 GCA_030696505.1 Sulfuritalea sp. | reverse complement strand
CTCCGGCAAGGCGCTGGCCCTGGTCGACCTGGCGGCAGAAGGCGGCGCCGACGCCTTCAAGACCCAAGCCTTCACCACCAACTCGCTGATCTCGGCGCGCCTGCCGGAATGGCGCGATCGTCTGCGGTCAAAGGAAGTCGGGTTCGATTTCATCGCCATGATGAAACAGCGCTGCGACCAGCGCGGCATCACCTTCCTGTGCACGGCCCACGATCCATCCGTGCTGCCGTGGCTCGATGAGCTGCAGGTTCCTGCCTACAAAATTGGATCAGGAGAACGCGGCAACACGCCCTTCCTGCGGGAACTCGCCCGCCGCGGCAAGCCGATGATCCTTTCGACCGGCATGTATGAAGAGCGCCATCTGGCTGAAGTGCTCGCCGCAATCGCCGGCGAGGGACTCGAGGAGCTGGCGCTCCTGCACTGCGTGACCAGTTACCCAACACCGCTCGAGCAGGTGAACCTGCGCGCCATGGACCGCATGCGCGAGTTGTTCCCCGGCCCGATCGGTTATTCGGACCACACGCAAGGACATCAGGTTGTTCTTGCCGCAGTGGCGCGTGGCGCCTCCATTGTCGAGAAGCACATCACGCTCGATTTCAATGTGCCCAACGCCCAGGACTGGAAAGTCTCCTGCGGACCCGACGACTTCGCCGCGTTCGTGCGCGAGATCCGTGAAGTGGAAGCGGCCCTCGGCCGTTCGGTGAAGGAAGTTCAGCCCTGCGAACAGGCGGCGCTCGACTGGGCACTGAAAAGCCTGGTCGCCTCGTGCGACCTGCCGGCTGGCACCGTCCTCAAAGCAGAACATCTGCTGTCCAAGAGGCCCGGCGACGGCCTGCCGCCCAGCCGGCAGGAGGAGTTCCTGGGCAAGCGACTTGCGCGACCTGTTGCGACGGACACAGCGCTGCAGCTCGGGGATCTGGAACCATGAGCAGACGCCATATTGCAGTGCTCACCGGAAAACGCGGCGGCTACGGGGCCATGAAGCCCATGCTGCGCGCAATCGACACCGACCCCCTGCTTCGGCTTTCGCTGATCGTTACCGACCAGCATGTCAATCCGCGCTTTGGTGCCACCGCCACCGAGGTTGCGCGCGACTTCAGGATCGCCGCCGCGGTAGACATGGAACAGGAGGACGGCAGCCCGGTGGCCCGGGCCCGGGCGCTTGGGCTGTGCCTCAATCGCATGTCGGACGTGCTGAACGAGTTGCGACCAGATATCCTTGTTCTCTACGGCGACCGCGGCGAAGTGCTGGCCACGGCGATCACGGCCATCCATCTCGGAATCCCGATCGCCCATCTCCAGGGCGGCGACCTGTCGGGCAACGTCGACGAACTGATGCGCCATGCGATGACCAAGCTTTCGCATCTGCATTTCCCGTCGACAGCGGAGAGCGCCGAACGCATCCGGCGCATGGGCGAGGAGGAGTGGCGCATCCACGTTGCCGGCGACAACCATGTCGATCCCATCGTTGCCGGCAACTACAGCGACGAGCCAACGATACGACAAAGGTATGGCATAGCGGAGGGCGAAAAGCCTATCGTCGTCCTGCAGCATCCGGAAACCACACGCCGCCGGGACCACTACGCCGACATGCGGGCAATCCTCGATGCCATACTCAAGTGCGACCGCCGGACGATCATCGTCTACCCCTGCTCGGATCAGGGCTACGACGAGATCGTGCGCGCCATCAGGGAGGTCGAGTCGCATCCCGGCGTTTCCGTCCACCAGAACATTGATGCTCCCGACTTCTGGGGCCTCCTTGCCATTGCCGGGGCAATGGTCGGCAATTCTTCCGCCGGCCTGATCGAAACCCCCTATTTCAAGCTCCCGGCAATCAACGTCGGCCAGCGCCAGCTTGGCCGCTTGCATGCCGAGAACGTGATTCACTGTAACGCCGATCGTCACAGTGTCGCCGACGCGCTGGCCACGGCCATGGAGGACACTGGCTTCAGAGAGCGCGTTGCACATTGCAGCCGACCGTTCGGCGACGGACTCGCATGGCAGCGCGTGGTTGAAGTGTTGCGGACCGCCGCCATCGGCCCCGATCTGCTCAACAAGCGCATGACCTACTGACATGACGACGCTCGCGTTAATCCCCGCTCGCGGCGGATCCAAAGGAGTGGCACGCAAGAACCTGCGACTTGTCGGCGATCGCTCTCTATTGGCGAGGGCCATCGATGCGGCGCGTGAATCAGGAATGATCGACCGCGTCGTCGTATCGACCGATGACGAAGAGATCGCTGCGGAGGCCCGGCGTTGTGGCGCCGAGGTGCCCTTCCTGCGGCCGGCGGAACTGGCGAGCGACCAGTCGGCCATCGAGCCAGCCATCGCAGACGCAATCGACAATTTCGAACGCGCCGCCGGGCTTGCCGTGCAGACCCTAGTACTGTTGGAGCCGACCTCGCCCTTTCGCAATGCCGGCCATGTCAGGGCGGCGCTGGAGCGATTCCATGCGGGGGACTGCCGCTCGGTCATATCCGTATGCCCGCTGGAGCGAAAGCCCGAGAATATCTTCGCGATATCCGATCGGATCCTGGAACGCTATATCCGCGATGCGAGTCCGCATGTCCGGCGGCAGGATATGGGCCACCTTTGTCGTCTGAATAGTGCGGTTTATGTGGTCGGGCACGATACGTTCAATGAAACCGGCAGACTCGTCGTGGAACCCGTCGGTTTCGTCGAAATGACCGGCATGGAGTCGATCAATATCGACGAAGAACTCGACCTTGTCGTTGCCGAGGTGGTGGCGAGTCGTTTTGGCCTGTAATCAAGGTAAAATCCGCAGCTTTGCATCGATCTGATGGGGGCATTGCATGCGCGTTTTGATTCTCGGCGGTGATGGTTACCTGGGCTGGCCCACCGCAATGCATTTCTCGGCACGCGGCGATGAAGTCGTGGTTGTCGACAACTTTGCCAAGCGCCGCTGGGAACTCGAAGAGGGCATCGAGCCCCTGTTGTCCGTCCCGACGCTGCACGCCCGCGTCAAGCGCTGGAAGGAAGTTTCCGGGCGCGATATCCAACTCAAAGTCGGAGATCTGGTCAACCATCGTTTCGTCTACACGTTGTTCGAGGCATTCAAGCCAGAAGCCATCGTGCATTACGGCGAGCAGCCGTCGGCGCCCTACTCGATGCAAAGCCGAGAAACAGCCGTTTATACGCAGACCAACAATATCGTCGGCAACCTCAACGTGCTGTTCGCCATGCGCCACGCTTGTCCCGATGCACACTTGGTGAAGCTGGGCACCATGGGTGAATATGGCACGCCCAACATCGACATCGAGGAAGGCTGGCTTACGCTCAATCATAACGGCCGCAGCGACACCGTGCTCTACCCGAAGAAGCCCGGCAGTTTCTATCACTTGTCGAAGGTGCATGACAGCCACAACATCGAATTCGCCTGTCGCGTCTGGGGCATCCGCTCGACCGATCTCAACCAGGGCGTGGTGTATGGCATTGAAACCGATCAGACCGTGCTGCACGCCGATCTGCGTACCTCATTCCATTACGACGATGTCTTCGGCACGGTGCTGAACCGCTTCCTGGTGCAGGCGGCTGTCGGTTCACCTCTCACCGTGTACGGCAAGGGCGGCCAGACCCGCGGCTTCCTCAACATTCGCGACACCATCCAGTGCGTCAGCTTGGCTGTCGACAGTCCTGCGGACTGTGGACAGTTTCGAGTATTCAACCAGTTCACCGAGCAGTTCTCGGTCAACGATCTCGCCCGCAAGGTTGCCGAGACAGCCAAGCGGGCCGGCGTTTCGGTCCGGATCGATCATCTGGAAAACCCCCGCGTCGAGCTGGAAGACCACTATTACAACGCCAAGCACTCCAAGCTGGTCGATCTCGGCCTCAAGCCAACGCTGCTCACCGACAAGGCGCTCGATGAAATGTTCGCCACGGTGCGCGCCAATTCCGGGCATGTCGAGCAAGAGGCATTCAATCCGCGAATCAAGTGGCAAAAGAGTAATTGAACGGGCAGAAATTGGATCGCACAAGCAAGTCAGGGCCGGCATGAAAAAGAAAGC
This sequence comes from Sulfuritalea sp., assembly GCA_030696505.1. Lineage (GTDB taxonomy): Bacteria > Pseudomonadota > Gammaproteobacteria > Burkholderiales > Rhodocyclaceae > Sulfuritalea. The sequence continues at coordinate 11,172 of JAUYSD010000156.1, read as the reverse complement.
ACTGGTCTTTATCGACCATGACTTGATTATTCGTCATTTCGTAAAGAGTGGTGCGTTCCACGAGCTCGAGAAAGGTTTTGACGTTACCTATGTATTCAACGTCGATGAGACCACCGAGAAGAAGTGGATATTTACCGATATAGATAGCCTCGGTCTACCACGGGTGTTACGAACCAGAATCACGCGGCAGCGGATGGGTAGCTGGCACAAGTTATTTGCTGCTTCCGTTTTGCGCAATCAGCGTGGCACGGAAAACTATCGTCCGCGCAAACGCCTGATGGCGGAAATCAGTGGCAAGTGGCACACAGAATACTATGCATTGCTGTCAATGCCGGGCATCTTTCCGTTGTTTCGCCGCCGCTTCATGGCACAGCAAGGAATGTATCAGCCCCTCGTCGACCTCATTCGTGAAGAGAGCCCCGACGTAGTGATTCATCCGACAGTCCTTGCGGGCTATTTCGTCAACGAACTGCCGTTCACCTGCAAGGCCATGAATATCCCCCTGGTAATGCTGATGAACTCTTGGGACAACCCCAGTACAAAAGCGCTTAGCACCAGCCACCCCGACAAACTGGTGGTGTGGGGGGAACAAACACGACAGCACGCCATTAAATATATGCAAATGCCGGAGAGCGATGTTCTTGCTTTCGGAGCCGCCCAGTTCCAAGTGTATCGTGAGCCGGTCAAGGAAACCGACGCAGAATTGCGCGCCATGTTCCAAGTGCCCGAAGGTGTGCCGATTTTTCTTTACGGCGGCGCGAACAAAGGGGCACATGAATCCAAGTACTTGAAACTGCTTAATGATCTCATCGAAACCGGGACAATTCCACGTTGTCACGTGATCTATCGCCCTCACCCCTGGCGCGGCGAGCTTGGGGAAGGAGAAATCAGCTTTTTCGACCTTGGATGCCGGCACATCAGCATGGACCCGTTCATGGAGTCCTATTACCGACGCGCTACAACAACCGGCCAGTTCGGAATAGAAATGGCCGACTATACGATCACGCGGAAGCTGCTACATCTCGTCAGCGCAGTCATCTCGCCTCTATCAACGATCCTGCTCGAGGCAACCATCTTAGGCAAACCCGTTCTGATGTTTTTCCCTCGGGAAGATATAGATGGGGAGGGCGGGCGGCACACGCAACTTGCCCTGAACATGGTGCACTTTGCCGACTTCTGGGGAGTGCCCGGGGTCAATGTGTGCGACAAGGAATCAGAGTTTTCCGAGAAATGCCGTCTGCTCATGGCGCAGTCTGACAATCAAGGCATATATGACGGGCTGCTCCGCCATGCACGCCATTTCCTCATCATGGACGGACCAACCTACGGCGAGAGAATCAGACAATTGGCGGATTCTCTCGCCGAAATTTCGCAGTAAATCAAGGTTGATCCCGGCAGACGATGCGCGGATATATGACACGGGGCCGAACGAGGGCCTCGGAAATTGCGACGCCGGATTACCTGGACACGCACGACCTTCGTTCCCCAATGAATGCACCGAAATCACCCAATTCGACAATCGTCATCGAAGTTGATTTTCACGGCGAGCCGATACCGTGCTTTCTGGCTGAAGAAGACAGCAGAACCCATCATTGCGCAGGCACTCTTCCACCAACACCCGTCGCCGATTCTGTCGCAAAACCTTTGCTCTTCATCGCACGAGAAAAAGATTCACTCGATCCGGTTGTTGGGCCCCTGCCTGGCGATGTCGGCGGCGAGCGCTTCGCCATTACCTTGCGGCCAACGAGTTCGCACTACGTTTTATGCTTCGGTCGCGCTTACGATGAACGGCTTGTGGAATTCATCGAGAACGTGGTTCTGCCGGCAAAGCCTGTTTGGCAATCTTCTCTCAGACTATCGTGATCCTTTTTCTCTTCAAGAATGGGCGAGCGGCCCGCCTCGCCTCCGCGGGAGTTCATCCAACCGAGTTCTTCTATGGCTACCGGGAACTTTGCGCACTCGGCTGGCCAGTCAGTATGCTCGACGAGGAGGATCTCGGAATCCGCAGCCCCCTTCCCCTGCCGGGACGACTGCTTGCCGTCCTGGGCAGGGCTTTGGGTGGACTGCCTATAGCGGCACTGTCATCATTGGCCCGCCCGGAAAATCTTCAGCGCCTGAATCAAGCCGCGGCTATTATTGCCACGACCAACAGCTTCGGTGTTGGAGCAGCCATACTCAAACGTCTGGGCTATCTCAAACCGGTACTATTCTTTCTTCCGATGGGCCTCGCGCGTAACCCTCTATCGCCCTGGTTGGCGCCTTTTTATCGATGGGCCCTTAATGGAACTCGGATACTTTCGATTTCGCGCGGAGAGCAGGTATCCCTCTCCCGCGCCTTGGGTGCAGGGGTGCCTGTCGATTACCTGCCGTTCGGCGTCGACGAGCGATTCTGGCAGCCGGGTGAGGCGGACGATGACGGATATGTACTCAGTATCGGCAACGACGAGTCTCGGGACTATGCCACTCTGGTAGCCGCATGGCGTCCCGAGTACCCTCGGCTACGCATCGTAACCAGACTGCCTGTGCCCACAACCGCTGCCAACATCGAGATCATCCGTGGCGACTGGCGCTCTCAGATTCTTAGCGATGAGGAAATCCTGCGTCTGTATCAACGCGCCCGCTTTGTGGTCCTGGCGATTCGCGAAACCCTCCAACCGTCGGGCCAAAGTGCCTGCCTGCAGGCAATGGCCTGTGGCAAGGCGGTGATTTTCAGCGACATCCAAGGACTGTGGGATCGCCAACTGATGGTCGACGGGGAGAGCCTGCTACTGACCCGACCCGGTGACCCGATCGATTTGCGGCGAGCGATCGAGAAGTTGTTGGCTTCGCCGGCCTCGGCGGCGAAGCTCGGACAAAATGCGCGTCAAGTCATTGACGAGCACCTGAATGTGCGCTTGATGGCCAGGCAACTGGCTTCGTATCTGGAGTCTCGCGTGCATAGCCAATCATGAAGGTTGCCATCGGCTATCACCTTCAGGAGGGACCATGGGGTGGCGGCAACCAGTTTGCCCGGTCCCTCAGCGAAGCCTTGCAGCGACGCGGCGACGCCGTACGATTCGACCTGACCGATAGCGACATCGATATCATCGTCCTGACCGATCCGAGGGCGCGCAGTTCGACCGTGTCGTTCGGCGCTGGGGCCATTCTGCGCTATCTCCTGCTGAAGAATCACGGCGCACTGGTGGTCCACCGCATCAATGAATGCGACGAGCGCAAAGGCACGCGGAGCATGAACCGCATGCTGAGGCAGGCGAACTACTGCGCAGACCACACCGTGTTCATCGCTTCATGGCTCAAGGATCTGCACGTCTGGCGGCGGGACACGCCAGCATCGGTGATCCTGAATGGCGCGGACGAGCAAATTTTCAATCGCGCCACTTACGCGCGCTGGGATGGCCGGGAACCGTTGCGGCTAGTCACCCACCACTGGGGCGGAAACCGCATGAAGGGCTTCGATGTCTACGAGACCCTGGATCGATTGCTGGCCGACAGCGAATGGAGGAATCGGATCGAATTCACCTACATCGGCAACTTGCCCCCGGGGTTTGCGTTTGCCAATGCGCGCTATCTCCGTCCACTACAGGGTGACGCGCTGGCACGCGAACTCTCGTCCCACCACGTCTATGTCACCGCCTCGGTGAACGAGCCAGCCGGCATGCATCACATTGAAGGCGCCCTCTGTGGCCTGCCGTTGCTTTATCGCCGCAGCGGTGCATTGCCCGAGTACTGCGCCGGATTTGGCATCGGTTTCGACGACACGGATTTCATGGCCGCCCTGCAACAAATGCTGGAGCAATACGGAAGCCATGTCGAGAAATTGTCAGCATATTCCCACACTGCGGAACGCATGTGCGCGGAATACATCGCTCTGTTCGACAGAATGCTCGCGCAAAGCAATGCGATGCGCGAAGCCCGGCGGCCATGGCGCAATCCATGGCTCGTGCTGCGCAATCAGGTTCCGCTCTAGGGGCACGACGCGACCATGCACTTGACCATACTCGAGCGCATTGGCTATCCTGCTGCGCCCACAACTCCACCAGACCTCGGCCGCCCTGCCGGATGATCCTTCCGTGAACCCACTGCGTCCAATCATTCGCGAAATCAAGGACTGGGTCGAGGCCTTCCTCGGCGCCGTACCGGGAGCCATCGGGATCGCCCTGCGGCGCGCCTATTACAGCGTTCGCCTTGCCGCATCGGCCGCGGAACTGTCGATTCAAACCCATGTGAGCATTACCTGCCCAGGCAGCATCAGCATCGGCCGCAAATGCTACCTGGCCCGGGACTGCAAGCTGTACGCGACGCCAGAGACTCCGATCCGCATCGGCCACAATTTCAGTGCCAACGCCAACGTCATGGTCAATGCCAGGGGCAAAGGCTCCATCACCATAGGCAACAACGTGCTGATCGGCCCGAATGTGGTTTTGCGCTCGAACAATCATGTTTTCGAGCGGGTCGACATCCTGATCAACGATCAGGGGATGAGCGAGGGCACGATAGTCATCGGTAATGATGTCTGGATTGCATCGAATGCGGTGGTTCTGCAGAATGTATCGATCGGCGATGGCGCCGTCGTGGCTGCCGGCGCCGTAGTGACGAAGGATGTCCCGCCCTATGCGATTGTCGGTGGCGTACCGGCGAAGACCATCGGGACGCGGCAGACTTAACCCGGTATTGAGACCCCATGCGCAAAGACTACATCGAGGCGGCGGAACCGGCGGACCAGGAAACCGCATTCGTCGAGAAATTCTGGACTACCGTCTGGGAGCAGGAAGGCGGACCGCAAGGCAAGATCGATCGCATCCCCCGCAAGGATGAATACCGCACCATGGCTCCGTATTTGGCAGATCTGTCAAAGGGCGCACGCATTCTCGACGGCGGCTGCGGCCTCGGCGACTGGACACTCTACTTTGCACGGCAAGGATTTTCTGTGGTCGGTCTCGATCTCAGCCGCCAAACTGTCGAGCAGCTGCAGGAGCGCTTTCCGGAAGCCGAGTTTGTCGATGGGGACATCCGCCGCACGAGCTTTGCGGATTCCAGCTTCGATGCGTATTTCTCCTGGGGCGTATTCGAGCATTTCGAATCCGGCCTGCAGGACTGCGTGCGCGAAGCGTTCCGCGTCGTCAAGCCAGGTGGCCTGCTGTTCGTCAGCGTGCCACTGGACAATCTGCGCCACGCCATCCTCGGCGGTTTCGCCCGGCCACGTCCGGCAGGAAGCAAGCTGCGCTTTTACCAATGGCGCCTAACCCGGGCCGAACTGTCGCGGGAACTGGAGATCGGGGGCTTTGAAGTACTCAAAGTACAGCCCATTAGCAAGCGCCAGGGCGTTCTCCGCAGTCTGCACCACGAGTTCGGCCTGCCCTACGAATGGCTGCTGACGAAGGGATTGAGCGCGATACTGGCGCCACTGATACCCGGATCGCTGATAGGCCACATGGTGCTCGCCGTGGCCCGCAAGCCACGCAACGGCACTCAGGATGACGGGCAGCACCAATGAAGACTCCCGTCAGCCAGTACTTCGACAGTATTGCCGGCGACTACGATCACCGCTATGACGCCAGCGAGCGCCCGTATCACAGCTATCTGCATCAACAACGGCTGCGGATCGCCGCACGGGACATCAACTTCACCGGGAAGCGCATCCTCGACATTGGTGCCGGCACCGGACCCGTATATAACTGCATCACCCAGCAACTTGCCGATCCGGACTACTTCGCCTGCGACATCAGTGCCGAAATGCTGGCAAGAAGCAGGATTCCGCCGCATCAACGTGCCGTCGGCGACATTACCGAAATCACTCCGCCACATCCCGCATTCGATCTGATCTTCATGCTTGGGGTGAGTACCTACCTCTCGCCCGAGGCCTGGCAATCGGCACTGACCCGCATCACGGCGCTCCTCGCCCCGGAAGGGCAATTCATTGTCAGCTTCACCAATCCAAGCTGCCTGGACTGGCATGTACGCGCCATGATCAGGCGTGTCTGGCGCGGCAGGGGCGTACTCGGTCAGTCGTTCCAGACGTTCGCCTACCTCCCGGATGCCGCCACGCCTCCCCTACGGCTCCAGCATGCCGAGTGGTATAACGCCAGCCTTACCCCGATCAATACCTTGTTGCCAACGCTGTCCCTCAGGCTTGCCCGGTCGGCAGACAAACATCTGCCCGGAGTTCTACGGCAACTGTGCTGTGCAGATATTGTGGCGACCTACACCCGATAGCGGGGCTTTCGAACATGTGGTTCATATATGCGTCCGGCGCCCCCGTTGCAAGATGCACTGTCACACGCAAAACGCCGCCGACGGTGCACCAACCTGAGAGGAGGGCGCGAGATGCAGGATGAAATCAGCGGCGATGTCCGCCTCACGCCTACACAGCAACTGCCCTGGATCTATTGCGGGCTGATTGATAGATGCTTGAAATTGGATCACCTCGTTCCGGTATGCGGAACCATGTACGCTGTCTGCCAAACTGCTGCCCCGATGCGGAGTGACCCTCATGACTGACGAGCGCAAGACTGCACTCATCTTCGGCATATCCGGCCAGGACGGCGCCTATCTCGCCAAGCTCCTGCTGGAGCGCAACTATACAGTTCACGGGACATCGCGGGATGCAGAAATATCCGCTTTCCCTTCCCTTGCCGCCCTTGGAATCAAGGAACAAATCGGGCTGCATTCCGCGGTTCCCACGGACTTTCGCAGTACCTTCCAAGTAATCTCGCGCACCAATCCTGACGAAATATACAATCTCTCCGGCCAAAGCTCAGTCGGTCTTTCCTTTCAGCAACCGGTGGAGACACTGGAAAGCATTACGGTCGGCACGCTGAATATCCTCGAGTGCATTCGACTGCTCGCTCGCCCGATCAAGTTCTATAACGCGGGATCAAGCGAATGTTTCGGTGACACCGGCGGCAAACCGGCCAACGAATCCACGCCATTCCACCCATGCAGTCCCTATGCCGTCGCGAAGTCCGCAGCCTTCTGGGAGGTGGCCAATTACCGCGACAGTTATGGCCTGTATGCCTGTTCGGGCATCCTGTTCAACCACGAGTCTCCCCTGAGGCCGCAACGCTTCGTCACGCGCAAGGTTACCGCCGCCGCAATTCGTATCGCAAACGGCAGCAATGAGCAACTGGTACTCGGCGACCTTGCCATTCGCCGAGACTGGGGCTGGGCGCCGGAGTATGTGGAGGCGATGTGGGCCATGCTGCAGCAGGAAAAGCCGGAAGATTTCGTCATCGCAACAGGTGTTGCACACTCCCTGGAGGAATTTGTTGACGCCGCGTTCACCGCGCTGGACCTCAACTGGCGAGATCATGTGCGCACGGATGCCAGCCTGTTTCGCCCTTCCGAGATTCGCTGCGGCTTCGGCAATGCGGCGAAAGCAGCTACCAGCCTCGGCTGGAAGGCGCGCACCCTGATGCCGGAAGTGGTGCGGCGTATGGTCGAAGCAGAAGTTGCCGCACTCGCTGCCGCTCAGGGCCATCAGACGCATGCTTAAAGATATGCTGCGTCGCTGGCAGTTTCGTGCGACCTGTGTGCCCTGGCGACTGGCTGCGGCAACCGGGCTGTATCGAAGCAAGGGGCCGCCCGTTAGTTTCATCATCGAGCATGCCGACTGGGCAATCCGCTGGGTCGGCGAGCATGTGCGCGACGAAATCGAGACACTTTGCCCGGGCACGATAGCCACCACAGCCAAACCGTACCGCCTTGCGCACCGTGTCGTCCATTTCGGATCGCAGTACATGTGGCTGGCCTGGGGCCGCCACATGTCTCGATCCAACCGTTACGTGACTTCCTTCTTCCATGGCAAACACGAAGACGGACCTGAGGTGTCGCGCCACATAGACGAGTTTCTCGGCAGCGTGCCGCGGCTCGCCCGTATCGTTACCGGCGCAGGGCTGATCGAACAACGCCTGCTGGGATGGGGAGTCCCTCGGGAGAAACTTGTGCGCATTCCCATCGGTGTGGACACAAAGCTCTTCCATCCACCGACAAGTGAACAGAAACAGGCCGCCCGGTCAAAACTCGGTATCGCCGAGGATGCCATCGTAATCGGGTCTTTTCAGAAAGACGGCGTTGGATGGGGTGACGGCATGGAGCCCAAGCTGATCAAGGGGCCTGACGTTTTTGTTGAGGCCCTTGCACGAATGCGGCACGAACTACCCGTTGTTGCAATGCTGACAGGCCCGGCGCGTGGCTTCGTCAAACAGGGGCTGGAGCGTCTCGGCGTACCATTCGTGCACCGTTATGTGCAGAGCCACGGCGAGTTGGTGGACTGTTACCATGCACTCGACCTCTACTTTGTCACATCGCGCGAAGAAGGCGGCCCGATGGGGCTCATGGAAGGTATGGCGAGTGGTGTGCCAGTAGTATCGACTCGCGTGGGCATGGCACCAGACCTCATCGTCGATCAGACAACGGGAGGGCTTGCCCATTCTGGAGATTCAGAGGATATCGCCGCCAAGGCGCTGGCCCTGCTAGCCTTGCCGGAAGATTCGGCAGCTCGCCTGCGCATCCGTGCGCGGGAAGCGGTCCAAGTCTGCGACTGGAGCATCGTGGGTCGTCGCCATTTTCAAGAAGTCTATAAGCCCTTGCTCGATGATGCACCTTAAATATCCCTGGACAAAAAAACTGCTGAGAGATGCCTACACGGCTGCCTGCGGTGCCCAGGTGCTGTGCAACCTCGCGGTGCCCCGCCGCGAGGAGCTTGCGGTCAACTATGGGGGCGCCCGCAGGGGCGACTTCGGCGGTCCTCTTGTCAAGGTCAAGCGCCTGCGCGAATACTTCCCGGAGGTGCGATGGGGCTATAACCTGGTCTATCTGCTCAGCAACACGCCGTATCTTCCCGGCATGGCTCTCGATGTTTTGAAGCGGCGCGGGGTACCTATCGTGCATAATCAGAATGGGGTGTTCTACAAGGCTTGGTATGCGGGCGACTGGGCGGCGCAGAATCGTCGCATGGCTCGTTCTTACCACGCCGCAGACTGGGTGTTCTACCAGAGCGAGTTCTGCAGGCGTGCGGCAGACAAGTTCCTTGGTGCACGCTCCGGAAGCGGCGAGATTCTCTACAATGCCGTCGATACGGAACGTTTCCGACCGCACCTGCGCGCTCCCGATAGCGCCCGCAATGACTACTATTGCTTCCTCATCACGGGAAAGATCGACAGGCACTTGTACTACCGTCTCGAAAGCACTATTGCTGGGCTCCGGATTGCGTGTGACGGCGGCCTGAATGCGCGGCTCAAGGTTGCAGGCTGGGTCGACAGCGAGGCGAGGAGTCGCGCAGAAAGCCAGGCAAGTGAACTTGGACTTGCGGGCAGGATTGAATTTATGGGTGCCTATACTCAGGAGCAAGCACCTGACGTTTATCGCAACGCCGACGCCTATGTAATGACCAAGCACAACGATCCCTGCCCGAATACCGTACTTGAGGCATTGGCCAGCGGCTTGCCGATACTCTATTCGGACAGCGGCGGAGTGCCAGAATTGGCGGGAACCGAAGCTGGCGTTGCGCTTACTTGCCCCGAAGATTGGGATACGACACAGACACCGAAGGCCGAGGCTATTGGCGAGGGCATGCTACGAATTGCCGCGGGTCATGACGCCTTCGCCGCTGCGGCGAGACGTCGGGCTGTCGAGCGATTCGACATCGAGCACTGGATAGATCGTCACCGATCCGTATTTCAAGATCTCCTCGCCCAGCGCCAATGTCACCCAAACTAAAAGGAATACTCCTGCGACTTGCCGGGCTGCTCAGCAGTATCTGGCGCCTCATTCCGGCAGGGCTGCGCAGGAGCTTCATCACTGGGCTGCTGATCCTGGAATCGCGCGGCAGCCAGACCGCAGATTCGCTGCGTCGGCTGTTTGCGCTCCAGGACAAGCTCGACTGGATCATCAACGAGCGCGCGATGGCCTACGGCCGCAACGTGCACCCCAAGCACCGACTGATGCGCTATCACGATTTTTTCGTGGATCGCATTGCCGCTGGATCGCGCGTGCTTGACATCGGTTGCGGCTACGGTGCCGTGGCACGCAGCATCGCCACGCGTGTCCCGGATAGCCTGGTGGTCGGTGTCGAGCTCGATCAGGGTCGCCTGAGCCAGGCTCGCTCCGGTGAAGTTCCCGTCAACCTCAGCTTCACCGAAGCTGACGCACGCCACAATCTTCCGGCAGGCCCGTGGAATGTCGTGGTGCTGTCGAACATACTCGAACACATCGAGGACCGGATAGGCTTTCTGCGCGACATCGTGCGCCAAGCCGCACCTGAGAAAATACTCATCCGCGTACCACTGTTCGAGCGTGACTGGAAGCTGCCGTTGCGCCGGGAACTAGGTATCGGATACTTCTCCGATCCAGAGCATTTCATCGAGCATCGCCTCGACGAGTTGGCCGCCGAGTTGCTTGCTGCCGACCTGAAGCAGAGTGAAACAATTACGCTCTGGGGCGAGATATGGACCGAGTGCCGCCCCGGCCGCTGAACTCACCATGACATCGCGCCCCCCCCTCATCTCGGTCATCCTGCCCTGCTACAACGCGCACCGCTTTCTCGGACAGACGCTCGACAGTGTGCGCATGCAGACATTCCGTGACTTCGAAACCATCGTAGTTGACGATGGATCGACCGAGCCTGAAACCCTGCGGTTCTTGAAGCAACTGCCGGCCGACATCCGAGTCATAGAACAGGAAAATCGCGGACTGTCGGGTGCGCGCAACACCGGATTCCGGGAGGCGCTCGGTCGCTACGTCCTGCCCCTCGACTGTGACGACTGGATTGATCCTCACTTCCTGGAAAAGTTTGTCGCCGCAATTCCGGCCAAAGACCCCGACAACGCTTTTGTCTTCTGCCATCTTGTGCTTGAGGGAGACAAGACCGGAGTGCTGCCGAAGCAGTTCAACCTGTTCGAGCAGCTTTGCACCAACCAGTTACCTTACTGCCTGTTGATGAGCAAGGCATTATGGCTGCGCGTCGGAGGCTACGACGAGACCATGCGGCAAGGCTATGAAGACTGGGAATTCAACATCCGGCTGGCCCTGTCCGGAGCACGCGCGGTGAATGTCCCGGAGGCGCTGTTTCATTATCGCGTCAGCTCCAGCGGCATGCTGCTGTCAATTTCACGCCAGCGCCACAGCGTGCTTTGGCAAACCATTCAGCGCAAGCACCCCGCAGCCTATCGGCCG